>SHVV01000092.1 GCA_009694095.1 Alphaproteobacteria bacterium | reverse complement strand
AACGCACGGACGGCCCATGCCGCGCGCGAAAACGGCGGCGTGGCTGGTCATGGCGCCACAGCTCGTTAGTATTCCTTTGGCCGCGAACATCCCTTGGATGTCTTCGGGGCTTGTTTCGGCCCGAACGAGAAAAACCGGCGTGCCTTTCGACGCCACCGCCTCGGCGTCGTCGGCAGTGAAGACCGCGCTGCCCGACGCAGCTCCCGGCGAAGCCGCAAGCCCACGGCCAATCAACGTTAGCGGAGCTTAGGGATCGAGGGTCGGACGGAGTACTTGATCGAGCGACGCCGGATCGATACGCCGAACGGCTTCAGCTTGATCGAGGATGCCTTCACGCACGAGATCGACCGCGATCGTGAGCGCGGCGGCAATACCCCTCTTGCCAGTTCGCGTTTGCAACAGGTAGAGCCGACCTTTTTCGACCGTGAACTCGATGTCCTGAACGTAGCGGCAATGCGTTTCGAGCTTGCTCGCCCAGGCGAGTAGATCACGGTAGACAGTGGGTTTCTTCTCTTCGAGTGAACGGGCGCTTCTTCCTTCGCCTTTCGTGATCGGTTGTGGGGTGCGTATCCCGGCGATCACATCCTCGCCCTGCGCGTTCACCAGATACTCCCCAAAAATTTTCCGCGCGCCCGTGGAAGGATTGCGCGTGAACGCGACGCCGGTCGCGGAGTCATCGCCCATGTTACCGAACACCATCGCCTACACGTTAACGGCGGTCCCCCACGATTCCGGGATGACGTCAAGGCGGCGATAGGTCCTAGCGCGCTTATTCATCCATGAACCGAACACAGCGCCGATCGCTCCCCCTAGTTGTTCTCGGGGCGCCTGCGGAAACGATGCTCCTTTGCGGGCGCGGATTTCGCCTTTGAAAAGCTTGGTGATCGCGCGCCAGTCCTCGGCGTCCAGTGCAGGGTCTTCGCTGACGCCGCGCTCGCTCTCGTACGACTCGATGATCGACTCAAAAACGCTGCGCTCAATGTCGAGTACAATGTTGCCGTACATCTCCACGAAGCGGCAGTAGCTGGCCCATGCGAACCGCGTGTTGTTGCTACCGCCAACCCTTCAACCGTATCGTCGTTGAGGCCGAGATTGAGGAGTTTGTCCATCATGCCCGTCATCGACGCACGCGCGCCCGAACGGACAGAGACGAGAAGCGGGTTCGTAGCATCACCGAAGCGTCGACCGACTTTGGTTTCAAGATCGCCGAAAGCGCGCTCCACGCCGTTGGCAAGATCATCGGGTTAGCGGCCACCGCTGGCATAAAACGCCGTACAAACTTCGGTCGTCAAGGTGAAGCCCGGCGGCACCGGAAGCCCGAGGCACGCCATCTCGGCGAGTCCACATCCCCTGCCGCCAAGAAGATCGTGCAAGGCGTCACTGCCATCCGCGCTACCGCCGCCAAAAGCGTAGATCCATTTCGTCATCGAGAACTATCCCTCAATCTGAGAAAAGTCGGCGGCCGAGTCGAGCGCATCGCGTATTTGCGCCAATAAACACAACCGATTGATTCGTTGGTTCGGGTCGCTGCTGTTGACAGTTACTTTATCGAAGAACGTGTCGACCGGGCGTCGAAGTGTCGCCAGCGACGCCATGGCACCGCGGAAATCCTCGGCGTTCAAAAGCGTTCGACTTCGAGTCGATACGACCGCCAATTCACCGGCGAGCGCTCGTTCTTCGTCAAGCTGGTACAGATTTGGGTCGGGCGCGTCTGAATACCGTCGAGCATCTTTTTTCTCCTCGATGCGAACGATATTCGCCGCCCGCCGGTACGCTGTCAGTAGGTTCGCGCCATCATCCGATTCAACGAATGCACTGAGCGCCTCGACGCGCGCGATCAGTCGAACGAGATCGTCCTCGCCGGTGAGCGCAAAGACCGCAGCGACCAAATCATGCCGAACGCCCATCTCTTTGAGATGCACTTTCAGACGCTCGGCGAAGAATGCAAGCAACTCGACCACCAACGAGTCGTCGATAGCGACCAATTTGCGAGCGGGCTTCGGTACGCCGAAAATTATTTTTTTCAGTGGCAGCCGGAGCCCGTTCTCGACGATGAGCCGAATGATTCCAAGTCCGGCGCGGCGGAGCGCGAAGGGATCTTTCGAGCCGGTCGGACGAATGCCGACAGCAAACATCGAGACCAGGGTGTATATCTTGTCGATCAGCGCAACCGCGACCGAGGTCGGAGCGCTCGGGCATCGATCGTTGGGGCCGAGCGGCGCATAGTGTTCGGCGATCGCGTCACCAACATCGTCTGGTTCGCCGGCGTTGCGAGCGTAGTAGCGACCCATCACGCCTTGAAGTTCGGGAAATTCACCAACCATGCCCGAGAGCAGGTCGGCCTTGCACAGCCGCACGGCGTTAGCGACATTGGCCTGAACTGCGCCCGGAACACAGGCGACAACGTCCGGGATCATGATCTCCATGCGGTATACTTTTTCAGCCAAGGTGCCTATATCGGCATGAAACACGATCTCCTCGAGCCGCAGCACATTGGCGCGAAGCGGCTTGGCCCGGTCTTGATCCCAGAAAAACTTGGCGTCGGCAAAGCGGGCGCGTAGGACTCGTTCGTTGCCGGCGACGATCGACTTGCCGCCATCCGGAGCAGCGATATTGGCGATCAAGACAAAGCGCGGTGCAAGGCTGCCGTCCTTGCGCCGAAGCGCGACGTAGCGTTGATGCTTTCGCATCACAGCCCTCAACACCTCGGGCGGGACGTCCATGAATGCATCATCGATACGACCGATCAGCCCCACTGGCCATTCGACGAGCCCGGCGATCTCGTCCAATAGAGCGTCGTCGAGATCGGGCCAGAGACCTTCCGCCGCGGCGAGCCGCTCGGCCTCGGCGCGGATCAGGCGTCGGCGCACGTCGTCGTCAAACATCACCTTCGCCGCATCGAGATAGCGCCTATAATCTTCCACGTTCTTGACGATGATCTGATGCGGCCGATGGAAACGATGGCCGACCGTCACTTCGCCGGCGGTGAGATGGCCGAGCTTCAACGGTACGCAGATGCCGTCGAACAAGCAGAGAACGTGATGGAGCGGCCTCACCCAGTGCAACTCGTTGCTACCCCAACGCATCGATTTTGGCCAAGCGATCCCGGCGATCGCCGCCGGCAGCACATCGAGCAGAACCGCCGACGTCGGCCGCCCGGGCTGTTCGAGGACCGCAAACAGGACCTTTGCCTTGCCCGCCTCGCGTTCTTCGACCTGATCGCGGCGAAGTCCGACGGAGCGCAGGAAGCCATCGATTGCCGCCGCCGGCGCGTCACTGCGCGGTCCCTTTTTTTCGATTCGAGCGCTCGGCTGGGCGGCCGGGATGCCTTCGGCAATCAATGTCAAACGGCGCGGTCCGGAAAAAGCATCAACCTTCGCGGCGGCAATGCGCGCTTGCCCGAGCGCCTCCACCACCAATCGCTTGAGCTCCTCGGCGCCGCGCCGTTGCATGCGCGCCGGAATCTCCTCGGACAAGATCTCTAACAGCAGTTCGGCCACGGTTACCCTCCAGCTGGCGTCAAACCGAGACGCCTTGGCTCTTGAGCCAACTCTCGCAGCAACCTTTGGCCAACTTGCGCACGCGGGCGATATAGGCGGCGCGTTCGGTCACGCTAATGACACCGCGCGCATCGAGGAGATTGAAGCAATGTGAAGCCTTGATGCATTGATCGTAAGCGGGAAGAGCGAGATTCTTGCCGAGCAAAGCGCCGCACTCGGCCTCCGCATCGGCAAATTGGCGTAATAGGCGGTCGGTATTGGCGTGCTCGAAGTTGAAGGCGGAGTATTCACGCTCCGCTTGCAAGAAAACATCGCCGTAGGTCACGCCGGCACCGTTCCAATCGAGCTGGTATACGTTGTCGATGCCTTGCACGTACATCGCCAACCGCTCGAGCCCGTAGGTGATTTCTCCCGGGACCGGATGGCAATCGATGCCACCAACCTGCTGGAAGTAGGTAAACTGCGAGACCTCCATTCCGTCGCACCAAACCTCCCACCCGAGCCCCCAAGCGCCGAGGGTCGGGCTCTCCCAATCGTCCTCCACGAAGCGAACGTCGTGGAGTTGCATGTTGACGCCAATTGCCGCCAGGCTTTCGAGGTAGAGCTGCTGAATGTCGTCGGGCGACGGCTTTAAAATGACTTGAAATTGATAAAAGTGTTGCAAACGGTTCGGATTCTCGCCGTAACGGCCGTCGCTTGGTCGCCGTGACGGTTGCACATAGGCCGCCCACCAGCGTTTTGGCCCAAGCGCCCGCAACGTCGTCGCCGGGTGAAACGTGCCGGCGCCCATCTCGATATCGTAGGGCTGCAAAATAACGCAGCCACGCTCCGCCCAGAACGTTTGCAACGTTAGGATTAGATTTTGAAAGCTCGGCGCTTGGTTTTTTGGCCGTAGCATGAACGCCCCTTCGATGGCGCGGCGCACTCTAAGAACCCGGCTAGTTCCGGGTCAAGCGTGCCGAGTGGGCCTCAGTTCTGTAGTGGGCAGCCTGCCCGTTCGCAGCGCTTGGATCCGGCGGCGACATAAGTTCCGCAAACGACGCAATTCGACATATCGGCGGCCTGCATCGCCGGTCGCTCGGCGCGCTTGACCAGATTCCCTGTTTTCTTGCCGAAGAATGTCTTCCACAACATGAGCGCGCCAAAGCCGAGGGCGGCAATAACGATCATGAGCTTGGTCATCGCGCCCATCGTCCGCTATCCCCTTCAGAGCCCGTAGCGATTCCACCACAGCCGCTCTTCGACCGCCGCCACTAGCCCCGCGGCAATTCCCTGCCCCCCATCATGCCAATCGGACGCGACCGCGGATCCGCGCGCTTCGCCAAACCGAAGCCAGTCGAACATTGAACGCGCCGGCAAAACTGGGCGAATGCGGACATCCTCGCCATAGCGCGCGGCCAGGATCGCGTTCATTTCGCCGAGGCCATCGATCAGGCCCAGTTCGATCGCACGCTTACCGGTCCAGAACTCACCGGAAAAAAGCAACTTCGTTCCGGCCTTGAGTCGACCGCCACGACGTGTTTTTACGGCCGCCTTGAAGCTCCCATGAATCTCGCGCTGTAACGCTTTGAGCCGAACGACATCCTCGGCCTGTTGCGGCAGGAACGGATCGAGGATCGACTTCTTGGAGCCGGCCGTATGGAGACGTCGTTCGATCCCCAATTTGGCGATCGCCTGGTCGAGGCCAAATCCCGAATAGATCACCCCGATCGAACCGATGATGGCACTCTCGTCGGCGTATATCTCATCCGCCGCGCATGCGAGCCAATAGCCGCCCGACGCGGCAATATCCTCGACGAACGCCAACACCGGAACTTTGTTCTTGTCCGCGAGCATGCGAATACGCTGGAAAATCAACGAACTCTGCGCCGGCGACCCGCCCGGCGAGTTGACCTGCAGGGCGACCGCCTTCAGCCGTTTGAACTCGAACGCGCGTTTGAGCTGCGCATCGAGCCCGGCGACGCTCAATCCGCTTCGCAATCGCTGTCCTGCGCCGATAACCCCCGACAGGCGCACCAAGGCAACGACCAGAGCTCTCCGCGATTTGCCGATGAACGGCAACCAATCCGGGATCCAATTCAGTCGTCCGGGCAAATCGGGCATCATCGTTGTCATGGCCGCATTGATAGAGCTTGCTACGTCCTGCGCCAAGGGCTTATCCGAACACGACAGGCTCGGCGTCCCGAAGCACAGCGTTGGCGGCCGCCGTGTAGTTGCCGTCAGGCGCATGCAGGACATAGCCGTTGCAAAATCGAACGCTTGGGCTCGCTCCACGCGTGCCGCGAACCACGACGCGACGCGCAGAGGCGCCTTCTCGCGGCAGAAGCGGCACAACAACGATGGCACCGACTGAAGGCTCGAGGGCGGCGACGAGTTCATCGACTCGTTCTGGAATGTGGATGAAGGTCACCGTTCCGTCGAGGCGGACGGCTCGCGCCGTGAGTGCGGCCCAATCGGACAAGGTCGCACCGTCTTCTGTTCGGGCCGCAGCGCGGCCCGAATGCGGTGAAACCCGACCGCTGCCAGCGCGATAGAACGGTGGGTTCGCCATAGCGTGATCGAACTCCCCGTTCCTCGTCATCGACGGCGGATCCGCGACGTCGCCGACAAAAAACTTGACCCGCACCGCGCAGTCGTTGAGTTCGGCGTTGGCCTTCGCAAGCGCGACAAGTTCAACGCGGCGTTCCAGCCCCATTACGCCGCAACCCGAGACCCGCGCCGCGAGACACAACGCAGCGCCGCCGGTACCGGAGCCGGCGTCGAGAACTCGCTCACCGGCGTGGGCCGGAACCGCAGCGGCGAGAAATACGGCGTCGATCGCTATCCGATCGCTCTCGATCGGCTGCCGCAGCTTGACCCGCCCACCAAGAACGACGTTCTCAGTCGTTTCACCCATCACTTGTCGGATGCCGCGATCTCACCCACACCCTCGACCCCGGCGATGAGCTCGCGAGCGAACTTGGCTGCATCGTCCGCGACCATCAACCGCCGCGGAATCGCACCGATGCTACCCTCGACGATGCTGGTGTGATTATCGAACACCAGCGCTTCGATGCCAGCGTCGGCGAGAATCGCGGTCAGGAACGAGATCTGAACGGCGTCGTTGGTGCGCAGCAATTCAATCATTTCTCTTTTTCGTCCCATCGCCGAACCACCTTTGCTTGACCAGCGCTTCACGCCGCTTCTATGCTCGCGCAGCTCGGCCCGGCAAACAAACCACAAGATTCGCCCGTTGCCGAGCGCCTCAATTTGCCGAGGGAGGGGAAACGCGTGGCTGTTGTAATACCGCTAGAGGGCGAGCGAACGCGGAGCGATCAAGCATTCCGCGATTTGCGGGCGCTCGTCACGGATGAGCTCGCAGCCGTCAACGATGTGATCCTCGCCCGGATGCAGAGCCGGGTCGACCTTATTCCGACACTCGCCAGCCATCTGATCGCGGCGGGTGGTAAACGCCTGAGGCCGATGTTGACGTTAGCCGCCGCGCGCCTGTGCGGCTACGGCGGCGATCGTCAGGTCAAGCTCGCCGCCTGCGTCGAATTCATCCATACCGCGACTTTGCTGCACGACGACGTCGTCGACGCATCCGATCTTCGGCGCGGCAACGCGACGGCGAATGCCATCTTCGGCAACGAGGCAAGCGTTCTTGTTGGCGATTTCCTGTTCAGCCGCGCGTTCCAACTCATGGTCGAGGACGGATCGCTTCGTGTCCTCGCGATTCTTTCGAACGCCTCGGCCGTCATTGCCGAAGGCGAGGTACACCAGATCATCACTTCTAACGACACAACGACGAGCGAAGACGCCTACCTCGATGTCATTACCGCTAAAACCGCGGCCTTGTTCGCGGCTGCTTGTCGCATCAGCGCCGTCATCGCCGAGCGGCCTAAAGCGGAGGAGCAAGCGCTTGAAAGTTTCGGCCGCAATCTCGGAATCGCGTTTCAGTTGGTTGACGATGCGCTCGACTATGCCGCCAGTCAGGCGGTGCTTGGCAAAACCGTGGGGGACGACTTCCGCGAAGGAAAAATCACCCTACCCGTTCTTCTCGCCTTTCGGCGCGGTTCCGCCGAGGAACGTGATTTCTGGAAGCGGACGCTCGAAACAGTCGAGCAGGGCGATAGCGATCTCGATCGAGCGCAAGGATTGCTCGTGAAGCACGGCGCGATCGCTGACACGATCGAGCGTGCACGCCACTACGGCGCGATCGCCAAGGACGCGCTCGGAATATTTGCCGATAGCCGGGTAAAGCGTGCCCTGGTCGCGATCGTCGATTTCTGCATCGAGCGCGCACACTAGAGCGCGCTTCGTATCGGTTGAACCGCTTTCCGTTTTTCGTCATCGCCGGACTTGTTCCACGGCTGTCCGGTTGAGCCTTGTCGGCAAACGATCGTCGTCTTCGACAAAAGGCGCATCGACCAACGTCGTCATGCGCGGGCTTGTCCTGCGCGTCCACGGCTTTCGTGGCTGCAAAAAGTCGTGGATCGATGGAACAAGTCCGGCGATGACGAAAAAGACAAAGCGGCCGCGACTTTCGTCGTGCACGAAAGGACGTGGATGGCCGGCCTTCGCCGGCCATGACGAACTTGGAGAAGCGATACGATCTGTGGGAAACGTTCTGTAGCCCTTGAGGCCCGCGTTTCAGCCGGCCAGCGCCTCGGTTTTACCCATTTCCAGCGCTTGGCGGGCGCCCGCCGAAATATCCGGCGCCGCACCGCCTGCGACCGATACGGTCGGGAACGCAAATTCGATTCCATGCTCCGCGAAGGCTTTCTTGAGTAAGGCGAAAGCTTTGCGGCGGATCGTGAATTGCTCACCGGGCTTCGTCATCATCTTCATTCGGATCTGGATCGCGTAGTCGCCGAACTGCTCGCCCCCTGCATCTTCAGCGGTTCGATGAAGTTGGGCGAGAACTTCGGGTCTTTCGCGAGTTCCTTTCCGATTTCCTTCACCATCTTTTTGACCTTGTCGAGGTCGGTATTGTACGTCACGCCAACGGTCAGTTTGTCGATGACCCAATCCCGACCCATGTTCTGGACGGCGCCGAGAACGCCGAACGGCACCGTTTAAAGCGGCCCTCGGTGGTGGCGGAGCTTGATCGAACGAAGGCTGAACGATTCGACCGTGCCCTTATAATTGCTGCACTGGATGTACTCGCCAACGCGGAACGCGTCATCGATCAAGTAGAACACACCGCTAAAAATATCCCGCACCAACGTTTGGGCGCCAAAACCGATAGCAACGCCGAGGACGCCGGCACCGGCGATCAGGGGGCCAATTTCGACCCCGAGCGGCGACAGCGCCATCATGACCGCGATGGCGACGACGACAAAAAACATCACATTGCGCAGGATCGGCAGCAGAGTACGGATTCGCGCCCGGTAGCGCGTCTCCTCTGAATCGGCTTGGTCCGTGCTTTGCGCCGCGACCAACGTTCGGTCGATAACCGTCTTAGACAACGCTCCAAACAAAATCGGCAACCAGACCGATGACGACCGCGCTCAACGCGCCGCGAATGAGGCGTGTCGACAGGTTGTCCTGCATCGTGAGCGATACGACATCGATCTGCCAAGCGCGCGCGAGCAAGAAAACCGAACCGATGATCAGGATCACACGCATGCCCCGCTCCAAGCTGACCGCGAGAACGCTTGGAACATTCGTTGATGCATCTTCGGCGACCGGCGGACGGAGGATGTGAACGACGATCGTTGCGTGATTCCGACCGCCGCAGGCAACCCGACGACGAAGATGACGAGCCAAAAAATCGCTATCGCGTTCGCCACCCAAAGCAGCCACAGAGCGCCGAACAATGCCGACAACGCCCACGCCGATCCGGAAGGCGATCGTCTGTTGCCCGCCTCGTTGGGCTGCGGCGGTGCCCGGTGCCGCCACACGATTTCGATCCCGATGAGCAGAAGCCCGAGGCCAAGTACGTAGTCGAACAAAGCGAGGGTCTCGGGCGGGACACCGAGGGTGTGGAAGACCTGGATCGTCATCTGACCGAATGCCAACTATGCCGAGATCACCTGAAGGCGGGCACACCAAAACTATGCCAGCGCCGAGCTCACCGGAACGATGCGAAACCGCTCGGGGCTCTCGAACATGAAGGAGCTCGGTGGTGCGAATAAGAACCGGCCGAGCACGAACGAAAACTGAAAGACGAGCAGTGCGAACAAGTATCCGAGGGCAATTTCTTTGGGCAGGATCGGCCAGTCGAAGACGAGAAACGCGCCCGTGCTACCGAAAGCAAATGAAAGCACCATGCCGAGCCCAAAACCGCGGCGCGAGACGACCGGGAGGAGCCGGCCGCCGATCGTGTTGAGGCTGATGGCGCTGACCCACCGCCGGAACCCCGCGGTCAAGCGGCGATACACAAAAATGGCGCCAATGCCGAGCACGGCAAAACCGAACACCGGCAGCAAGATGCTCGCAAGGCCGTGTTCATCAAATTCGAGCAATAGAATATTGGCCGCCGCGGCAAAGACGCCGGGCACCCGCGGCAGCGCTTCGGCAATGACGCCGAAATGCTCGCGGACGGCGGCAATTTTATTGGCGAGAAAAACCGATGTGGTTTCCTCTTGGACAGCCGGCGGCGCCACGGTTCTGGCGATCGCCTTTTGCGATAGCCAGTCCTTGACGGCCGGCTCCGCTAGCAATTCGAG
>SHVV01000005.1 GCA_009694095.1 Alphaproteobacteria bacterium | reverse complement strand
AGTTCGTGACCGGCGAGACGATCAACGTCGACGGCGGTTTCGGCGCCGCCGGCTTGATCTTCGCACAGGAAGAAATGAAGACCTACCGCAGCGGCGCGCGCGACTGACGAAAGCCGCGCGCGGGCGTCGCCCTGCTCAGCGGCCTTGCGACACCACTTCGCCGCTTCGCCGAAGTCTTACGGCACTCCTTTGCCGTTCGCGCACATGAACCCGAGATTGGATTGAGCTTGCGTGACGCCATTCTCGGCGGCTTGGCGATACCATTTCGCCGCTTCGGCGTCGTTCTGCCCGAGGCCCAACCCCTTGTCGCACATGACGCCGAGGTTGAATTGGGCGCGCGAATTTTCCCGCGCTGCCAGCGGACGCCACAGCCGGTACGCGTTCGCATAGTCCTGCCTCTTGTAGGCTGCCGCGCCATCCTCGTACGGCCCTGCTTCGGCCGCGATCGGCGGTAAAAGCATGGCCAGTAGGACGAAGGCCAACCGTAGCGAACGCATCGTCCCGCACCCCGTCGAACCGGATGAACTAACCCTAGTTTCAGCCGGATTTCGTTTACTTCGATCAATACGCCGCACGGCGTTCGCGGAGGCGGCACAGCGCGCCAAGGCTACGAGGAAGACATCTTCTGCTCGCAAAGGGAGGGAAGGGTGGAGGTCAGGACGCATCCAATGCCGAGCCCGCCTGCGACGGAGGCAGCTATAATCTTTCACAAATCCCTGACTAACGCGGCGAAAATTCGACCAGTGCCCGGACAAAAATCGACCGCAGAACCCGGAGCGAACCAACTTAGTGCCGCGCCAGTAAAATCAGATCGACAGTCGATTTGGTGACGGCGGGCTCGATGCAGTCGCGAACGAGAGGATCGGCGGCGCGGAACAAACTCAGGGACGAGGCAGCTATGGTAATAGTTGCGGGAGTCATCGTTGGTTCCATAGGCGGTTCCTTTGCTGGTCGCTTGGCATCCGCTGCGTCTTGGTGAAGTTGAGATCAAAGCTACGCCTACGCTGGCGCTCGCTGCTTGGCGCGCTGGGGCGGCGCGGACTATTGTAGCGGAGACGAATAGCACCAACTTCGTGATATTCGCGCTTCAGACGTAGGGTCCATGGCGGTTGCTTTCCCACTCGACAAGCCCGAGCCCGATTGGCGACAGCTTTCCGTTCTCGCGATCGACGGAGATCTGCGCTTTCGGGCGTGGGCGCAGCAAGTGCTGCTGCACAAGGGCGTCAATAACTATTACTCGGTTTCAACCGGAATCGAGGCGATCGATCGCATGCAGCGGACGCAGATCGATCTCTGCTTGGTCGATATCCTGATCGATAGCGCGAACGCCGGCGCTCTAATTCGACAATTGCGCGATCCGCACCGAAGCTCGAGCCGGGATCTGCGGATCATCCTTGTCTCCAAGTCGGGCGAGAAAAATCTGCCGCGCGACGCTTGCCAGGCCGGGGTCGAGAGCCTTCTCCGCAAACCGATCTCGCAGGCTGAGTTCCTGAAGCGGGTGATCGCGACCCTGTGGGCGCCGCGACGCATCGTTTGGATCGATTCCTACATCGGCCGGGATCGGCGGCGCGGCGCCGCCAAGCGCACCGGGAGGGCGATCGTTCCGGTTCCAGCGGCCATGCCGCGGTTCACCCTCGACGCCTCGGCGTGGGCGCCGCCAGCGCCGCGCTCGGCGACCGACACCCTGCGCGATGCGGCGCGGCTGGCGCCAGCGGCCGGGGCTCGACCCAACTCGCCCGTCGGCGAAAAAGCGCACGGTGCTCCCGAAAGCGAAGCATCGGTGGCGGCCGTTCGTGCGGCGGTGGTGCGCCAGACGGCGCGCTCCGCTCCGGCCGCCGTGGTGGAGCCGAGCGTCGCCGATATCTTGAGCCGGCTGCGCACCGAACGAGAGACGATACAGGCCGCGAATACGGTCGAAAAACCGGTCGCGCCGCAGACTGCCTCGGAGCGCGCGATGACGGAGGACGATGAATTTTACGCTTCGCTCGCGCCGCCGCCGGCCAAGGCGGCGGGTGATTTACCGGAAGAGGAAGAAGAAATCGATCTCGCCGCCGCGCGCGCTGATCCGACGTTCGCGCCGCCGGTGCAAGCGGATCGGGCCGGCGCGGAATCGGACGATCCCGACGATTCGGAGACGCTCGACGACGAGGACGATGACGAAGAAGTCGAAGACGAAGACGAAGCCGATGGCTTGGTCGCTCTCGAAACAGAGGACGCCGGGGCCGATATCAATGCGGACTCCGACCTGACGGTCAACGTTGAGCGTGTACTCGATCAGCACCAGACATGGCTCGCGACCCGCGGCAGCGAGGGCGCGCGCGCTTTCCTGATGGGCGAGGACCTCTCGGGCCGCGACTTCTCCAACGTGGATCTCGTCAGCGCCGACCTTAGAGATTCGAATCTCACCGACGCCGTCCTTCACGACACTAATCTCGAAGCGGCTGATCTGCGCGGCGCGACGCTGACGGGCGTGCGCGGCAAGGGCGCCAATTTCAACGTTGCCAAGCTCCGAAGCGTCGACTTTTACAAAAGCAACCTGCGCGGCGCGACGATGTGCGGCGCCGACCTGTCGGGCGCCAATCTGTTCCAAGCCGAACTCGCCGGCGCCGACCTGAGCCGCGTCCAAGGTCTGATCCAGCGTCAGCTCACCTCGGCGACCGGCGACCGCCACACCAATCTCCCGGCCGGAATGCGCCCCGTCAAGACGCGGCCCGGCCAGTGAGCGATCGCGTCGCGTCGCAGTCGAGGCTTGGACGCGCGAACGGCGCCGGCACGAGCAGCCGTCGATGAGCCAAGGCGGTTTCGACGCCGGTCGCGCCCGCGAATTCTTGTGGCCGGCGATCGCCAGCGCCGAGGCGGCGCGCGACGCCGCGACGCGCGGCGTCATCGCCGCTGTGTTCGTCGCGCTTTATGCTGCATTCTCGCCCGATCTCTCACGCTCGCTTGACCTGGCGCCGACGCCGTGGTTGAACGTCGCGGCCGCCGCCGCATGGGCGCTGCTGGCGTTCGGCATCCGCTCGATGTCGCGCCTGGCGGCCGGCGCGGCGCTTATCCTTTTTGTGCTCGAACGCGGAGCGGCATTTCAGCATAGCCCGCGCTCGCTCGCGATCCTGCTTGCGCTTTTCTTCGTCATCTTCTTCATTACCGCCGTGCGCGCGACTTTGCGTTACCACGAACTCACCGCCGACCCGCCCGGCAACGAAAGACCGCCCCGATGAGCATTGAAGTTCCCAACGCCGCCCGCGCGCCGCTGAAAGTGGGCATCGCCGGCTTCGGCACGATCGGGCGCAAGGTCGCCGCCGCGCTCGACCGCGGTATCGCCGGGCTCGAACTCTCGGCGGTGTGCGCGCGCGACCAGGCGAAGGCCGGGCACGCGATGGCCGTCTTGACGCGCCCGGTACCGCTGGTCGACGCGGCGGGGCTCGCGTCCGCCTGCGATGTGATCGTCGAGTGCGTGCCGCGCGCCGCCTTCATCGCCATCGCCCAGCCTGCGCTCGAGGCCGGTCGCGTGCTGGTGACGGTCTCGGGTGCTGGGTTGTTGGCGCACCCGGAAGTCGTCGAGCTGGCCAAACGCCACGGCGGGCGCATCATCCTGGCGACCGGCGCGCTGCTGGGGCTCGATGCGGTGCGCGCCGCGGCCGAGGGCACGATCCGTTCGATCACCATGGTGACGCGCAAACCGCCGCTTTCGCTCAAGGGCGCGCCGTATCTGGTCGAGATGGGCATCGACGTCGAGCGAGTGAACGCTCCGACCAAGGTGTTCGACGGCTCGGCCCGTGACGGCGCCAAGGGATTTCCCGCCAACGTCAACGTCGCCGCCGCGCTAGGCTTGGCCGGCATCGGCCCCGACCAGACCCGGCTCGAAATCTGGGCCGACCCAACGGTTGATCGCAACACCCACTCGATCGAGGTCGAGTCGGACGAGGCGCGGTTCCGGATGACGATCGAGAACGTGCCGAGCGTCGAGAATCCGGCGACCGGCAAGATCACCGCGCTCTCGGTGATTGCCTGCCTGCGCGGCCTGGTCGGGCCGCTCAAGGTCGGGACGTAGCCTGGCGCGTAATAGAATTTCTCAATAAGCGCGATTTCTACTTCACCGGAGCGACAATGATTTCACTAAGCAACTTCCTCGACTTCCTCCTGATAGCTACTCGTTAAGCGCGCTGAAACCGATATCCCCACCTAGCACCCTCGCCGCGGCTGCGGCGGCGTTCATCATGGCGTTCGCCAACCCGGCGGCGGCCGACGACGAACCTGGATTTAAGTTCAACCTCGCTCCGGTCGAGCTTCGCATGACTTTCGACGTCGCATCGAGTTTTCAATCCGTCCAAAACGCGCAGCACGGAATCGGCTCCGTCGGCCGCGATGGCGTGCGCCGCGGTGGGCGACAATGGAGCGAATTTTTCTTCAAACCGGGACTCGAATTCGATTGGGATTCCTTTGACTACGGCGAAGCTTATGGCAAGGCCTCGGTCGTGGGCACGGCGACCCGCGGCGCCGGGGAAGCCGGTGCAGCTTCGACGACCTCGGACCGCCCGGAACACCTGGCGATCAACGATCTCGCCGCGGGTTGGCGCTCCGGGCCGTTGTTTGACTCGGTCCTGCCACCCAACGGATTGGACGTCTCGTTTGGCAATCAGGAGTTCGCCGTCGGCGACGGATTCCTGATTGTGAACGGCACGCTCGACGGTGGCGGCCGTGCAGCCTACTACCTCGGGCCGCGAAACGTTTTCGAACGCACCGCGATCGTCAGGCTGAATACCGAGCCGGTGCGCGCCGACTTTTTCCGCCTCGAAGCGGGGGTTGATCAGAAGCTCATGCACGGCGGCGATAACCCCGCAACCAAACTCCACGGCGTCAACCTCGAATGGTTCGCATCGAAGGGGAACGACGAGGGTCGGCGCGAGTATGATCAGCGCAAGTGGTACGTGGCTTTGACCTACATCAAAGTGTTCGCTGCAGACGTCGCATTTTCCTTTGCCGGCGCCGACGGTGCTTCGCTCGCCGGTAATCGCGACGGGCTTAGCGTCTACAGCCTAAGGGCCGGCGGAGCGTTTCTGTCGAGCGTGCCCGACCTCAAGCTCTTTGGCGAATGGGCCCTGGAGCGCAATAGCAATGGCGCGACCGGGGGGTCAGTTCGTGCCGGCGCTTGGTATGCGCAACCCCAATACACGTTCTCGCAACTACCTTGGAAACCGTCGCTCACGTGGCGCTATGCGCACTTCAGCGGCGACGCCGACACGACCGATACGATCGATCGCTCGTGGGATCCGCTCTACTCCGACGCCGGGGCGCGCGGCGCTACCACCTGGACGCAGGGGCAGATCTTCAGCCAGTACGTCGGCGCCAATAGCAACCTCGACACTCATCACCTCGGGCTCGATATCGAGCCGATCGCCGACACCCTGAAGGCGGGGTTCGCCTATTTCCACCACGACTTCGACCGCCCATCCCAGGTTGGTGCGCGCTCGCGCCGACTGATGGACGAATACGACGTGTGGCTTGAATGGACCACGCCGGTAGCTGGGGTCACGGTTTCGCCAGGCCTCGGCCTCGGCCGTCCCGGCGCGGGACAAAAACAAGCGCTCGGCACGACCGATGCCAACAACCGCACGATCTGGCTCGGGCAGCTAATCATGACTTACGAGTTCTGACGGCTCGGAGCGCGAGACAGAGCCGTCTACTCAACCCTGGTCCAGTGTTGCGCCTTGCAGAAGAAGAGGACGCAACCGCTCACTCGCAGTGTGTGCGGGTCGGCGAGTTCGATCTTCGAATCGTAGGTGCGGCCATCCTCGGGGTTGTAAATGGTACCGCCGTTCCAGCGCGCCTCGCCGCTCGGCTTGAAGCCGGCGATCAACGTGATGCCGAGGATCGGGCGGGCGCGGAGCGCCTCGCCCTCGTTGCGTGCATCGATGCCCGGGAGATCCTCGCGCAGCCAGACGATCGTGCCGCATAGCCGCTCGGCGCACGGCTCGATCTTAACCCGCGACTTGCCGCCCTCGGTGAGCCAAAGGCCGATCGGTTCGGCGGCGACCGGGGCGGCGAGACAAGCCGCGACGAGGGAGGCCGACGCGAGGACGAAAAGGACGATCGGGCGACGCATGCGTGGTTGGCGGTGGGGCTGGAGGTCGTCTACCTTAACATTCTCGGCCTCGCTCGCCATTCCGCGCTCGAGGGAACGGTCCGCGCGATAGGGTGCTGCACGGCGTCGCCGCGGGACGGCGTTGCTGTCGCAACGGTCGCGAAGGCCCCCACCCCTCCCCTCGAAGGGGGGTGGCAAAGCTAAATCACTCCCGCCTTCTTGAACCCGCCCAACTGATCGGCGCTCATCCCTAAGATCCGGCCATAGACGTCCTGGTTGTGGGCACCCATTGCCGGCGGGCCCAGCCACTCCATCCGGCCCATGGTTTCCGAGAAGCGCGGCGTCATCGCCGGCACGACGATGTCGCCGTAGAAGTCGTCGTGCGCCGGTTGGATCATGCCGCGGGCCTGGAAGTGCGGGTCCTTGACCATCTCGGCCGCCGAATAGATCGGGCCGACGACGACGTTGTTGTCGTTTAAGATGGTGTCGATCTCGGCTGCGGTGCGGGCACCGGCCCAAGCGGTGATCGCCTGCTCGATCGTGGCGCGGTTCTGCGCCCGCAGATCGTGGGTCGCGTACTGCGCCAGATCGGGCCGCTCCATCGCCTTGCAGAAGCGCTGGTACATCGGATCGACGTTGGCGGCGATCACCACCCAGACGCCATCCTTCGATTTGAAGATATTGGACGGCACGACGCCGGCCAGGCCCGTCCCTGAGGGCCCGCGCACGGTGCCGAACTTGACGTAGTCGGGGACGGTGCTTTCCATGAAGGCGAAGCAGGAGTCGATGATCGAGGCGTCGATCACCTGGCCCTTGCCGCCGCCCATGGCGTCGCGCCAATAGAGCGCCATCAGCACGCCCTGGGTGGCGAACATGCCGGTGAGCGAGTCGCCGAGCGAAATGCCCATGCGCACCGGCGGCTCGCCGGGAAAGCCGTTAACGTGGCGGAAGCCGCCCATCGCCTCGCCGACGGACGCGAAGCCGGGGCGCTGCGAATAGGGTCCATCCTGGCCCCAGCCCGAGACGCGGCAGATCACGAGGCGCGGGTTGATCTTGTGCAACTCGGCCGGGCCGATGCCCCATTCCTCGAGCGTGCCGGGGCGGAAGTTCTCGACCAACGCGTCGGACGTGGCGCAGAGCTTGCGGATCAGATCGACGCCGCGCGGGTCGCGCAGATTGGCCGTCACGCACTTCTTGTTGCGCGAAAGCCACGACCACCAGAGCCCGGTGCCGTTCACTTTGTTCTCGCCCCAGACTCGCATAGGGTCCTTGCGGTCGGGCGCCTCGACCTTGATCACCTCAGCACCGAAATCGGCTAGGCGGCTGCCGACGTAGGGTCCGGCCAGCATCTGGCCGATCTCGATCACGCGCAAGCCCGCGAGCGGGCCTTGGCGGCTGGAGGCTTGGGCGCGCGCGCGGGCGGCGGCGAGCGGCGTTACTCGAGGCGCACGCGCCGCGACGCGCTTTGCGCTCGATTTTTGGCCAGATGTTTTCTTCACTGACTTGGCCGCACGGGTCGGACCGCGCTTGGCCGCTCGTTTCGCCGCACGCTTCTTTTTCATTCGCGCCATCGTCTCCTCCGTATCCACAGTCATTTTTTCGCCCCTCCCCAGGGCATCAGCGGGAGGGAGTAGGGGCGGGGCCGGTCACGACCTACTCGCTACCCTCCCCGTGCGCCGATAGGGAAGGCCAGTCAAGTAGTGGTACGCCCGCTCAATGCTTGCCGAAAAAGTCCGTGAGCAGGTTCGAGAAGCGGATCTTCTGCTCTTTGCCGGCGACGACGTGGGCCATGTCGTCGAACATCACCCCCTCGGCGCCGCGGATCGCTTTTTCGACCGGCACTGTGAGGCGTGGCGACGTGACGGCATCGCGACCGGCGTGGATCACCAGGGTCGGGCAGGTGACTTTGTCCAAGCGATCGATCGCGTGATGGGTGATGCAGGCGTTGACGAAGCGCTTGTGCGCGGCGACCTTGCCGATCAGGTCCTTCCAGCCGCCGTTCGGCCCGAGCAGAACGGATTTTTTATCGTTGAAGTATTCGGGCGTGAAGGAGTGCAGCACGACGCAAAGCTGAAAGGCGTAAAACCCGACCTCGGCGTGCAGCGTCGTGAACATCTCCATTTGGCCCTTGAAGTGCTCGTCGGCGTAAGCCCAACAGCCCATGTTGACGAGGCTGCGGATCTTGTCGGGATAGTTGATCGCGATCTCCTGGCCGACGCAGGCGCCCATGCCGACCATGCCGAGCATGTGGAACTTTTCGTGACCGAGATGCGCCATCAGACCGACGATGTCGTCGGCGTAAAGCCGCATCGACGACGGCACCTTGGGATCGTCAGTCGATGCGCCGATGCCGCGGTGGTCGAAGATCACGACCGAATAGCGATCGGTCAGGCCGCGCGGGATGTGCTTATCCTCGCCGTGGCAGAACGTTCCCCAGCCGCCGGAGCAAACGAGCGGCGGGCCCGAACCGTGAACCTCGTAATACATGGCATGATTGTTGATCTTGGCGATCGGCATGATGTTCTTTCCTAAGGAGGGTCGACCCCTCCACTACCCCCTACGACCGGGAGAATGCTGCAATTGGCGACGGCGTGGTGAAGCGGCTATAACCCAATTCCAGCTTCGTCGCGAGGGGGAAACGTCACATGAAAGTAGCGAGTTATCTGTCGGGTGGCCGGCCGGCGTACGGGGTGGTCCGAGGCGATGGCCTCGTGACCGTCAGCAACAAACTGAGCCAAAAATATCCGACTCTGTGCGCCGTGCTCAAGGCCGGGGCGCTGCATGCGCTGGCGACGGCCGCGGCCGGCGAGGCGGCTGACACCAAGATCAAGGACGTGACGTTCTTGCCGGTGGTGTGGGACCCGGACAAAATTCTGTTGGTCGGCTTGAACTACGAGGCGCACCGGATCGAGACTGGGCGCGACAAGACCGAGCATCCCTCGATCTTCACGCGCTTCACCTCGGCCCAGGTTGGCCACAACCAGCCGATCGTCCGGCCCAAGGTTTCGGAGCGACTCGATTTCGAGGGCGAGCTTGCGTTGGTGATCGGCCGCACCGGGCGCTATATCCCGCGCGCCAACGCGCTCGATTACGTCGCCGGCTACGCCTGCTATAACGACGGCAGCGTGCGCGACTGGCAGCGCCACACGACGCAGTTCACGCCAGGCAAGAACTTTCCCAAGACCGGCGGGTTTGGGCCCTATCTGGTCACGCCCGAAGAAGTGGGCGATGTGCAGAACCTCGAACTCGAGACGCGACTGAACGGCAAGGTGGTGCAGAAGACCAATACCGGCGACATGACCTACACGGTCGCGCACTGCATCGAGTACATCTCCGGATTCACCGAGCTAATGCCGGGCGACGTGATCTCGACCGGGACGCCCTCGGGCGTCGGCGCGGCGCGCAAGCCGCCGCTCTGGATGAAGGCTGGCGATACAGTCGAGGTCGAAATCTCCAAGGTCGGCCTCCTAAGCAACCCGATCGCCGACGAGTAGAGCTTGACGCCGTTCACCGCGCCATCGCGCTGGGCTCGCCGTCCTCCCTGTAAATCCGAGGGAGGAAGGGTGGGTCAGCCGGCGACCGGTTCCTCGAGCGCGAGCGCATAGCCGGCGGAACGGACGGTGCGAATGATGTCGGCTTCGCCCGGGCCGTTCAGCGCCTTGCGCAGCCGACGGATATGGACGTCGACCGTTCGTTCCTCGACGTAGGTATCGCGCCCCCAGACGGCGTCCAGGAGCTGCTCGCGCGCAAACACCCGTTCGGGCTTGGCGAGGAAATGGCGGAGTAAGCGGAACTCGGTCGGTCCGAGCTCGATCGGCCGGCCGGCGCGGGTGACCCGATGGCGCACAAGGTCCATGATCAAGCCGCCACGGGACAACGTTTCGTCCTCGAGCGTCGGCGTGGCGCGCCGGAGCACGGCGCGGACGCGGGCGATAAGTTCGGCCGGACTGAACGGCTTGGTGATGTAGTCGTCGGCGCCGGTCTCGAGCCCGCGCACGCGGTCGGCCTCTTCTGCGCGCGCCGTCAGCATTACGACCGGCACGTTGCGCGTCTCGGACCGGCGGCGGATCTGGCGGCACACTTCGAGGCCCGAGGTTTGCGGCAGCATCCAATCGAGCAGCACGAGGTCTGGACATTCTTCGGCGAGAAGAGTCAGAGCTTCCTGGCCGTCGACCGCGGCAACGACGCGATATCCAGCCTTTTCCAGATTGTAGCGCAACATGGTGACAAGCGGCCCTTCGTCCTCGACCACGAGAACGAGCGGCTTCGTCGTGACGCTGGAGGACGCCTTCATCCTTTAGGCGCTCCGGGCGTCATGACAGCGAAGCTCGTGGTGTCGGCCTTGGGCCGCGTTTCGGTAAGCGGTTCGCCTTTGACGAGGAAGTAGATGATCTCGGCGACGTTGGTGGTGTAGTCGCCGATGCGCTCGATATTCTTGGCGATGAACAACAAGTGCGTGCAGGCGGTGATGTTGCGCGGGTCCTCCATCATGTAGGTCAGGAGTTCCCGAAACACGCTGTCGTAGAGGCCGTCGATGCCCTCGTCTCGGTGCCAAACCGAGAGCGCAGCTTCGGCGTTGCGCGTCGAGTAAGCATCGAGCACTTCGTGAATCATCTGCTCGACCAGGCGGCCCATGCGCGGCACCGAGCGCGCCGGCTCGACCGGCGGCAGCTGGTTCAAGACGGTCGAGCGCTTGGCGACGTTGGCGGCATAGTCGCCGATCCGCTCCAGGATCTGCGCTATTTTGAGCGAAGCTAGGACTTGGCGCAGGTCGTTGGCCATCGGCTGGCGCCGCGCGATCAATTCGACCGCGGCTTCACCAATTTTGGCTTCGATCTTGTCGATTGCTTCGTCCTGGACGATGACCAGGGCGGCCAGTTCAGAATTGCGCTTGGCCAACGCATCGAGCGCCGCCGCGAGTTGCGATTCGGCGATCCCGCCCATCTCAGAAATATAGTTGTCGAGTTGATTGAGTTCGTCGTCGTACGAGCGAACCGTGTGGCCTTTGTGTGGGCTATCCATGATTTCCCCTTGATCGGTCCGGCGCTTCAGCCGAAACGGCCGGTTACGTAATCGTGGGTCTGGCGCACCTTGGGCACGGTGAACATCGCCTTCGTTTCGCCATACTCGATTAGGCGGCCGAGATACATGAACGCCGTGTTCTGCGACACGCGCGCGGCCTGTTGCATGTTGTGGGTGACGATCACTATCGAATAGTGGCCGCGCAATTCGTCGATCAATTCTTCGATCTTGGCCGTCGCGATCGGGTCGAGCGCGGAGCAGGGCTCGTCCATCAGGAGCACTTCAGGATCGCCGGCGATGGCGCGCGCGATACAAAGGCGCTGTTGCTGTCCGCCCGAAAGGCCGAGCGCGCTGTCCTGTAGGCGGTCTTTCACTTCGTCCCACAACGCCGCGCCCCGCAGTGCGCGCTCGACGGTCTCTTCGAGCACGCGTCGATCGCGTACGCCATCGACGCGCAGCGGATAGGTCACGTTGTCGAACACCGTCATCGGAAAGGGGTTGGGTTTCTGGAATACCATGCCCATGCGTTTCCGCAGCGCGATCACGTCGGCGCGATGATCGTAAATGTCATTGCCCTCAAGGGTGACCTTACCCCCGATCGTAACTCCCTCGATCAAGTCGTTCATGCGGTTGAGCGCGCGCAGCAGCGTCGATTTGCCGCAGCCCGAGGGTCCTATCAGCGCCGTGACCAAACCGCGCTCGACCGTCATTGAGATACCGAACAGAGCCCTCGCGGCACCGTACCAAAGGTTAAAACCAGAGATATCGAGCACCGACCCTTGCTCGCCCTTCTTGACGTGATAGACGGTCGGCGGTTCCACCACATCGATTTTTTCAACGCGCGTCATCGCGATCCTCAGAACTGGCTGCCGACGAATTTACGCTTGAGTCGGTTGCGAACGACGATCGCGCTCGCGTTCATGAGCGCGATCAAGACGATCAGCAGTAATGTCGCCACGAATACCATCGGCTTTCCCGCTTCCGAGTTCCTCGATTGGAACCCGACGTCGTAAATATGAAAACCCAAATGCATGAAGCTGCGTTCAAGATGGATGTAGGGGAAGAAACCATCGAGCGGTAGTTCCGGCGCGAGTTTGACCACCCCGACCAGCATGAGCGGCGCGACTTCGCCGGCGCCTCGCGCCATGGCCAGGATGATTCCGGTCATGATGCCGGGCATCGCGCGCGGCAGAACAACATAGCGGATGGTTTGCCATTTTGACGCCCCGCAGGCGAGCGAGCCTTCGCGCATTGACCGTGGGACGGCGGCCACCGCTTCCTCGGTCGCGACGATGACGACGGGGACGGTGAGAAGCGCGAGCGTGAGCGACGACCACAGTAAGCCACCGCTTCCAAACGTCGGACTCGGCAAGCGCTCAGCGTAGAACAAATGATCGATGGTGCCGCCGAGGATGTATGCAAAAAAACCCAAACCGAAGACGCCGTAAACGATCGACGGCACCCCGGCGAGATTGTTGACCGAGATGCGTGCCACGGCGACGAGCCGCCCTTGTTTGGCGTATTCGCGCAAATACAGCGCCGTGATCACGCCGAACGGGGTCACCGCGACGACTAACAGCAACGTCATGACGAAGGTGCCGAAGATTGCTGGAAAGACTCCGCCCTCGGTGTTGGCTTCGCGCGGTTCGTCGGATAAGAACTCCCACCAGCGCGACAAATAGACGCCGATCTTGCCAACCAGACCAAGATCGTTGGCTTTGTACATCCGGACCACCGCCGAAAGCGAAATCGTCTTCTCTCGACCGCGAACGTCGGCGAACGTGATCACTTCTTTGTCGTCGTCGGCGCGCAGCGCTGCCACCATCGCCGATAGGCGTTCATAGTCGCGCTTTAGGTTGGCCTCGCGCTCGGCGAAACGCTGCTTGGCCTGTGTGTACGCTTGACTCGCGGGGCCGCTTTCGATTTCGATCTTGCGGAGCCGCAAGCGGTCCTGATTGAGGTCGTAGTTGACGGCGCCGATGTCGTTGCGCTCGATGCGATGGAGGCGCTGCCAGCGTTCGCGGGCGCGGTCATGCGCGGCGGCGATTTCGCCAACGGTTGATGCTGCTACCTCCTTCGCGCTATCGCCGAGCTCAACCGATTTGATCGTGCCGATGAACGGCCCCCATTCAAGCCGCTCGACGAGCACGAGGCCTGTCGGAGCCTCGATGCTTTTCACGTCGTGGGCGGCGATCCAACGGAAGTCTTCGCCATAAAGATCATAGTTGCCGACGCGATAAAGGGTTCGGCTGGCGAGGCCGCCATTGGCGGCGATCGCGGCGCGTGCGTCGGGCGCGAGCGGGGCCAACACTTCCGGGCCGGGACGAAACTGCTCGCTTCGCACCGGCTCGCCGGCGAATACATCGCCGTTGGTCGCCGTCACGACCACGATCGGCTTGGGGATGAACGTGACGATTCCGTTCCATATCACCAGGGCGAGAAAGCCGACGATCATCAGAATTCCAAGCGCCAGCGCGCCGCCAAGCGCCCACACGAACGGTTCGCCCTCGGCGGCGAAATCGGTCGCGGTCCGGCGTCGAAAACGCGTCGATCGACCGAGCTTAACGGTGCCAGAATTGTTGGCGAGTTCGGTTGTCACGGGTCAGTCTATAGTTGAGCAGTTCGTTTGCGGAACCGCTGCCGGATGATTTCGGCGCCTGTGTTGACGGCGAATGTCATGACGAAAAGAGCAAGCGCCGCCAAGAACAGCATACGATAAAGCGTGCTGTCCTTAACGGCTTCGGGAAGTTCGACGGCGATATTGGCCGACAGGGCGCGTAGGCCGCTGAACACGTTCCATTCGATCACCGGCGTGTTGCCGGCCGCCATGACGACGATCATGGTCTCGCCGACGGCGCGTCCCATGCCGATCATGATGGCGGCAAACACGCCGCTCACCGCCGTCGGTAGAACCACGGTCGTGGCGGTTTGCCATGACGTTGCGCCGCAGGCGAGGCTCGCGGCACGCAAGTGTTCGGGCACTGCGGCCAAAGCGTCCTCGGCGATGGTGTAGATGATGGGAATCACCGCAAATCCCATCGCGAACCCGACGATCAGCGTGTTGCGTTGCACGTAGGTGCCGGCCACACCGCCGCGCGGGCCGAGGTCGATCGCAATCATCAGCCAACCGAGCAGGTAACTCGCGGCCAACGCGATTGCGCTCAGCGCGAGCCAGCGCGCGGCGTCGAACCAACCCGCCCGACCGCGCGGCGAACCACGAATGAGATCCTTAAAGATTGCTGCCAACCAAACATCGAAGCCTCGCACACACAGCGCGAACACGAGCGGAAACAGGATCAGCATCATGAACGGAGCGTCGGACCCGACGTCGCCGTTGGCCCACGCTTTGAAATCGCTGGCGAAGAACACCGCCTCGAACGCCGGGCCTGTCAGAGCCGCGAGGTACACTGTCAGGCAAATCGCCGCCGCCATAGTCGCAAGCTTAGGCGCCTCGCCGAGCGCGAAGACAATCGGACGGGGCAGCGTCTGCCAGATCAACGCGCCAGCGAAGAGGCCGGTCGGCACGACGACGAAGGCCCACACGACTGCCGCGATCCATGTTTCGACGATCGGCGCAAGAACCAACGCAGCGATGAAACCGAGCACCACCGAGGGCAGCGACGCCATCATTTCCATCGCCGGCTTGACCATCGCTCTGGTCTGCCGGTTGACGAACTCGGAGGTATAGATCGCTGCCAACAAGGCGACCGGGACCGCAAACAGCATCGCGTAGATGGTCGCTTTGATCGTTCCGAAGATAAGAGGGACCAGCGAAAATTTTGGCTCGAATGAATCGGTTCCGGACGACGACTGCCACGTAAACCCGGGCGCGGCGTAGCCCTCGTACCAAGTCTTGCCGAAAATCGAACTCAAGGTCGTCTCCGGATGCGGCACCTCGACATCCCACACCGCGTAGCGACCGTCGGTGCTGCTGATCAGGATGGCGTCGTCGCGCGGCGCAATGGTCATGGCATTGATGACGCCGCTCGCCGCATCGGGTCGAGCGAGCTTGAATAGGGTTTGCTCGCTGGTGGCGTGCCGGAGCCATATTTTGCCGCCGGCATCGGCGGTGGCAAACGTCTTGGTGCGCACGCTTTGATCGAACGAGACTACGGCGCCCGCGTGCGGCTCGAGCGCATGCGCCTTGACGAGCGTGTACCCGTCGCTGCCCTTGGCGTCGGTCTGTTGCAGGCGAAAGTACACATCGACCCGTCCATCGGAGCCGCCGACGATAAGCGACTGCTCGCCGATCAGGAATCCGAACGTGGTGAGGCGCAGATCGCCTGGCATGACATCGACGATTTCGGCGAGCTTCGGCGCACCGAATTCGCGCGTGTCGAAGCGATAGATCGTCCCGTCGGAGTCGGCGACGTAGGCCTGATCGGCCTGGTCGGTGATGAGGACTTTCACCAGATTCACCCGCCGGGGCAGATCGGGTAAAGCGGAGGTCGCAACCCGCGTGGTCGTCGCGCCGGTCAAGAGGTTGAGACGGCTTTCGGCACGGTTCAACCGAATCGCGCCATCGACATCTACGGTGATGAAGGTGCGGGTCGGACGTTCGACCGTCCCGCCGATACGATAGTCGAGTGCGCGAATCGCTTTGCTGCCCGGGATTGCTTGCGGTTCGCCCAGTTCGAGGACGACCGATTGTTTTCGGACTTGGTTGGGGCCGAGGGCGGTGTAGACGCTACCCCCCTCGGCATGATCGCGATCGTTGAGCTTTTTCGCAGTTGGCGGCACCCGATCGGGCGTTACCACCTCGACACGAATATCGACCTTGCCGAAACGAACTGTACCGTCGGCAAAGCCGAATGCGACGTGATCGCGCGTCAGTGTTGCGCCGGCCGCGCTCGCCTGGGCGTCGACGAAGTCGAACCGTGCATCGAATACGGGCGCTCCGGTCGGGATATGCAACGCCCGCACCTCGCCGCGGTTCGTGACGGTCACGAACAACGTCTTGTACTCATCGACTCGCGACAGGACGATATCGCCGCTTGCCGTTGGCGCTGCATTTTCGACCCGCGCGCCGACGGAACCGCCGGCGAAGAGCGGCACGACCACCTCGATGAGAAAGGCCATGATGCCAAAAACGGCAACGATGACGCCGATGCCGCCCACGGTGATGACCCAGTCGACAATCTTGTCGATGACGATGACTGAACGGCGCGTCCGGCGCCCGCTCGCTTTAGCGCGGCGTTGCCCCGGTGAATTTTCAACCGATTGGTTTTCAGACACCGCCGTTGTTCCGTCGGGCGTTTGCGGACCTAGTTTCTTAGCTTGTTCACTTTGAGATCGGTCTCGGCGATCTTCGCCGTGATCGGGAAATAGCCGTCCTTGACAACTGCTTCCTGGCCCTGCCTCGAGTAAACGTATTCGATGAATTCGGCCCGTATCGGATCAAGCCGCTGGTTCGGGTTGACGTTCACGTAGACGTACAGGAACCGCGAAATCGGATAGTCGCCAGAATAGGCGTTTTCGGAAGTGGCGTTGAAACATTCAGCGCCCACCGTGGCCGATAGCGGCACGCTGCGCACGTCGGCCGTCTTGTAGCCGACGCCAGAATATCCGATCGCAAACTTATCCGACGCGACCCCTTGGACCACGGCCGAGGAGCCCGGCTGCTCCTTGACGCTGTCCTTGTAGTCGCCGTTGAACAGCGCGACTTCCTTGAAGTAGCCGTAGGTGCCCGAGGCCGAGTTGCGGCCATAGAGAGAGATCGGCTTGTCGGCCCAGTCGCCGGTCGCTCCAACTTGGCCCCACGTCGCGATGTCCTTGTCGCCGCCGCCCTTGCGGGTTTTTGAGAAGACGGCGTCAACTTGCTGAAGCGAGAGGCACTTGATTGGGTTGTCTTTATGGACGAAAATTGCCAGTGCGTCGACCGCGCCGCGAATCGCCGAGGGCTTATAGCCGAACTTCTTCTCGAACTCGTCGATCTCGGCGCTCTTCATCGGTCGCGACATCGGACCGAATTGCGCGGTGCCGTTGATCAGCGCCGGGGGAGCGGTCGAAGACCCTTTCCCTTCGATCTCGATCTTGACGCTCGGATATTTGGCCTTGAAGCCCTCGGCCCACAACGTCATCAGGTTGTTGAGTGTATCGGAGCCGATCGATTTGAGGTTACCGGAGACTCCGCTGACCGCATTGTAGGGTTTGAGGCTGGGATCGATTTGTTGCGCACCCGCGGCCGCCGTCATCGCAATGACGCCGAAGGTTGCGCCGAGTGCCGTTTTCATTCGCATAGTATTTCCTTCGTTTGGCTGGCTACGGTCGGTGCGGGCCCGCCCGGCTCGCGTTGCGCGTCGGGTGTCGGCAGCGCCGAGTCATAGAAGCCGCCGATGTGTTTATTATTGCAGTTCGATTGCGGTTTTATGACAACGCTGCGTGAGGCAATAAAAAGTCAGCGATTATAATTAGTTATGTGGATATCGGCAGGGAAACCGTAAACGTGCTTCCTTTGCCCTCGACGCTGTCGATGGTCAGCGCGCCGCGGTGCCGATTGACGATATGCTTGACGATCGCGAGCCCGAGACCGGTTCCGCCGAGTGCTCGTGAGCGCGCAGCATCGACTCGGTAAAAGCGCTCGGTCAGGCGCGGCACGTGCTCGGGGGGAATACCGTGTCCGCGGTCCTTGACCGCAATCGAAAGCGAGCCGCGGGTCGCCGAACTGCCATCGCCGCCGGCGCTGACCTCGATGGCGATCGTCATGTCGTCGCGGCCGTAGCGGATCGCGTTGTCGATGAGATTTTGGAACACTTGCGCCAATTGATCGCGTTCGCCTCCGACGATGTGGTGCCCCTCCGGGATGTCGCAGACTATGGCGATCCGCCGCGCCTTCGCTTGCGGTTCGAGCGCTTGCACCACTTGTTTCAGAAGCGCGCCGACATCGACTCGATCCTGCGGCGGCGTGTGCTCGAGCAACTCGATGCGGCTCAACGACAGGAGATCGCTGACCAGTCGATTCATGCGGCTTGCTTGCTCGCCCATGATCGCCAGGAATCGGTCGCGAGCCTCGATGTCGGAGCGGGCAGATCCTTGCAGCGTTTCGATGAATCCGATCAGGCTGGCGAGCGGCGTTCGAAGCTCGTGACTCACGTTGGCGATGAAATCGGAGCGCATTTCCTCGGAGCGCTTGGCGTAGGTGAGATCGTGGAACGCGACGATCACGCGGGCGGTCGCCGATTGGACCGACAGGCGAACGACCTCGACGACGAACATTCGTTCGACCGGCGGACCCGGGTCGGCATATTCAACGCTGCGGTTCGACTGACCGCCGGCCAGGACCTCGTCGACGGCGGCGATCACTGCCGGATGCCTGACCGCTGCCGACAGGTCGCGTTCGACAAGGTCGACGCCGAACACGGCTTCGGCGGCAGCGTTCGCGCGCACGATAGTGCGCTTGGTGTCGAGTAGGAGTAGGGGGTCGGGCAGCGCGCCGAGGACTGCGTCATGGACCGCTCGTTCAGCCGCGAGTCCATCCAAGCGCTTGATGGCCTCGCGGACATAACGACCGAGCGAGGGCAAGAAGCGGGGCGAAGCCTCCGGCAGCGCGTCGGCGCTGGCCGCCGGGCCGCGATCGAGCAGGCGGCCGATATAAGTTTCCCAACGCCCCAAGCGGATGACCTCGGTCGCGATCAGCGCCGACGTCGCGGCGTACGCGGCGCTGGCGCCGAGCGCGAACATCCACAACGGGATCTTGCCGCCCAGCAGCAGGAACCCCAACGTAACGAGCGTCGGGGCCGAGAGGAGGCCGGCATTGGCCAGGGTACGGCGCAGGGCGAGCGGCTCGACCATCGGTGGTGACTTTGGTTGGCGCAGACTGATTCGGCGCGCGAACATCGCACTCTAGCGATATCCTCGCGCACTACCAATGTCGGCGAAAAGGATGACGGATTCATGACAACTTTGAACGAAATGTTTTCGCTCGACGGGCGCGTGGCGCTCGTCACCGGCGGCTCGCGCGGGCTAGGGGTCGCGCTCGGCCAAGCTTTGGCCAGCGCCGGTGCGCACGTGGTCCTGGCCGGGCGCGACCGTGAAGCGCTCGAAGTCAACGCCGAAAGCTTGCGCGCGCAGGGTCTCGGCGCCTCGGTCGCGGACTTCGACGTGACCGACGAAACCGCTGCCGTGGCCGCCGTCGAAGGCGTGGTGCGGGACCGGGGCCGGCTCGACATCTTGGTCAACAACGCCGGCCTCGCGGTCCGCCACAAGTTCGAGGACTACCCGACCGACGACTGGCGCTACGTGATGGACGTCAACCTGAACGCTTGTTTCTACCTCGCACGCACGGCCGCGAAATCAATGCTTCGCGAGGGTTACGGGCGCATCATCAATATCGCCTCGATCGCGACCTTCATCGCCCGGCCGACGATCGCGCCTTATATAGCCTCGAAGCATGCGCTCGCCGGACTCACCAAGGCTATGGCGGTTGAACTCGGCGCCCGCGGCATCACGGCCAACGCGATCGCGCCCGGCTACTTCGTCACCGATCTCACCCGCCACCTCGCCGCCGACCCGGTGTTCGACGGCTGGCTCAAGGGCCGCACGCCGATGAAACGCTGGGGCGAGCCGCACGAATTGGGCGGCGCTGCGGTGTTCCTCGCCTCGGGCGCCAGCGCTTACGTCAACGGCCACGTGCTCGTTGTCGACGGCGGGATGACGGCGTCGATGTGAGGACTCTACCCAGTCGCGCCGCTTCTCCCCCTCAGGCTGCAAGCAGCGGCGGGAACGGTCGGGTCAGCGTCGCCCCAATGCGCGCCATATTTTCTCCGGCGTCGCCGGCATGTCGATCGCGGTGACCCCGTAAGGTGCGAGCGCATCGAGTATCGCGTTGATGACCGCGGCCGGCGCGCCGATTGAACCCGCCTCGCCGGCGCCTTTAACCCCGAGCGGGTTGGTCCGGCACGGCACTTCGTTCCACGCGAACTCGATCGGCGGCAAGAGCTCCGCCATCGGCATCGCATAGTCCATCATCGAGCCGCTCAACAACTGCCCTGAGGCATGGTCGTAGACGGCGTGCTCGATCAGCGCCTGACCTAGACCTTGAGCGATGCCGCCGTGCACTTGGCCGGCCAGCAGCAACGGATTGACGACGCGGCCGAAGTCATCGACCGCGACGTAGCGTACCACCCGGAGCGCGCCGGTCTCGGGGTCGATCTCGACTTCGGCGACGTGGCAGCCGTTGGGGAACGTGGCGTCGGTCTGCTTGTAGGTGACGTCGGCCACCAGCGCCGCGCCGCGCCGGGTCGCTTCGGCCGCGACTTGAAAAAGATCGACGCGCCGGTCGGTGCCGACCACGGTGAACGCGCCCTCGGCGTAGGCCAGATCGGCAGTTGCGACTTCGAGCAACTCGCCCGCCACCGCCTTGGCTTTGTCGATGATTGCGACGGCCGCGTCGCCGACGGCGTGGCCGCCCAGCGCCATCGAGCGCGAGCCGCCGGTGCCGCCGCCCTTCGGGATGCGGTCGGAATCGCCGAACCGGATACGGATGCGCTCGATCGGAATGCCGAAGCGTTCGGCCGCGACCTGGGCGAAGGACGTCTCGTGGCCCTGGCCGTTGTTCTGGGTGCCGACCCAGACCGCGACCGTTTCGCCCTCGAACTCGGCGTGGGCGATCTCGGTTCCGGCGAAGGCGCACACTTCGATGTAATAGGAGAGCCCGAGCCCCAAGAGCTTGCCGCGCGCCTTGGCTTGCGCCTTGCGCCGCGCGAGCCCGGCCCAATCGACGGTCGAGCGCGCCTGATCCATGTTGCGGGCGAACTCGCCGGAATCGAATTTCTTGCCGAGCGAATTGGTAAACGGAAACGCCGCCGGCGGAATGAAATTGCGGCGCCGGATTTCGCCAGGATCGAGCCCGATCTGGCGGGCGGCGGCATCGACCAGGCGCTCGATCAGGTACGACGCCTCCGGCCGACCGGCGCCGCGATAGGCATCGACCGGCACGGTGTGGGTGAAGACCGCCTTGACGTTGATGAACGCGGCCGGGATCGCGTAGACGCCGGTGAACATGCCGGCGGGCGATCCGGCCGGGATGAGCGGAGCGAAGTTCGAGAGATAGGCGCCCATGTTAGCCAGGATCGTAGCCCGCATGGCGAGGATCTTGCCCTCGCGGTCGAGCGCGAGTTCGCCCTTGGCCAGGTTGTCGCGGCCGTGAACGTCGGTGACGAACGCATGGCTGCGGTCGCTAGTCCACTTGATTGGGCGGCCGAGCTTCTTCGCCGCCCAGCAGGCGAGGACGTATTCGGGATAAACGAAAATCTTGGTGCCGAAGCCGCCGCCGACATCGCCGGTGAGCACCCGGATCTGCTCCGGCTTAACGCCGAGCGCGCCGGCCATGCGGTCGCGGATATTGTGGACGCCCTGGCTCGCGACGTGAAGCGTGTAGCGATCGGCCGCCGCGTCATGGCGCACGAGCGCGGCGCGCGGCTCGATCGGGTTCGATACCACGCGGTTGTTGACGAGTTCGACCTCGACCCGGTGTGCGCCCGACGCGAACGCTGCTTGGGTCTTGGCCTCGTCGCCGTGAATCCAGTCGAAGCAGATGTTGCCGGGCGCCTCAGGCCAGACTTGCGGCGCGCCCGGCGCCACGGCCGCCGATAGCTCGACCGCGGCCGGCAGCGCCCGGTAGCCGACGACGATCGCGTCGGCCGCGTCGCGCGCCTGCGCTTCGTTCGTGGCCACCACCATTGCCACCAAATTGCCGACATGGCGGACGCTCCCGCGCGCTAGGAGCGGCCAGTCCGGCTCGACGTTGTTCGAACCGTCGCGGTTCTTGGTCTTGATCACCGGCTTGATCGTACCCAAGCCGGCGGCGTCCGCGTCGGCCGCCGTGAAGACCCCGAGCACGCCTGGAAGAGCGCGTGCGGCCGCGACGTCGATCCGGTCGATCGCCGCGTGCGCGTGCGGCGATCGCAGGAAGTAAGCGCAGACTTGGCCGGCTTCGATCTCGTCGTCGGTAAAGTGACCCTGTCCGGTCAGCAGGCGTTTGTCCTCGATCCGGGTGAGCGCTTGTCCGACGCCGAATTTGTACATGATGGACGCGTTCCGTTGTTTATCTCCGCGAACCCCTACCCGGTGCGGGGCGGCGACCTCCCCCTGCCCGCAGGGGGAGGTCGGGAGGGGGTTACTTCGTCCCGGCGCCCGGCTTGTAGCAGATGGTCTCGATCTCAAGCTTCATGCCGGGCAGCGCCAGGCGGTTGGCGCCGAAGAGGGTGCTCGCCGGCTTGGCCTTGCCCCAGTATTTCTTGCGCACCTTGTTCAACGCCTGGCGTTCGTCGCAGTTGTCCATGTAGACGGTGGTTTTGGCGACATCGGCGAAGCCCATGCCGCCCGCCTTCATGATGCGCTTCAGATTTTCGTGCACGCACACCGCCTGCTTGGTGATGTCGTCGTCGCCGACCAGCTTGAGCTTGGAGTTGAACGGCCCCTGGCCGGAGACGAACAGAAAGTCGCCGCAACTCACGGCGTCGGTGTAGTGCGAGATCGGCCCATGCATGCCGGGCACGCGAATCTCGCGCCGTTTGGGCGCTCCCGCCCGGCTCGGCTTGTAGGTGATCGCCTCGATCTCGTGGTTCATGCCCGGGATCGCCAGGCGGCGCACGCCAAAGAGCGTCGAGACCGGCTTGCTCTTGCCGAAGAATTTCTTGCGCGCGACGTTGATCTTGGCGCGGTCGTTCACGTTCTCAAGGTAGCAGACGACCTTGGCGATGTCCTCGAAGCCCATGCCGCAGGCATCGAGCATGACCTGCATGTTTTCCATCGTCACGTGCGCCTGGCGCTCGGGATCGCCTAAATGGACTGACTTGCCGTCCGCGCCGATCGGGCCGGTGCCGGAGAGGAACGCGAAATCGCCGCACACCACGACGTCGGTGTAGTGGCTGGGCGGCTCGAACAGATTGGCGCAGCGAATCTCGCGCTTGGCGGGACCGCCCGAAAACGGCTTGTAGGCGACGCAATCGACCTCGAGCAACATGCCGGGGATCGCCAAGTGGCCGACGCCGACCCGGGTCGAGCCCGGTTTCGAATCGCCGTGGAAGGCCTTGCGAATCGGGTTGATCTTGGGACCGTCGTAAACTTCTTCCATCAGCACCTTGAAGTAGACGATGTCCTTGAATGACATATCCGCGGCCGAGAGCATCGCCTCGATATTCTTGCAGATCGCCTCGCATTGCTTGGCGACGTCGCCCGGCGCGATCAGGTTGCCCTCTCGATCGAACGGCGCGGCGCCCGACATGAAGAGAAAGTCGCCGCACAGCACTGCGTCGGTGTAGTGGCTGATAGGCTGCATCAATTCCTTGAGCCGGATCTCCCGGCGCGCCGCTGCGGTCATGGTGGTTCTCCCTGTTGTTGTCTGCCTCCCCCTTGTGGGGGAGGGTAGGGAGAGGGGCGACCCCTCCACCTGCCCCCTCCCGCGAGCGGAGGGTGTTTCTCATTCCTCAGTCGTACGAACCGGTCGCCGGCTTGTTGCGATTGGCCTCGCCCATGCCGGGCTTGTAGGCGATCGACTCGATCTCGAGGCGCAGCGGCTCGATCGCTAGCCCGCGCACGCCGAACAGAGTGCTGGCCGGCAGCGACTTCTTGAAGATGCGCTGGCGCACTGGATTGATCAGCGGCCGTTCGACCACCTGAGTGTGGAATACCGTGACCTTGACCACGTCGTCGAAGCCGTAGCCCGCGACCTTCAGCATGGTGTCGATGTGCTCGAAGGTCTTTTCGCATTGCTTGACGACGTCGCGGTCGTGCACCGGCTTCAAGTTGGCTTCGAGCCCGCCGGCGCCGGAGACATAAAGAATGTCGCCGCACTGGACGGCGTCGGTGTAGTGGCTGATCGGCTTGCGGTAGCCGGCGACCACCCATTCCTTGCGCGGCGGATTCGAGCCGGTCGCCCGGTAGCCGACCGGTTCGATCTGGTGGTGCTGGCCGGGGATGCAGAGTTCCTTGATGCCGATCATCGCGCTCGTCGGGCGGCCCTTGCCGTGGTAGCGCGCGCGCGCCGGCCTCAGGAGTTGGTTGTGGCGGACGTTCTCGATGAAGACCGTCACCTTAGCGACATCGGCGACCTCTTGGCCGGCGGCGGCGCACATCTTGGCCAGGTTCTCGTAGGACTGGTTGGCCTGCAGCGCCGGATCGCCGACGTTCAAGACGCGCCCCATCGCATCGACCGGGCTGGCGTTGACGCCGGAATACCAGGCTAGGTCGCCGCCCTTGCAGACGTGGCTGTAATGGAGCCCGAGATCGCAGACGCCATCGACCATGATCTCGCGGCGCGGGCCGGCGCCGGCCGAGGGCTTGTAGGCGACGCCCTCGATCTCGATCAGCATGCCGGGCAGCGCCAGCGCCTCGACGCCGATGTAGGTGGTCGCCGGCTTGGCCTTGCCGGTGACGCGCTTGATCGCGGCGTCGACCTTTTTCTGGTCGCGCACGTTGTCGAGCAGGATGCGCCAGTAGACCACGTCATTGAACGACATGCCGGCGGCTTCGAGCATTTTCGCGATGTTGCCGAGCGTCGCCTCGGTTTGGCGATCGACTTCGCCCAAGCCGATCAGCTTTAGGTCGGCGTCGAACGGACCGGCGCCCGACATGAAGAGGTAGTCGCCGCACAGCACGGCATCGCTGTAGTGGCTGATCGGTTCGCTCAGTTTGCCGGTCAGTCGGAAATCCTTACGCGGTGCAGCCATGATAACCCTCCCTTAGGACGTTTGGCGGCTTCTGTGGAAGCTCGGCGGCCGCGCGCGATGGGCTAGCCGAAGGCACTCTCACATAGCCCGGGACGGGCCGGGATGGCAACCGGGGGGCGGAGGGCCCCTAGCAGCGAATATCGCCGTGCAGGGCTCTCAACCGGTTCGCACCGTTTTCGCTGGCTGGCTAGCGTCGCTTCACGGCCGTTCGGCGCGACGTTCGTCGGCCTTCACCCCAACTCCGGAAAATCCTCTTCCCAATATTCGCCCGCGCCGCGCGTGCTCGCCGCCGCGCCCGCGCGTTTCGCGGCTTCCGCTTTGCGCAGATCGACGCGGCGGATTTTGCCTGAGATCGTTTTCGGCAGCTCGGCAAACTCCAAGCGCCGCACGCGCTTGAACGGCGACAAACTCGCCCGCACGTGGCGGAAGATCGCGAGCGCGGTGGCGCGGTCGGGCGCGTGTCCGGGGGCGAGTGTCACGAATGCTTTGGGCACCGCGAGGCGCATCGGATCGGGCGAGGGTACGACCGCCGCCTCGACCACCGCCGGGTGCTCGATCAGCGCGCTCTCGAGCTCGAACGGGCTAATGCGATAGTCGGAGGCCTTGAACACATCGTCGGCCCGGCCGACGTAGGTGAGGTAGCCGTCCTGGTCGCGGGCGACGATGTCACCGGTGCGATAGACCGCGCCTTCGATCGGCTGCACCCGGCCGTCGTCGGCCTGGTACCCCATCATGAGCCCCAAGGGCCTCGGATCGAGCAGCAACGCGACCTCGCCTTCGTCCGTCTCGTTGCCGTCCGGATCGAGCAGTTTCATGCGGTAGCCCGGGAGCGGCCGGCCCATCGAACCGGCCTTGACTGGCTGGCCCGGCGCGTTGCCGATCTGCGCCGTGGTCTCGGTCTGGCCGTAGCCGTCGCGGATGGTCAAGCCCCACGCCGCCTTGACGCGGTCGATCACCTCTGGGTTCAGCGGCTCGCCGGCGCCGACCAGATCGGTGAGCTTTACCTTCCAGTGCGCTAAATCTTCTTGAATGAGGAGGCGCCACACCGTGGGCGGGGCGCAGAACGTGGTGACGCCGCAGAGAACGATGATGTCCAAAAGTGCCTTGGCGTTGAAGCGCGCCTGATTGACCATGAACACGGTCGCGCCCGCGTTCCACGGCGCGAAGAAGCAGCTCCAGGCGTGCTTGGCCCAGCCGGGCGAGGAGATATTCAAGTGAACGTCGCCGGGCCGCAGCCCGAGCCAGAACATGGTCGAGAGATGGCCGACCGGGTAGCTCTGGTGGCTGTGCAGCACGAGCTTGGGTTTTGCTGTCGTGCCCGAGGTGAAATAGAGCAGCATCGGATCGGCGGCTTGCGTCGGGCCGTCGGGCACGAACGCGGCCGAGGCGGCATCGGCCGCGCCGTAACTCTGCCAGCCGGCCGCGGCGCCGCCGACCGCGATCCGGGTATAGTCGCCGGGGATGGCGGCGAATTTCTGGGCGTGTTTGGCGTCGGTGATGACGTGGCGGAGGCGGCCGCGCGCGAAGCGATCGAGCAGATCGTTGTGGGTGAGAAGCGTCGTCGCCGGGATGACCACCGCGCCCAGCTTCATCGCCGCCAACAGACACTCCCAAAGCGGCGCGACGTTTCCCAACATCAGAAGTACGCGATCGCCACGCTTGACGCCCTGCGTGCGCAGGAAATTGGCGACGCGATTGGTGCGTAGCGCCATGGCGGCGAACGAAATCTTGGTCTCGCCGCCGTCTTCATTCACGATCCAGAGCGCCGGGCGCTCGTTGCCCCGCGCCAGCGCGTCGAAATGATCGAGCGCCCAGTTGAAGCGCGTGAGTTGGGGCCAGCGGAAGTCGCGGCATGCGCCGTCGTAGTCGGTACGGTGCCGCAGCATGAAGGCGCGCGCGGCGGCGAAACGGGCAGCGTCGGTTTCGGTCATGGTCGGCTCATTCGGTGGTGCGATCGGTCGGGCATCGACTCTATGCGAGCGCCCAGCTTTGGCCCACCCCTCTTCAGCGCGGCCTAGTGCCGGCTTACGTGGAGGCGTGAGGTGGGCCCCATCCGCAGCACCATCGACTTATGGTTTCGACGCTAGGTCTTATTGTCGTCGGTGGCGTGAGGGTTCGTGAACAATTCAATTATTATCGCCGTCGAAAGTGCAGACAAAAACAAAACGAACCAAAACGACGCCACGCCAAGGCCAAATTTGCTGAATTTTAGCAAGGAAGAAATTGCGATCGTTCTTGGACTGTATCGAAGTAAATCGCCCAAGCAATACGTTGCGGCGTCGGAGGACGTGGACACCAGGAGTATGCCAAAGAACATCAAAAGCGATCGAGGCGCCGCCATGAGTACGTAGAGGCTTCTTCGTAGGCCTCTCTTCCGAAAATTCGCGATCCCCGCTTCGACGCCGGAACCCCAATAGCGCGCATATACAACGAGTGAAAATAGGCTGAGAACAGCAACGATGACATAGGCTCGAGAAACCGCGTTGTTTGACCAATCGTTCTCGAAACTCGAAGAAACAGAGCTCAAGCGCGCAAAGGTCGATATCGCATAGGCCAAGAGTTTGGCGGTCTGATCCAATACCTCACCCAGCAGCGCTGGGACGCCGAAATTTCGAATCAAAACCAGCGCGGCGAGACAAAAAACAAAAGACAGCGACCAGAGCACGAATACGCGGTGAAAAAATCGCGATCCCCAATTGCTGTGTTTTCTGAACGCGAAAATTAAGAAAATGATAGTTGAAGTAAACGGCAACTTAAGACATCGGCGGCAAAAAAAATCGAGAGTACAGCGTAGAGAAAAAGTTTGCCGGGGCACCTACTTAGGGTTGCCAATACGGAACGGGGGCTTCGGGCTCGGTCATGGTCGGCTCAACTCGTTGAAGCGATCCATCGGCAATCAACTTCATGCGAGCGCGTGACGCTGGCCCACCCTGACTTTGTATGTCGCCACGACCCGCGCCGGCGTGCGGGACTGGGATTGGACCGTCGCTGAACGGGGGGCGGGCATGACCGACGTCGACGCGGCGTCGCCTGAGCGATGCAGCTTCGCTGGTTACTTTATCTATTCGTCATGGCCGGCGAAGGCCGGCCATCCACGCCTTTCGTGCCAGCAAAGCAAGGCCGTGGATGCGCGGGACAAGCCCGCGCATGGCGACTTGGAGCGATGCCCCCGCACTGAACGCAATCGTGGTGCGATCGATCGGGCGATCAACTTGATGCGAGCGCCGATCGTGGCCCACCGCTCTTTGACCACCGATGGGGGGCGCTCTATCTTAGCGTTCGGCCTCAGGGCCCGCCCGCCGTCGTTCGATCGCGGCTTCAAATCTTCAGCGGAGGAATACGGATGAAACTCTATTACTCACCAGGCGCGTGCTCGCTTTCGCCGCACATCGCGTTGCGCGAATCAGGCCTCAAGTTCGACCTCGAACAGGTCGACCTCAAGGCGAAGAAGACCAAGAGCGGCGCCGACTTCAACAAAGTGAACCCCAAAGGTTATGTCCCGACGCTCCAGCTCGACGACGGGCAGATCCTGACCGAAGGCACCGCAATCGTGCAGTACATCGCCGACAAGGCGACGGGGGCGAAACTCGCGCCGGCCGCCGGCACGATGGAACGCTACCGCACCCAAGAGACGCTCAACTTCATCGCCACCGAGCTGCACAAGGGCTTCGGTCCGCTGTTCAACCCGAACATGCCGAAGGAAGCCAAGGACATGGCGCAGCAGCGCCTCGAAATGCGGCTGGCCTATCTCAACGACCATTTCGCATCGAACCAGTACATGAACGGCAACGCGTTCTCGGTCACCGACGCCTACGCGTTCACCGTCCTGTCGTGGGCCGGTCACGTCAAGATCGACCTCGCTAAATGGCCGAACGTGAGGACGTACTACGACCGAATCGCCGCGCGGCCGAATGTGCAGGAAGCGCTCAAAGTCGAAGGACTCGCGAAGTAGGCCCGCTTAACGCGCCTTAGACTTCAAGCCGGTCGAACGCTGGGCGGCCCCGTGTCGGGGCGCCCGGCGTTTTTCGTCGGTCCGATGGTGACGGATCGTTAACCGTGCCGGCGCTATCCTCTGCCCGAACGACGGGGAGGGATTTATGACGGCGCCTCGCCCGAACAACGCACCGGCCGTGCTTGACCGCGCGCTCGAAGCGCGGATCGAAGACGCGTTGACGACGATTTTCCCCTGGCGCAGAACCGTCGCCGGCCGCCGAGCGCGCAATTTTTTGGGTGTCGCGCTGCCTCCCGGTTGCGGCGGCGATGCGCCCGATCCGGCCACCGGACTTTGCACGACGCGACTGCCGCGGATCGAGGACGGAGAAACGTTCTTCGAGGGGGTTTCGACGTAGCACTAGGTCGAGGCGGCGGACAAGCGCTACGTCGCGATCTCGTTCGGGGCTCACTACGGCGGCCCGCTGGTCAACGCAGCGCTGCAGTTCAGACGGCTGAAACCTTTGCCGTTCACGCTGGTCGGCGTCGAAGCCGACCGCCACATGTTCGCGGCGATGAAGGCCCATTTCACCGAAAACGGCCTCGACCCGGCTGACCATTGGCTGCTCAACGTCGCCGTGAGCTCGTCGAACGCGCCGGTCCCCTTTACCGTTTCACCGGTGCGCACCGGCACCAACTTCGCCATGCACCACGCCGACCTTTGCTCGATGGTGGTCGACGCCATCGTCAAGCACGACCGCGCCGCCCAAGCGGTCCGCAACCTCGTCTTCGACGGCACGACCGGTGTCTCGTTTCAGTTCGGCGAGGTTCCCGCCGATATCGAGATGGTGAGCACCATGACCGTCGCCGACGTCGTCTCGCCGCTCGGCCCGGTCGATTATCTCGAAATCGACATGCAGTCTTCGGAGCTGACGGCGTTGCCGCCAGCGATCGATTTGTTGAGCCGTCGGGTGCGCCGAATCCACCTCGGTACCCACAGCCCGAGCATTCACGCAGCGATGCGCTCGTTGTTCGAACGCGAGTGGGAGGTCGAGATCGACCTCGCGCCGGCGACGACCTATTTGACGCGCCGCGGTTCCTTCACCTCAAGCGACGGCGTGCTTGGACTGGTGAACCGGTGCTTGGCGCGTTGATCCTGGGCGAAGCGCCGATTTCTGTTAGAGTGGACTTGATCCAGCGCGACTCATTTCGCCGCTCGGGCGATCGGCGCCGCTGCGAGGGAGGTGCGTCATGACGCCAACCGCTTTGTTATCGCGTTCGCTTTCGCTCTTCGTCGCGGCGGGGGTCGCCGCGAGCCTCGCCTTGGCCGCGCTCGCGCCCGTCGCTGCCCAAGAAATCAAGATCTCGCACCAATGGAAGGAAGGCGCCGACGCGCGCGACCGCGCCACGCGCGTATTCGTCGACGAGGTCAAGAAGCGCGACCCAAATATCAAGTTCCGCATCTATCCCTCGAGTTCGCTCAACATCAAGCCGGTGGCGCAACTCGACGCCATGCAGGCGGGCTCGCTGGAAATGGCGGTCTATCCGCTGTCCTACGCGGTCGGCAAGATTCCCGAATTCTCGATCACGATCATGCCCGGCACCGTGACCTCGCTCGCGCACGCCAAGCGCATGAAGGGCTCGAAGTTTTACCAGCGCCTTCAGGAAGTGGCCGAGGCCAACGGCATCCGCGTCGTCACCTGGTGGTGGACGCCGGGCGGGTTCGCGACCAAGGACCGCGAGATCGCCGGCCCCGATTCGGTCAAGGGTCTGTCGATGCGGGCCGCCGATCCGACCTTCGAGGCGATGCTCAAAGCCGCCGGCGCTTCGGTGCACGCGATGGCGTCGACCGAAATCTATCCGGCGTTGCAGTCCGGCGTCCTCAACGCGACGCTGACGTCGGCCGAAACCTTCGTCAGCATGAAGATTTTCGAGCAGACCAAGTTCGCCACCATCGGCGGCGACTACACGCTTTGGATGTTGCTGCAGCCGTTGGTGATCGCGAAATCGGCGTGGGACAAATTGACGCCGGCGCAAAAGACCGCGTTCAAGGAGGCGGCCGACGCGAGCGATGAGTTCTTCGACGGCACGCAACAAGAGGCGAGCGCGAAGATGGCTGAAGCTTACGTCAAGGCCGGCGCCAAGGTCCGCGCTCTCACCAAGGCCGAATACGACGCCTGGGTCGAACTCGCCAAGAAGACCGCGTGGGTCGAGTATGCGAACACCGCAAAGGCCGGCAAGGAACTGCTCGATCTGATCGCCGAGGTGAAGTAGCGGGCGGGGTTCGCGCGCGCTCGGCGTCGCGTCCGTCCGGCGAGGGGGCAGCCGATGCGATCGTTCGTCCGTACCGTCGATGCGCTCGGCGTCGCCTGCGCCGCGATCGCGGCGATTCTGATCACGCTCGCGGTCCTGGTCGTGACCTGGATGGTGCTGTGGCGGGCGCTCGGCAACTCGGCCTATTGGGAGATCGAGTTCGCGGTTTACGCGATCGTCGCCGCGATCTTCCTCGGCTCGCCGTATTGCGCGCGGACCAAGGGCCACGTCGCGGTCGATCTCTTGAGCGAGTTCCTGCCGACCCGGGCGGCGACGGCGATGGCGGTCATGGTCGGCGCCTTGAGCCTCGGCGTCTGCGTCTACCTGGCGGTCGATGGCTACGACCTCGCGCTCAAGGCCTGGAGGCACGGCGAAACGTCGGAAAGCCTGTGGCGGCCGGCCAAGTGGCCGCTCTACGCGACGATGCCGCTCGGGCTCGGGCTCACCGCGCTGCAATACCTGGCCGAGATTTTTCGCCCCTTGCTCGATCCGGAGGTCCAGTGAGCGACGCCGCGATCGGCACGCTCCTCTTGGTCGTCACGCTGATCGTCCTGTTCAGCGGCCTGCCGATCGCCTGGGGCTTGGTGCTGGTCGCGCTCGGCTTTCTCGCCGTGTTCGGCGGTCCGAACGCGCTCGCCATCGTCTCGAACACGATGATGGACGAGGTCGCTTCGTTCGCGCTCCTGACCATCCCGCTGTTCATTTTGCTCGGCGCCGCGATCGGCGTTTCGGCGGCCGGTCGCGATATCTACGTCTCGTTGCACCGCCTGTTGGCGCGCATCCCGGGCGGGTTGGTGATCGCCAACATCGTCGCCTGCGGCCTGTTCGCGGCGGTGTGCGGTTCGTCACCCGCGACCGCCGCGGCGATCGGCAAGATCGGCGTGCCGGAAATGATCCGCCGCGGCGTCAGCCCATCGCTTGCGACCGGGGCGATCTGCGCCGGCGGCACGCTCGGTATCCTGATTCCGCCCTCGATTACGTTCATCCTCTACGGTCTGGTGACCGAAACCTCGATCGGGCGCCTATTCATCGCCGGCGTGATTCCGGGCGCGGTGCTCGTCGTGTTGTTCTCGCTCTACGCGTGGCTCTCCGCGCGCCGCGATCTCAAGACGCATCCGATGCCGGACGAACATTTCACGCTGCGCGAAAAAATCGACGGCCTGGCCCGGGTGGCGCCGTTTCTCGGCATCATCGTCGCGATCGGCTACGCCATGTACGGCGGCCTGGCGACGCCGTCCGAGGTCGCCGCGCTCGGCGCGTTCCTGGCGCTGTTCTTGGTGGTCGTCATCTACCGCACCTGGCGGCTCTCCGACTGGTGGGCGATCTACCGCGACACGATCCGCGAGTCGACCATGATCATGGTCATCATTGCCGCCGCGGCTCTTTTTTCGTACATGATGTCGCTGCTTTACGTGACGCAAACGGCCGCCGACGCGCTGGTGAGCCTTTCGCTCAATCGCTGGGTGCTGCTGTTCTTGATCAACGTGTTCTTGTTGGTCGCTGGCTGCTTCCTGCCCCCGGTCGCGATCATTTTGATGGTGATGCCGATTCTGACACCGGTCCTCGAGCGGAATGGCTTCGACCTGATCTGGTTCGGCGTCATGCTGACCGTCAACCTCGAGGTCGGCCTGATCACGCCGCCGGTCGGGCTAAACCTCTACGTTTTGCGCGGCGTCGCGCCTGACGTGCCGGTTTCGACCGTGCTCAAGGGCGCGCTGCCATTCGTTTGGATCATGCTGGGATTCATGGTCGTGTTGTGCTTCGTACCCGGCATCGCCACCTGGTTGCCGACGGCGCTGATGGGGCCGGGGCAGTAGACCGAGCGCCAGCGCTGGCTACGAGCAGACGATCTTGGCGTCGGCGTTCTTGCCGGCCGTGGCATTGGCGGCTACCCAGTTCGGCGGAACGCGAAACACGAAATGGCCGTCGCCCGCTGTCGCCGGGCGGGTGAACGTAATCGTCTGTCCGGCCGTCAATCGCCGCGACCACTGCCGAATCGGCGCCCCCTGCTCGGTGAAAACGCCGAACACGCCGGTCGATGGCCAAGTGGGCCCGGTATTCTTGACTCTGAACGCCACCGACTCGCCGACGCAGGACGCTTCGATCGCGAGCGTGATGCCACGCGGATCGCCGACCGGGGTGCTGAACCGTTCGGCTGGCCCGGTGTTGGCCAGGGCGGCACCGGCCAACCCAATGTGAACAATCATCGCTAAGATGATGCTGTTGCGCGCGTGGACCACGTTTTTATTCCCTCTCTCGAAACCTGTCACGACCTGTGCGGGTGGTTCGGGACGAGATTTTGGAACTGGAAGTTAACGGTGGGTTGACGTGGCCGCCGCCGCCGCCCCACCCGCGTCTCATTTGCGCCGGCAGCGAGGTGGCAGTCTCGGAAGGCGACGATGGCGACCACTGCGATCAGCATCTATCAAAAAATACGACGCGGCGGCGCGCAGGCATTGACCGGCACGGGTTGGCCCGCATACTGCCGCTTACGTCTCCCTGAGGAGCACGCCATGCAAAGTCGCGCCGCCGTCGCTCGCAAAGCCGGCCAACCGCTCACGATCGAAACCGTCACGCTCGACGGTCCCAAGGCCGGCGAAGTGCTGGTCGAGATCAAAGCGACCGGCGTCTGCCACACCGACGCGTTCACGCTTTCGGGCGATGACCCGGAGGGCCTGTTTCCGGCGATCCTCGGTCACGAAGGTGCGGGCGTCGTCGTCGAGATTGGCAGCGGCGTGACGAGCTTGAAGAAGGGCGACCACGTGATCCCGCTCTACACGCCCGAATGCCGCCAGTGCGACTATTGCTTGAGCGGCAAGACCAACCTTTGCCAAGCGATCCGCGTGACCCAGGGTCGGGGCGTGATGCCCGATGGCAGTAGCCGGTCTCGCATCGGCAGCGAGAGCGTTCACCATTACATGGGGACCTCGACGTTCAGCAACTTCACCGTGGTGCCGGAAATAGCGCTCGCCAAGATTCGCTCCGACGCTCCGTTCGATAAGGTCTGCTACATCGGCTGCGGCGTCACCACCGGGATCGGCGCCGTGATCAACACCGCCAAGGTCAAGCCTGGCGCCAACGTCGTGGTGTTCGGCTTGGGCGGCATCGGCTTGAACGTGATCCAGGGCGCCCGCATGGTCGGCGCGGACATGATCGTCGGGGTCGATACCAATCCTGGTAAACGGGCCTTGGCCGAGAAGTTCGGCATGACCCACTTCGTCAATCCGAAGGAGGTTGCCGGCGACCTAGTGCCCTACCTCGTCGACTTGACGAAGGGCGGCGCCGATTTCTCGTTCGAGTATATCGGCAACGTCAAGACCATGCGCCAAGCGCTCGAGTGCTGCCACAAAGGTTGGGGCGAGAGCATCATCATCGGCGTCGCCGGTGCCGGCCAAGAAATCGCCACGCGTCCGTTCCAGCTCGTCACTGGACGGGTCTGGCGCGGCAGCGCGTTCGGCGGCACCAGGGGACGCACCGATGTACCACGCATCGTCGATTGGTACATGGACGGGAAGATCAACATTGATGACCTGATCACCCACACCATGCCGCTCGCCGATATCAACAAAGCGTTTGATTTGATGCACGAGGGCAAATCGATCCGGAGCGTGGTGACGTTCTAGCTATTGCCGCGATCGACCATCGGTCGCGTCGTTTTCCGCACCGCGAATCGGAAGGATCCCCAATGGGGCGGCGACGATTCACCGCGCCGTCTTGAATTGCGTGTGCCTGCCAAAGGCGCAGGTCGGGTCCGTGCGCTGAGCCGATCTAGACGGCATCATAAAAAACGCCGTCGCTCGGTTGAAGGTCAGCGACTTTTGCATGACTGAGGTCGGCTTGAGCGAGGCAGGTCGAGCGGATCGTCGCGCCGTTTTAAGTCCGCGTGCGCGAGCTGGGCGCCTTTGAGCATGGCGCCGGTCAGATTGGCGCGGCGCAGATCGATTCGTTCGAGCCACGCCGCCGCCACGCGGCCGGTGCCACGCCTGGAACGGTCGGTGATTTTCGCCGGTCCGAGTTTTGCGTTATCGAGGTTGCTCTCGGTGAGCTTGCACCGCGTGAAACGAGCGCCGGCGAGATCGGCGGACGCCAGATTGGCGCGCGATAAATCGCAACCGGCAAATTTGCTGAAACGAAGTTTAGCGTGGGCGAGGTTCGCGGCGGCGAACCGGATGTCATTGAACACGGCCGCCGTCAGGTTGGCGGCGCCGAAGTCGACCGTCGAGAATTCGCCGTCCTTGAGAACGAGGCGCGCTCCATTTTTGCCACGGGTCGTGAGCCATTGGGCGTGCTTGGCGATCGCACGCGCAAGGTCCTTGGGCGGCGCTCGCTCGCGCAGCGCCTTTCCGAGATCAGCTGCCGACAAGTCAACGTCGGTGAGTTTGGCGCCGGTGCACTTTGCGCCCGTGATATCGGCGCGAGAGAGATTGGCGCCGTCGAGGTTGGTCTTACGCAAGCTCGCTCCGGTCAAGTCCGCCTGAGCGATGACTGACCCGGGGATCTTCACGTCGTCGAGGTTCACGCCTTGGGGCGACGCGCCTTTGAGGCTGAACCCGCCGCCTTGGCGTTTGACGAACCGCGTTTTCTGACGCCGCTGGTCGAGGACGAGCGTGCCTTCCGAGAGCTGAGCGGCGCGTAAATCTGCACCGTCGAGGCAAGCGTCGCGCAGCTTAGTGCCACGTAGATCGGCGCGGGTGAGAATAGCGCCCGCAAGGTTGCAGCCCGATAGGTCGGCAGCGAACAAGTCGGCGGCAGTGAAGTTCGCCCCTTCGAGATCGAAATCGGAGAGAATGACGCCGGTAAGTTTCGCATCGGAGAGTGTCGCGGCGTTAAGTTTCGAGCCGTGCAAATCGAGGTGGCTCAGAGCGGCGCGTGTGCCGCCGAAGACGTTCTCGATCCAGTCACGGTGTCGGCGAAGTGCGGCTTTTAGCTCGCTAGCCTTGGTTATGCTCATCGGCGCGATAGCCTAAGAATAGGTCTGGATGGTTCCGCTAGCAGCTCGGCGCACCACCTAGTGCGGAAGGGTATTGCCTTACTGTTTGTGGCGAGTTCTTACGGCGTTGCTCAACGTCCAGATGTAGGCTTTCGCCGACCTAGAGACCGACTATAGTGCCGAACGTTAGAAATAGTGCCGGAAGTTGGACCGTTCGCAGGCACGGTACGGAGGGAGAACTTGGTCGACGAACTGGCGATTGCGGGCTTGGCCGAGCGCTTGCGTGGTGCCTACGACAGCGGCATTCCATGTCCGCCGGTCCGTGGCGGGTTGCCCACGGGCGACATCGCCGCCGCCTACGCGGTTCAAGAAGCGAACACCCGCTACTGGTTGGGCGCCGGCCGGCGCTTGGTTGGTCGTAAGATCGGTCTGACATCCAAAGCGGTTCAGATGCAACTCGGCGTCGACCGACCCGATTTTGGCATGCTGTTCGCCGACATGGCGATCGGCGACGGCGAGGAGATCGAAATCGGCGCCGTCCTGCAGCCGCGCATTGAGGCCGAGGTCGCTTTCGTGCTTGAGCGACCGCTGCTTTATGAACGTCCGACGGCCGCCGACGTGATCCGCGCCGTCAGCTACGCCGTTCCGGCGATCGAAGTGGTCGGCAGTCGGATCGCCAAATGGGACATCAATATCCTCGACTCCATCGCCGACAACGCCTCGTCCGGCTTGTTCGTACTCGGCAACGAAAGGCGCGCGATCGACGATTTTGATGGCCGCTTGTGTGGCATGACCGTGGAGAATCGGGGCGAGCCGATCTCGGTTGGCGCCGGCGCTGCCTGCCTCGGCCACCCGCTGAACGCGCTGCGCTGGGTCGCTGCCGAAATGGTGCGGCGCAGCCGCCCATTGGCGGCGGGCGACATCGTCATGTCCGGCGCGCTCGGCCCGATGGTGTCGGCAGCGCCGGGCGAAGTCTACACCGCGCGCATTTCGGGTCTTGGCTCGGTGCGCGCCGCTTTCTCGAGGAGCTAGGATATGGCGCGCGCGTCTCGACGACTCGCAATCGATGTCGCCAAACATGCCCGGGCGCTTGATGAAGCCATGACGTCCGGTATCCCGTTGCCACAGCTCAGCGCCGGCGAGGCGGTTACGCTCGTCGACGCCTACCGAATCCAGATGGCGCTCGTCGAACATCGGCTCAATCGCCAGGACGAGCGCTCGGGCATCAAGCTTGGGCTGACGAGTCGCGCCAAAGCGGCGCAAATGGGAATCGCCGAACCGATCTATGGCCGGCTGACCGACGGAATGCTGATCGACGACGGCGGCGAGATCACGCTCTCGGCGTACATTCAACCGCGCGTCGAACCCGAGATTGCGTTTCTTTTGAAGGCTCCGCTCGGCGGACCCATAAGCGTCGCGCAAGCGATGGCGGCCGTCGAGGCGATCGCTCCAGCGATCGAGGTGATCGATTCGCGCTATCGCGACTTCAAATTCACCCTCGCCGACGTCGTCGCCGACAACTGTTCAGCGGCCGGATATTTGCTCGGTCCCTGGCATCGTCCCGACATCGACATCAGCAACCTGGGGATGGTGCTCGAAATCGATGGCCGCCCGGTTCAGATCGGATCGTCGGCGGCAATTCTCGGCCACCCGGCGCGTTCGCTGGTGCAAGCAGCGCGCCTCGCCGCGTTGGCCGGCGACAGAATTCAAGCGGGCTACATCGTGATGGCGGGATCTGCGACGGCGGCCGAGCCGCTCAAGGTTGGCGCCGCCGTCTCGCTTTCGGTCGAAACCATCGGCCGGGTCGGGTTCCGTGTCGCGATGGACCAACAACAGCAGTGAACACGGACTGCGCTCGTGGCTGACCTTTCGCCCGCTCCGCTGCCCTCGGCGCGTGCAGCGGCCACGTTTGGCGGCCTGGCCGTCGCATTGAACGTGATTGGCGTCGTGGGGCTTCGCGACATTCCAGCGGCGTACAAGCCCACGATGTTTGCCGCATGGCTTGAAGCCAGCTTGGCGCATCCAACCGGGGCAACGGTCAGCGCGGTCGCTTTTACGGCCGGCGTGCTAGCTTTGATTCCGTTCGCCGGCGGTCTGGCGCGGGCTGCGTCCGGCCCGCAAGCCGGGATCGCCCGCATCGGCGCGATTTTCATCGCCGCCGCCGGGCTCATGAACGCCACGGCGACGCTCGCGCCGTTCGTCGCGATCGGACCTCTCGCGGCTGCATCCAATGGTCCCTTGGCCAATTTTCAAAGCGCCGCATTCGCGCTTTTGGGCTGGGCGATCACGATGGATGCGTTATTTAACGCGCTGTTCGGCATCGGCATGATTTTGTCGGGGTGGGCCATGGCGCGCGATCCCCGACGAAGCCGCGCACTTGCGATAATGGGCGTCGTCGTCGGCGCTGCGACCGTTCCGGTCGCCATGCAGCCGGTTTCGATCGTGGCGGCGAATTGGCTCCAGATCGCAGGTCCGCTGTGGCTCCTCTGGCTCAGTTGGACCAGTGTGAGCTTGTGGCGGCAGTCGCCGTGACGATGGTGGTCGACATTGCCACCTGCGGTTATCGCAGACCGCGTCTCTTGCGTAACGGTGGATCGAGATGACGACGTCTGAAGCCGCGCTCAAGCGGCTCTACGCTTCGCTCGCGTTCGCCGTCGTTTTAATGGCGATCGGGTTGCTCGTCGTCGGCAAGAACCTGCTGATCCCGATCGCGATCGCGCTCATGATCTGGTACGTCCTCAACGCGCTGGCATCGACCATTGGCCACCTCCGAATCGGCGGATGGTCGCCTCCCGGGTGGTTGCGCATGACGGCGGCGGTGCTAGCCGTCGTGGCCATATTCGGGGCGCTGGTCGAACTCGTCAGCCAGAACATCGGCGCCGTCAGCGCCGCGGCCCCCGGCTACCAGCACAATCTCGAACGCATGGCGGTCGAGGCCGCGCGGATGCTGGGGCTCGGCGCTGTGCCGACGTTCGCCCAGATCGTCGATCAGATCGACATCGGCAAGGCGGTGTCGCAGCTCGCCGCGACGACGGCCGACCTCGCGAGCAGCACCGGCCTCATCGTCGTCTACGTGCTTTTTCTTCTGATCGAGCAGCAAAGCTTCGATGGCAAGCTCAAAGCGCTCCTTCCCGACGCCGCGCGCGAGCAACAGGTGCGTCGGCTGTTGCACCGCATGCAGCGGGAAATCCAGACTTACATTTGGATCAAGACCTTAATGGCGCTGCTGACGGCAGTGGCAAGTTTCGTGGTCCTAAAGCTGGTCGGCGTCGATTTCGCGCTTTTTTGGGCGTTCGTGATCTTTCTTCTGAGCTACATTCCGACCGTCGGCGCGCTTCTCGGCGCCGCCTTTCCGACCGTGCTGGCGCTGGTCCAATTCGGCGAAGCGGTTCCGGCCGGAATCGTCGGCGGGCTGTTGGCGTTGACCCAGATCATCGTCGGTAACGTGATCGAGCCGCGCTTGATGGGTGCTTCACTCAACCTGAGCGCGCTCGTGGTGATCCTGTCGCTCGCGGTCTGGGGCACCCTTTGGGGCGTCACCGGCATGTTTCTCTGCGTGCCGATCACCGTCGTGGCGATGATCATTTGCGCGCATTTTCCCGCCTCGCGCGGCGTCGCAGTCCTGCTATCGGCCGACGGTAAGATCGACCGGGCGCAGATCGGCGACTGACCCGGGCGGCGCCCGCCGAACCAAGCGCCGGCGGCTCAGATGTCGCCGGTCGCAAGCCGCGTCATGACGACGATGATCGCGATCTGCATGCAGCCTTGCACGGCGACGGTCACGATGTAGCGCCGCATCAAGCGGCCGACCTTGGCGAGGTCCGGATTGGCGCTTCTGATCTCGAGATAAACCCGGATGTTGGTCGGCAGCAAAATGCCGAGGCCCTGGACGGTTAGGATCGTGACGATCGCCAGCGCGGCGATGATCCACCAAGACCAGGTCTCCGGAGCGTCGGGGTTGATGTAGCCGAGCTCGATGGCAAGAAACCAACCGGCCGTCGTGGTGATGATCGAAAGCGTCGGCATCAGGAACAACATGCGCGGCATGAGCCGCAGCGTCATCGATTTGCGCGCGTCAGGCGGCAGCGAACGCATGATCGGCCCAATCACGAAACCCATGAAGAGATCGATTCCGGTCCACATCAGACCGAAGGCGACGTGGATGAAATTGATGTACCAGGCGTTGTGGCTATAGATCGCCGCAACCATCACCCCGACGGCGAGCGCGACGATCCAAAGATTATTCCAATTGATGCCCGGAACGGTTTGGTCGTGGACTGCCACTGTCGTCATGCGTCATGCTCCCTCGTCCAGCCGCATGATAGACCCATTGCGAAGGTTTGCGGATACGATAGGCCGGTCAAAGTATCTTCTGACGGACGGGTGGTATGCGAACGACAAGACTCGGAACGCTGTGGCCGGTGAGCGCATTGACGCTGGGCGGCGGTGGATTAGGGCAGCTATGGGGAGCGACGACGCGCGAGGAATGCGTCGCTACCGCGCGTGCCGCGGTCGATAAGGGCATCACGCTTCTCGACATGGCGCCGCTCTATGGCAACGGCGAGGCCGAGCGAGTGATCGGCGAGGCGTTCCAGGGGCGCTTGCCGAGCGGCGTCCGCGTGACGACGAAGTGCTACCTCGGGAGCCCGGCGCCCGAAGCGGTCGAGCCAGCGATCCGCGCATCGCTCACGGCGAGTTTGGCGGCCATGCGGCTCAAGCGGGTCGATTTGTTCTTTCTGCATTCGATGATCGCGGCGGACGGCTACGCGCTACCAGGGGGGCCCAATAGTCCGCGTCCGCCGACGGCGTGGAGCGTCTACGCCGATCATCTTCGCCCGGTGCTGGCGGAACTCGTCAGCGAGGGGCTGATTGGTGCCTGGGGGATCACCGGAATCGGCTTACCCGACTCGATCGTCCGTGCGCTCGACGATACGCCGAAGCCGGCGGCGGCGCAGATCATTTCCAACTTGCTCGGCTCGGCGGGTGGTCTGAAACGTTTTACCGAACCGGCCGAACCGCGTCGGCTGCTGACGACGGCGGTCGCCAACAAAGTGGGCGTGCTCGGCATTCGCGCCGTTCAGGCCGGCGCCCTGACCGATGCGTTCGATCGGCCGATCCCCGATGATCATCCGGACATGGCCGACTACCGCCGCGCCGCCCCGTTCCGCGCGCTCGCGCGCGAACTCGGCGAGCGTCCAGCAGCGCTCGCGCATCGTTACGTGCTATCGATCCCGGGCGTCGATTCGGTCGTTCTTGGCGTCAAGAATCGAGCCGAGCTCGACGAGTGCATCGCGGCGGAATCCGCTGGCAAACTTTCAACCGAGCTGATCGCGCGGATCGATCGCGCCGTCGGACGGTCGGTCTGACGATGGTGGTTCGACGCCCGAGCACGGAAGAGCTGACGGCCGCTTCTCAAGAGCTCGGCCTTAGCGCTAGCGACGCCGAGGTCTCGGCCTACGGCGTCGCGATCGACCGGTTGCTGACGGCCTTCGATACCGTCGAACGGATGAGCGATGAAACCCCGCCGGTGCGTTGTCCGCGTACGCCGGGCTACCGGCCCGCGGGGGCGGAAAACGAATTTGGCGCGTGGGCGGTTAAGTCGATGATCCGCGGATCGGCGGATGGCAAGCTCGCGGGCAAGAGCGTTGTCCTCAAGGATACGATCGCCGTCGCTGGGCTGCCTATGGCGAACGGCTCCGATGTGCTCGAAGGGTTCGTGCCCGCGGTCGATGCAACGATCGTGAGCCGCATTCTCGATGCCGGTGGCACCATCGCCGGCAAAGCGGTCTGCGAGTACTTCTCCTATTCCGGCGCTAGCCACACGGCCGCGACCGGTCCGGTGCACAACCCCTACAAACGCGGCTATTCGGCCGGTGGTTCGTCGTCGGGTTGCGCGGCCTTGGTCGCGCGCGGCGAGGTCGACATGGCGATGGGCGGCGACCAAGCGGGGTCGATCCGCGTTCCCGCCGCCTATTGCGGTATCGTCGGCCTCAAACCGACTTACGGACTCGTTCCCTACACCGGGATCATGTCGAGCGAATTCACGGTCGACCACACCGGACCGATGACGCGGACGGTGGCCGACAATGCGTTGCTGCTCGAAGCGGTAGCCGGTGTCGACGGCATCGACCCGCGCCAGCGCGACGACGAGGTGAGGCCTTACTGCGACTCGTTGCGCGAGGGCTGCCGGGGCTTGCGCATCGCGGTGCTCGAAGAAGGCTTCGGATGGCCCAACTCCGAAACCGATGTCGATGCCAAGGTACGCGCCGCCGCCGCCGCGTTTGCCGAACTCGGCGCCAGGGTCGAGTCGGTTTCGATCCCGATCCACCGCGACGCCAAGTCGATTTGGGCGTCGATCGCACTCGAGGGCTACTATGCCAACATGTTTTTAGGCGGCGGGTTCGGCACCAATCACGAAGGCTTGTTCTTGCCGGCGCTCAACGATCGACTCCGCGATTGGCGCCGCTACGCCCCGTCTTTTCCGCACAGCCTCAAGATGCGCGTTCTGCTCGGAGACTATGTGTCGAAGCACTACGGCGGCCGATTCTATGGCAAAGCGATGAATCTATCGCGCCGGTTGCGCGCGGCCTATGACGCGGTGCTCTCGCGTCACGATCTGCTGCTGATGCCGACCGCGCCGATGAAGGCGCAACCCATGCCTCCGGCGGACGCGCCGATCGCGCTGCAGATCGAACGCACGTCGGAACAATCGACCAATACGGCGCCCTTCAACATCACACACCATCCGGCGCTTACGCTGCCGTGCGGCCTATCGGCTGGCTTGCCGATCGGCCTCATGCTGGTGGCGCGAGCGTTCGAGGAGACGGCCCTGTTTAGAGCCGCGTTCGCGTTCGAGCAGGTGCGCGACTGGCGCGAGCGCTGAGATGTGGCGCGGTTGGTGAGTCAGGAAGGCGGCGGCGATCGTTGGGCCCGCGCTGGTAACGCGGTGTGGATGTCGTATGCCAGCCTGACCGCGACCATGGTGTTTTACTCGATTTCGAACGTTCTCTCGCGGGTCATGCGCGACGACATTCCGCCGGCTGCGTTCTCGTTCTGGCGCTACCTCGCTGCCGCCGTGATCCTGGCGCCGTTCGTTGCTCGTTCGCTGGTCGTGCACCGCGCCATCGTCGCACGGCACTGGCGGGCATTGTTTGCCGCGGCGACGCTGCAGACGACAATCGGACAGACCCTGTTCTTCCTCGGGCTGCACACGACGACCGCGACCAATGGCGCCTTGATCACCGCCGCGCAACCGGCGTTCGTCGTGTTGTTCGCGCGCCTGCTCCTGCGCGAGCGGATTAGCACCCTGCAAAGCGTTGGGCTGATCGCAGCGGCATCGGGCGCTATCGTCATCGTCGCGCGCGGCAGTCCGGCCGCTCTGCTCGGGCTCGATATCGTGATCGGCGATCTCTTCATCGTTCTGGCCATCGCCGGCTGGGGTCTTTACGCGATCTTGATTCGGAACATGGCCGGCGCGTTGCCGCCGTTCGTGATGTTCGAGGTGCTCGCCGTGTTCGCTGTCCTCGGCACGCTGCCGCTCTATCTCGCCGAAGCGGCGTGGGGCGGCCAGAGGTTGACTGTGTCTGGAGCCGCGGTCGGCACTCTGTTGTACATGGCGGTGTTCGGGTCGATCCTCGCACTCTCGTTCATGATCAGCGGCATCAATCGGATCGGCGCGCCGCGCGCGGCGATGTTCAACTACCTCCAGCCGCCGTTCACTGCGATCGCCGCCTGGTTGACGATCGGTGAAACGCTCGCGGTTTATCATGGTGTGGGATTAGGGCTGATCTTGATCGGCGTTTTCCTCGCCAATCGCGTGCGCTCGAGAGAATCGCCAACTATGCCGTCGCCGCCAGCGGCGCTATCATTGACCGAGAAGGTGAGCCATGGCCCAAGCTGATCTTTCCGAGGAATACGTCGAGCGCGTCACGCAATTGCGCGACCGGCGCCACGTCTTCACGGCGCTCGATCCGGCGGCGACGGCGCTCGTCGTGATCGACATGCAAAACGCTTTCGTCGCCGAAGGGGCGCCGTTCGAGGTGCCTGCGGCCCGCGCGATTGTTCCTGCCATCAACCGGGTCGCGGCGGCGCTTCGCTCGGCCGCCGGCCGGGTGGTGTGGGTCCAGGCGACGCAAGGAAAGAAAGGCACGGCACAGTATTTCGAACTCTTCTTCGAGAACTTTCTCGCTCCCGCTGGGCGCGAGCGGGCCCACGCGGCGGTGAGCGAAGGCCATCCACTGCACGCGCTCTACCCAGCACTCGACGTTCGCGGCGGCGATCGCATCGTCAATAAGTGCCGGCCGAGCGCGTTCATTCAGGGCGCCTCCGACATCGAGACTTTCTTACGCGGCCAGGGCATCGGCACCGTGCTGATCGCCGGCACCGCGACCAACGTCTGCTGCGAGTCGAGCGCGCGCGATGCAGCAATGCTGGGCTTTCGAGTCATCATGATCGCCGACGCCAACGCGTCGCACTCCGACGTCGATCACGTCGCCGGGCTCTCGACCATGCTGCGCTATTTCGGCGACGTGCGGAGCGCGGCCGAAACGATCGCCTTGATCGAAACCGGCGCGGCAGCGGTGCGACGGACGGGGTAGCGGGCGGCTGTTCCGATTCGCTGTCTGCCGCGGCGGACATACGGCCGCTAGTAATTTACTCCGTTCAACGCTTCCCACACCATGCGCTGGAAGTGGTGGGTGCCGTGCTCGCTCCGCCACGAGCGTGCGACGTCGACCATCAGCCGACCCTGCTTGTAGCCGCGGCAGTGGACGCCGAGCTGTTGCTTCTCCATCGCAGTGATGTCCTCGGGCATGATGCGGTCGCGGTAGTTGCGGATGTGGCCTAAATCGGCTTCGTCGGGTGGATCGTTCAGGCACCACACGTCGAGGACTTGGTGCGTCGTTTCCGGGCCGGTCGGCCACGTCGCCTGAATCTTGAAATTGGGCGAGCCCTGATGGGCGATGAAAATGAGGTTGGGCCACATGTACCAGATGTTCACGTCCTGGATCGCTTCGGTGCCGAAACTGTAGGGCCGCTCATCCGGACCAAGGTCGCTCTTGCCGAGAATGATGTGCTTGGCCCAGCGCCCGTGTTCTTCGCTGACCCAGCTGTTTTGCAAATAGGCGCCTTGCTGCTCGCCCATGATCGTGTGCAGCACCGGGCAGTGGTAGCACTCGTTCATGTCGGGAAAGAACTTCCAGTTGTATTTGCCGGGCAACGGATCGCTGCTCGCGAGCTTGAGGCGGTCGAAGCCGGGAATGGTCCGGCGCACGTCGGCTGTGAAGCCGGCATAGGTGTCGGCGATCGATCGAGCGGCGGGATCGAAATTCACGAACACCATATGGAGAAAGGTGTCGACCTTGATCGGGGTCAGCGAGAAGTCGCGGTGCTCGAAGCCGGCGACGTTCTCGGCGTTGCCCGCGGCCTTGAGCGATCCTTCGAGATCGTACGACCAGGCGTGGAACGGACAGGTAATGATTGCGCGTTGGCCCTTGCCCTCGAGGAGCGTATGCCCGCGGTGCATGCACACGTTGTAGAACGAGCGTAGAACTCCGTCCTTACCGCGCACCGCGACAACCGGTTGGTCGAACAGCGTGGCGGTGATATAGCTCCCCTGGCGCTCGACGTCTCGGGCATAGCCGACGAACAGCCACGACTTCGACCAGATCGCTTCTTTCTCACGCTCGTAAATTCCGGAGTCGAAATAGTAGTTGCCCGGTAGCGTCGCCGAGACTTCGGGATCTCTTCCGAACGCTAGCGTTCGTCGTGCCGTCGCCGCGCTACTCATTGTCACCGCTCGCCTTTTTCGATCCCATCGTCGTTCCAAACTAGGACCGGCGTCAAATCGACCGTTAGATCGGGCCGAAGAGACGCGGACCCAGCGTCACCGATCTCCGAGAATACCCCTGCCCGACCGCAGGCTCCAGCCGATACCTAACGTCCGTCGAAGCGCCTAGTGTGCGCGATGGTTGCCGGCGGAACCGCAAATGAACAAACGAGCGCTGGGGCCAAAGGCCGCGCTCTGACCGGAGCGCAAAAGGCAGCCACCGTGATGCTCGCGCTCAAAGAGGAGCACGTCGTCGCCCCGTTTACGAAAATGGACGAGCAGGTGATCAAGGAGGTCTCGCTCGCGATGTCGCTTCTCGGGCGAATGGACTCCGACGTCGTCGACCGCGTGTTCGATGAATTCGTCAGCCGCCTATCGTCGACCGGCATGTTGATGGGAAGCTACGACGGAACGCAAAAGATATTGCGCGAATCCCTCGGTGAGGAAAGAGCCGATCGCATCACGGAGGAAATGCGCGGCCCTGCCGGGCGCACGGTATGGGACAAGCTTTCCAACGTCAACGAGGTGATGCTCGCCACGTACCTGAAGAACGAATATCCGCAGACGATCGCCGTCATCTTATCGAAAATCGACGGCGGCTACGCCGCGCGCGTCCTCGCCGCGCTACCGGAAGAAACGTCGATCGAGGTCATCAATCGCATGCTGCACCTCGAGGGCGTGAGCAAGGAGGTGCTTTTGAGTGTCGAAAAGACGTTGCGGACGGAATTCATGTCGAACCTCCAGCACGTCGCGCGCCAAGATCTGCACGAGTTGATGGCCGAGATCTTCAACAATTTCGACCG
>SHVV01000091.1 GCA_009694095.1 Alphaproteobacteria bacterium | reverse complement strand
TGGCCGAGCGGGGTGCCTTGGTTTTGGTGACGGGCGCCGGCGGTTTCGTCGCTCAGCACTGCATCGATCAATTGTTGCGGCGCGCCTACCGCGTGCGCGGAACGCTGCGCCAAGTCGAGCAAGGTGAGGCGGATATTTCCGTCGCCGCGGCCGAGGGCCAGCCTTACTGGCCGGCGCTTCCGCATGGACAAACCTTTCGGTCGAGCAGCGGTCGCGGCCGGGTTTGCGAAGCCACAACTCGACAAGGGCGGCCGGCCCCGTAGTCGACGAGCAAGGTAGGGCGGCAATGCTGCCGACGATCACGCCTCACGCGATTCGCCATACGGCAATCACAAACCTCGTGAAGTCCGGCGCCGATCTGCCAACGATCCAGCGGCCACAAGACGCTCGCGATGGTGCTGCGCCACACGCACGTGCACGGCTGAATATCGACCGCGAGATTCAGGCGATCGGAAGGGCTCTACCGGAACCCTCCAGGAATAGAATCGCTGACGCGACTAAACCGGAATTACACCAAGAGCCGAAGCGTTCTGCGTTACCATTCTCGCGTTAGTCACGTAAGTCGTTGATTTATCGCGGTCTAGAATGGTGCCCGGGGTCGGAATCGAACCAACGACACACGGATTTTCAGTCCGTTGCTCTACCAACTGAGCTACCCGGGCCACGGAGCGCGGGTAGCCCGCACTCATAGAAGCGTGGTTCCTAAGGCGTTGGTTTATAGGAAACTCGGCAGCCTCTGTCCAGCCAAGGACTCAACTGTTTTGATCCCCGTTGCTGGAGGCCATTCCATCGCTTTCCGAGCTCTCCGGGATCGCGCTCGCGATCGCGTAGCGGCCGGTAACCCACTGCGCGAGGTCGCGATCGGCGCAGGCGGTCGAACAGAACGGCGCCAGCCGCTCGGTCGGCGGCGCCCCGCAAATCGGACACCCTTGTCGCTGGCCGGGTCGCGGCGCCATGTCTCCCCCGTTTCGTCGCCCGACGAGAGACTAGCCGAAGTCGATCGTGGCGTCATCGCGTCGCCGCGCGTTGTCCGAGGTGACCGTGACTCGGGCGCCGATACGGCGCTCGAGCGTTGCCACGTACCCCCCGTTCGCGGCGTTGATCTCGCTCGCGACGTCGGGTGCGACCCGAATGGCGAGCGGGCGTCCCGGTTCGCGGCGCGCGGCGCGCTCGACTTGCCGGAGCGCTGCTGCCGCGCAGGCCGCGGCATTCAACTCGGCCGGCGCCGGCGCCAGCATGATCTCGGCTAGGCTTGGACGAATGCGTCGCCGGGTGAGTTCGAGCAGGCCGAGCGGCGAAATCGGACCGATCCTCGTCGCCAACCGGTCGCGCGCCAGAGCCTGGCGGAGCGCCACCACCAGCGCTTCGGCGCGGCGCGGATCGCGCCGAGCGACGAGATCGACGACGATCGTGCCGGCGATGTTGCGGAGCCTGAGCTGTCGAGCGATCTCCTCGACGGCAGCGTTGTTGGCACGCCAGGCATTGTCGCTTGGGTCGGTCCCGGCACCGCGGCCGCTGTCGATGTCGATCGCGGTCAGCGCCTGGGTGGTCTCGATCGTGAGCCGTCCGCCGCCGATGATCGGCGCGACGGGCGCGATTGCCGTCGCGATCGCCGCTTCGATCGCCTCGTCGAACAACGGCGCCGGTCCGTCGTGGCGCACGATGCGTTCGAGCGCGCCCGGATCGCGTAGGGCAAGATAGGATCGCACCCGCGTTTCCGCCACGCGCGTATCGATACGAACTGCGCCGATGTCGCGGTTGTAGAAATCCCTGATCGCCGCGAGAGCGGTATCGCCGTCGCCATCGATGAGAGCCGGCATCGCGGCCCGTTCGGCGCCGGTTTCGATACGGCGCCAGCGCCCGGTGATTTCTTCGATCTCGCGCTCGATTTCGGCCGCCGTGGCTCCTTCTGCCGCGGTTCGAACCACGAATCCGCCGGCCAAGGCAAAACGCTCGCACGCCTCTAAGACCGCGGTCTCTAGCCGCTTAATTTCCTCGGCCGAACCGATGCGACGCGAAACACGAACCTCGTCGCTGTACGGCACGTAGACCAAGCGGTGGCCGGCGAGCGCGATATCGGTCGTGAGGCGGGCGCCCTTGTCGCCACGGGCCGCTGCGGCGACCTGTACGAGAACCGCTTCGCCATCGGCGACCAACTCGTTGATGCGGGTGCGGTCGGTCTCCTCATCGCGGGCGAAGCGCGCGTCGTGGGAACGGAGCGAGGCGTCGCGGCCACGGCCGATGTCGACGAACGCCATCCCGAGCCCCGGGACGACACGCCGGACGCGACCCAAATAGATGTTGCCCACTAAACTTGGCTGCGAGCGCCGCTCGACCCACAGGTCGTCGAGCACGCCGTCGCGCACGAGCGCTACGCGAACCTCGGCGATACCGTCTTCGATCAATAATTCGGTCGGCATCGGATCACGGATATGGAAAGCCGAGCCCGACCAGGAGCGCGATCGTTTCGTAGAGCGGCAAACCGACCACATTCGATGGCGAGCCGTTGACGCGAAGGATGAACGCGGCGGCACGGCCTTGGATGGCGTAGCCGCCCGCCTTGTCGCGCCACTCTTGGCTCGCGACATAGGACTCGATCTCGGCCAACGTCAGGCGCTTGAAGGTAACGCCGGTCGTGACCAGGCGCGTGCGCGTGCGGCCATCGGGCGCGATCACGCAGAGCCCGGTGTGAACGCGGTGACGTCGACCCGAGAGGAGGTTGAGGCAGGTTCGGGCAGCCGCTGCGTCGCCGGGTTTTCCGAGTGAGCGCCGGCCACGGGCGACGACCGTATCGGCCCCGATGACAAAGGATCCGACGCCAAGCTGGGCGACGGCTCGTGCCTTGGCGAGCGCTAACCGCTTAGCGAGCGCCGCGGGTTCTTCGCCGCGTCCAACTGTTTCATCGATGTCCGCGGCGCGGACCTCGTCCGGCGTCAGACCAGCGTTCTGCAAGAGTGCCAAGCGCCGGGGGGACGAGGACGCGAGAACCAACCGTGGCCGCACCGTTGTCGGCAGCGCTTCTGTCATGACCGGCGCCGCTCCAACCGGCGCCGACTTGCGTGCAGCGAACTGGGATGCGGCCTGTTGTGAGATCGCAAAGTATGTCGCGACCATGCCCTTCTCGCCGACCAAAACTCTTCTCCGCGCCGGCCTGTGTGGCGCGCACCTTGCGCGTGCCCCGACGAAAAATCAAGGCGTGGCAGGGCTTTGCGCTGGGCCGTGCTTTCCTTCGCCGCTGCCCGGTGTTAGCAAGAGCGCGCGTTTCCCCCGCAGCAGCGAACCCCGCCTATCGTGCCACGAGAAACCGAACTTCCGACAACGACGCGCCTCCACGATCCGGGGCGTGGCATACTCTACATGATTCTCGCTGGCGTTTTTCTCACCGCCAATGACGCTGGCGCGAAGTGGGGAACGCAGAGCCTGCCGGTCGGCGAGGTCATTTTCATCCGCGGCATGTTCGCCGTAGCGATCATCACCCTCTATGCGCACATGGCGCACGGCTTAGGCGTGCTTCGAGTGCAAAACTACCGGCGTCAAACGGTGCGCGGCCTCTCGATGGTCGTGGCAACGTTCTGCTTCGTCGCCAGTTTGCACTATCTGTCTTTGCCGACAGTCACCAGCTTCATGTTCACGGTACCGATCTTCACCGCGCTGTTCGCGCCGACGCTGCTCGGCGAGTCCGTCGGCTTGCGACGGTGGTTGGCGATTGGCGTCGGCTTGATCGGCGTGCTGGTGTTAGCGCGGCCGAGCGGTGGCGGTATCGGTTGGGTGGTCATCCTACCGATCGCTTGTGCGGCCATCAGCGGTTTTCGCGATGCCTATACCCGGCGTCTAAGCGATGCCGAAACGTCGCTTGCGATCCTCTTCTTTTCGACCGCGCTCGAAACCGCGTTCGGCGCCGCGTCGCTCGCGATCGAGTGGCGGATGCCCGACTGGGAAATCCTCGGCATCCTCGCGCTCTCGGGTCTGCTTTTCGTGTTGGCGCAATTTTTCACGATCGAGGCATTCCGTACCGCCGAGGCGGCGACGGTGGCGCCGTTTCGCTACACGCTGCTGATCTCGGCGGCGTTTTGGGGCTTCATCATATGGGGCGATCTGCCCGATGAGTGGACGCTCGCGGGTGCCGCTATCATCATGGCGTGCGGGCTTTACATCCTGTTCTACGAATCACGTCGTGTGCGCCCGCCGCGTTAGCGGCGATGGCGCCGCCAGCCGTCGTCATCGCCGGGAAAAATGATCCGACCGGCACTGATCGCGACCCAGAGCGAAAGCCCGAGGGCGGGCCAATAGAACCAGTTGATTCGTCCGTCCGTTACCAGGTCGATCGCGAACAAGAACGCGATGAGCAATGCGGCCATGTAGACGCTACGATAAAATCGGCGCCGGGCTCGAAGCATGCCCTCGGTCGAGAGCGACCGTTGCCGGGCCGGGCGTTTGCGCCGCGCCGGTTTTCGTCGCCGCCTGGCCTGGCGCGCTCGCCGGTCGTTGGCGCTCAAGGTCGATCCGAAATACGGGGATGCGGTCGCCGATGTTCTTAAAGCTTTGATCGCCGAGAAAAGCGAACCCAACGGTCATCTTGTTCTTGACTTTCTCTTGGACCGAACCGGCGATGCAGATACCGCCCGGCTCCGCCATCGTCTGTAGGCGCGCCGCAAGGTTGACGCCTTCGCCGTACAAATTCCCGTCCTCGGCGATGACATCGCCCAAGTTGATGCCGATGCGAAAAGCCATGCGCCGCTCGGCCGGCTCGCCCTCGTTCTTCGCCCCGAGTTCGCGTTGGATCTCGGTCGCGCACTGCACGGCGCGAACGACGCTGGAGAATTCGGACAGCACGGCGGCGCCTGCCGTATTGACGACACGGCCGCCGTGACGCTCGATGGAGCTTGTGAAGGTTCCGAGGTGGCTCTTGAGCGTCGCTTTTTCGCCCCTCCATGAGACGGCATAAGCCCGCAACGTCGACGGAAAGAATCGTCGTTAGCTTACGCTCGGTAGTGATCGCCATTCGCGCTCCAAAACCAAGATAGCGCTACGCCGCCGCTTCGACCACCGGATTGACGAGTTCGCCGAGGCCATCGGCTGCGACTTTCACCACGTCGCCGGGCTTGAGGTAGCCCGGCGGATTCATGAAAGCGCCGACGCCGGCTGGCGTCCCGGTGTAGACCGCGTCGCCCGGTTCGAGCGTCACGAACTGCGAAAGGTACGAGACGATGAGCGCGACATCGAAGATCATCGTGTCGGTGCTGGCGTTCTGCCGCAGATCGCCGTTGACCCAGCACTTGATGGTGACCACGGGCGGGGCGGTGGCGAACTCGTCGGTCGTCGCGACCCACGGCCCAAGGGGCGCATGCGTGTCGAAGCTCTTCGCGAGCGAGGTCTGCTCCGGTTTCCAGTCAAGCTGAAGTTCGCGCGCCGAAACGTCGTTGCCGAGCGCATAGCCGGCGACATACTCCAGCGCATTCGCGCGCGCCACGTTTTTCGCCTTGCGGCCGATCACGACGACGATTTCGGCCTCGTAATCGAGTTTCTTCGTGAACGTGCGCTCAATCGAATCGCCGGGTCCGATCACCGACTGCGGTAGTTTAAAAAACATGCGCGGTTCCTCGACGACTTGGCGTTTCGCTTCTTCGGCGTGCAGCAGGTAATTGCGGCGAACGCCGATGATCTTCCCCGGCCGAAGCGGCGCCAGAAGCTTAACCGAGGCCAGCGGCAATACCAGTCGGCCGCGCTTTTTTTCGCCAATGTCCATGGCGGATTTTACCGCCTCGGTGCTAATCGGGGCCGCCTGCAGGATGTAGACCAGATCCGGCGGCAACATCGCCTCGGCGACTTTGGTCGCCGCGAACACCCCACGCGTGGCGAGGTGCTCGGCATACGCGGCGGCTAGGTCGACCACATCGGCATCACCCTTGAGGAGCCCACCCAACCGGGTCGAGCCGTCTTTTTTGAAGATCACGTATTTCATCGCTGGCTCCGTTGCGGCACTTTGTCAGGTGGGCTTGAGTCGTTTTTCGATCGACCGGGCGTGGCCTTCGAGACCCTCGGCTTTGGCGAGCGTGACGGCGGTCGGCCCGATCGCGGCGAGGCTTGCCGACGTGCACTGTAGGAGGGAGGTCCGCTTCACGAAATCAAGCACCGAAAGCCCGGACGAAAACCGCGCGCTCCGCGCCGTCGGTAACACGTGGTTGGGACCGCCGACGTAGTCGCCGACCGCCTCGGGTGTGTGCCGGCCGAGAAAAATCGCGCCAGCGTTGCGCACATTCCGGGAGAACGCTTCCGGTTCGGCAATGGCGAGTTCGAGGTGCTCGGGCGCGATCGCATCGATCAACGACATGGCATCGTGGAGCGACGCCACGACGATGATGGCGCCATGCGTGGTCCAGCTCGCGCGTGCAATCGATGCCCGTGGCAGACTCTTGAGTTCGTCGGTAACCGCCGTCGCAACCGCGCGGGCCAAGGCCGCGTCGTTGGTGATGAGTATGGCTTGCGCCGATTCGTCGTGCTCCGCTTGCGAGAGCAAGTCGGCAGCGATCCAGGTCGGGTCGTTGTCGGCGTCCGCCAACACCAGGATTTCGGAGGGGCCGGCGATCATGTCGATACCGACGGTCCCGAACACTTGGCGCTTCGCCGCTGCAACGTAGGCATTGCCGGGTCCGATAATCTTATCGACCGGGCGCACGGTCGCGGTGCCGAATGCCAAGGCCGCGACCGCTTGCGCGCCACCGATGCGGTAGATTTCACTGACCCCCGCGATCCTGGCCGCCGCGAGGACCAGTGGGTCCGGTTCGCCGGTCGGCGTCGGTACAACCATCGCGACGCGCGTCACGCCGGCGACCCTGGCCGGGAGCGCATTCATCAGAACCGAACTCGGGTAGGCGGCCTTGCCGCCAGGAACATAGAGGCCGACGGCGTCGATCGGCGTCCACTTGACGCCTAGACCCACGCCTTCGCGATCGATGTACCAGTCGTCGTTGGGTCGCTGGGTTTCATGGTAGGCTACGATCCGCGCGGCGGCGCGCTCGAGTGCAGCCACCGCATTGGGTTCGGCCCGCTCGATCGCGGCTTGGATCGTTGCCGGAGAAAGGCGCAGATCGCGCGCGGCCAAGCGGCTACCGTCGAACCGTTCTGTGTAGTCGATCACGGCGTCATCGCCGCGCGCCTTGACGTCGGCGAGGATCGCCGCAACCTCGCGATCGACGTCGGCGAGCGTTTCGCGGCGAGTCGTCAGGAAGGCGGCAAACGCGGCGGCGAAGCCGGGGGCGCGCGCGTCAAGCTGCTTGACCATTCACCGCAGCCTGAAAACGTGCGATCCAACCATGCATCTCGGCCGCGCGGGTCTTGAGCGCGGCACGATTGACGGCAAGCCTGGAACTGATGCGGGCGATCTCCTCGACTTCGACCAACCCATTCGCTTTGAGCGTTGCTCCGGTAGAAACCAAATCGACGATACGGCGGCAAAGACCGAGCTGCGGCGCGAGTTCCATCGCACCGTTGAGCTTGATGCACTCGGCTTGCACGCCGCGAGCGGCAAAATGGCGGCGCGTCAGGTTCGGATACTTGGTCGCGATGCGGATATGGCTCCAGAGCCGAGGATCGTCGATGTCCGACAGTTCTTCGGATTCGGCGACCGAGAGACGGCAGCGTCCGAGCTTGAGGTCGAGCGGCGCGTAAAGTTCGGCAAAGTCGAATTCCATCAGGACATCGCTACCGGCGACGCCGAGATGGGCGCCGCCAAAGGCAACGAACGTCGCGACGTCGAAGCTGCGGACCGTAATGATGTCGAGCGTTGGGTGATTGGTGTGAAACCGCAGCTTACGGGTCGCCGGATCGGCAAAATCGGATTCGACCACGACGCCGGCGCGGGCGAGAAGCGGTCTAGCTTCGCCCAGGATGCGTCCTTTCGGCAGTGCGAGAATCAGTGGCTGGTTTGCGGTCACGGCAGTTTCTCGGGCGGATATTCCTTTGGCGAGCCGCTCGGCGCCGCTTTGGGCGCGCGGCTCGGCGACAAACGAAGGTTTCCGCGCCCTCCTAGGCCTTCGCTTCGTGATCGTCAATCGGGTGATCCGGGCGTCTGCGCACGGACCACGGCGGCGTGAGATCGGCAAGGCTACAATCAATGCACTCGACGTCGAGCTTGATCTCGCCGACGCCGGCAAAGAGCAGCGTGATTTCGGCAGCGCTATCGGCAAGCGACTTAACGTCGATCGTCGGAAGGTCGAAGACGGCTGAATCGTCGCCTTCGGTCTGGCGCGCGCGCACACTGGTGACACCGTCGAAATGCATCCCGGTACGCACCTGTTGTCCGCTTCTGGGGCGCTTGGCTTTCCGACCCGATCCGGCCGCTCCCTCTTCCCAGCGGAACCGGTTGAAGATCGCGGCGAAGCGATACTGCTTTGGCACATAGGGCATGTCGCGCCTGAGTACGACGGCATCTTGCAGGCAGGCCGCCAGGATAGCGAGATCCTCGGCGTCTTCCGCGACAAGCTTCAAGGGGCTGTGGTCCTTTTCTAGCACCCGGTCGCTCATGGGTTGTCCTCAATCCGATCGATCGTGGCGCCACAGGCAACGAGCTTCTCGACCAGGCGGTCGTAGCCACGGTCGAGGTGGTAAATGCGGCTGATTGTGGTGGTGCCGCGCGCGGCCAGTCCCGCGAGCACGAGCGACACCGAAGCACGTAGATCCGTCGCCATGACCGGCGCGCCAATAAGCTCGTCGGTGCCGGTGACCACCGCCGTCGCGCCTTTAACCGTGATGCGCGCGCCCATGCGTGCGAGTTCAGGCACGTGCATGAAGCGGTTCTCGAAGATGTTCTCGGTGATGATGGACCGGCCGTCGGCGACCGCCATCAGCGCCATGAACTGCGCCTGCAGGTCGGTCGGGAATCCGGGATAGGGCTGGGTGTCGGCGTCGACCGATTTAAGTCGGCCATTGTGGGGCCGCGCCGTGACGCCACGATTGGTTCCGGCGAGCTCGACCCCCGCCTTGGCCAAGAGCTGCGCTGGGACGAGGATATGGTCGAGCGTCGCGCCGAGCAGTTCGATCGTGCCGCCGGTGATGCCGGCCGCCATCGCGTAGGTGCCGGTTTCGATCCGGTCGGGGACGATGGCGTAGGTTGCGCCATGAAGCGTGGCGACCCCGCGAACGATCAGGCGGTCGCTGCCGATGCCTTCGATGTCGGCGCCCATGGCGACGAGACAGCGCGCGAGATCGCCGATCTCGGGTTCGCGGGCGGCATTCTCGATGATCGACGTGCCATACGCCAGGGTCGTCGCCATCAGCGCATTTTCGGTCGCGCCGACCGAGACGAAGGGGAATCGTATCGTCGTCGCTCGGAGGCCTTGTGGCGCCGTTGCCTCAATGTAGCCATCGGCGAGTTCGATCGTTGCGCCGAGCGCGGTGAGCGCCTTGAGGTGCAAGTCGACTGGGCGGGGGCCGATCGCGCAACCACCCGGAAGCGACACGCGCGCGCGGCCGAAGCGCGCGAGCAAGGGGCCGAGAACGAGGACCGAGGCCCGCATCTTGCGCACGAGATCGTAGGGTGCGGTGGTGCTGGAGATGTCGGCTGCCGTGAGCGCGAGCTTGCCCTGCAGCGGTCGATCGATGGAGTTCGGCTGGAACGCCGGAAGGTCGCTCGCACCCGGGTCGACCTCGACGCCGAGCTCGGCCAGCAGACGGGCCAGCGTGGTGATGTCAGCGAGCGTGGGCACGTTGGTGAGGGTGAGTCGGTCGCTTGTCAAAAGGCACGCCGCCATGAGCGGGAGCGCGGCGTTTTTCGCTCCGCTGACGGCGATCGTTCCGGCGAGTGAAGCGCCGCCGTGAATCCGAATCTTGTCCATGCGTAGGTTTTTCTCACCCTGACACCCGGTCGTTGGTGCGGCTTCGCCGGCGCGTTGTCGCGACTATTAACCGATTGACGACCGTAACGGAAGCTTGGAATGCCGAACAATGGTTAAAAATTGTGGCAAAATAACAGCTTAGCTGTCTTTGCCGCTGGGCGGCACACGCTCGGCCACAGGCCCCGTTGGTTCGACGCTCATGTTGTCGCTGGCGTCACGCGGGGTTTTTCGCCGGCGCAAGTTAGCCCGGAGCGCCGCGGCGCTCCGGGCTCGGCGCGCCGCTCGCCTTGCCGCTTTCGTGCCGGCCCGGCCCGGGTGCACGATCGATTCCAGTTTCTTTT
>SHVV01000090.1 GCA_009694095.1 Alphaproteobacteria bacterium | reverse complement strand
TCACAAGCGCGGTCAGCAAGCGATCCGCGACCTGCTCGAGCTTCTGAAGCGGGGTCAGTGTGTCGGCATTACGCCGGACGGTCCACGCGGCCCACGCATGCGTGTCGCCCGCGGCGTGATTGCCATCGCTCGACTCTCCGGCGCGCCGATCATTCCGGCGAGCTATTCCACGTCCGCAGCGCGCCGGTTGCGCAGCTGGGATCGTTTCACGATCGCGCAACCGTTCGGGCGCGGCGTCTTTTTATGGGGGCCACCGATCCGCGTCACCCGCGACGACGACCCCGAAGAGATGCGCCTGCAGCTCGAAGCAGCGCTCAATACCCTGACAGCTGACGCAGACCGGCGATGCGGGCTCATTCCAGTAGAACCCGAACCGATGCGCATGAGCGATATCGACTCATCCCGCGATGAAAAGCCAGTCGCGGCGCCGCGCGAGACCGTGCCGTGATGCTCACCCTCTATCGTACGCTCACACAACTGGCAGGTCCGTTGATACGGACCCATCTCCAGATCCGGCGGCTCCACGGCAAAGAAGATGGGAGCCGGATCGGTGAACGGCTTGGCCGCCCGAGCCGCGCCCGACCTGAGGGGCCCCTCGTATGGCTCCATGGCGCGAGCGTCGGCGAAGCGCTGTCCATTCTTCCCTTGGTTGAGCGAATGCTTGCGGAACGAAAACGTCTCGCCGTCATGGTCACGACCGGCACAGTCACTTCGGCGGCGCTTCTCGGCGAACGACTGCCGGAACGAGCGTTCCACCAATACGTCCCGATCGACTGCCCCGGACCGGTCGAAAACTTCCTCGATCACTGGCGGCCCGACCTTGCCGTATGGGTCGAATCAGAGCTGTGGCCGAATTTGGTGACCGCCACGCACCGCTCGGGCGCGACACTCGTTCTTATTCAGGCGCGACTGTCCGAGCGAGCGTTGCACCGCTGGCAGCGGTTGCCCGGCTTCGCACGCTCCCTGGTCGAATCATTTTCCCTCACGATTGCGCAAAGCGAAGCGATGGCGAAGCGTTTCGCGATACTCGGCGCGCGCGACGTGGTCGTAGCTAATCTTAAAGATTCAGCGCCGCCCCTCCCGGCCGATCCAGGGGCGCTGGCCGCGCTCCTGACCGCACTCGGCGGTCGCCCCTGTTGGCTCGCCGCCAGCACGCATCCCGGCGAAGAGCCGGCGATCGCAGCGGCCATCCACGCCCTCAAAGAGCGTATCCCGGGGCTCCTCACCATCGTCGCCCCGCGTCATCCGACGCGAGCCAGCGAACTTGAGCGCGCCTTCGCCGGACTAAACACCGTGCGGCGCAGCTCTGGGACCATGCTGAACGAGACGACGGACGTCTATATTGCCGACACGATCGGCGAGCTCGGCCTCTTCTACAGGCTCGCGCCTGTCGCGTTCATCGGCGGTTCACTGGTGCCACACGGCGGGCAAAATCCGTTCGAGGCCGTTCGTTTGGGGGCCGTAGCTCTGTTCGGCCCGCATATGGCGAACTTCGAGCCGATGGTCGATACCCTGCTTTCAGACCGGGCAGCGTTCGTCGTCGCCGACGCGCCGAGCCTCGCCGCCGCCGTCGAACGCTTGCTCGCCAACGAACTGGAACGAGCCACGATAGCCGCCCGGGGCGAGGCGGTGGCAATGCGCGGTGCCCATGCTATCGAACGTGTCATGGCCGCTCTGTCGCCTTGGCTCGACCGCATCGATTCACGACCACCGTTAGCCCCAACGCGCGAACCGGGCCATGCGCGCGCCTGAGTTCTGGACCGAGGACGGCCTTGTACCGTTTCTCCTGGCGCCGCTTGGCGCGCTTTATGGCTTGGCCGGGGCTGTTCGCCGCGCGCTGACAACCGCAATCGAGCTACCGGTTCCGGTCGTATGTGTCGGCAACCTCACCGTTGGCGGTACCGGCAAGACGCCGGTGGCGCAAGCGATCGGCCGTTACCTCCGGGCTCAAGGGCGCACACCCCATTTTTTAAGCCGGGGTTATGGCGGCTCACTCGCCGGTCCAGTACGGGTTGAGCCGCGCCGCCACACCGCGGCGGAAGTTGGCGATGAGCCGCTTCTCCTCGCCGAAGTGGCGCCGACATGGATCGCGCGCGATCGCGCCGCCGGCGGCCATGCCGCCGCCGCAGCCGGGGCGGACATCATCGTCATGGATGACGGCCTACAGAACCCGAGCTTGACCAAGACCGTGTCGATCGCAGTGGTCGATGCCGCTGTCGGCTTCGGAAATCGCCGACTCCTCCCGGCCGGGCCGCTACGCGAAAGCCTGGCGTCGGGTCTCGCACGGCTCGATGCTGTTATTCTGATGGCCGATCCCGCTGCGCTTGTAAGCACGCCGCCGGCAACGCACGGATTGCCACCATGTTTTGGCGCGCGGCTGGTACCGGTCGAGCGAGCCAAAGCACTCGCTGGGGCACGTGTAATCGCGTTCGCGGGTATAGGACGACCGCAGAAGTTCTTCGACACGTTGACGGCGCTAGGCGCGCTTGTCATCGACACCCATGCCTATCCCGACCACTACGTATACCCGCCCGAGGAAATCGTACGGCTGGTCGACCACGCTGCTGATGCAGAGGCGACGCTCGTCACCACCGCAAAGGACGCGGTCCGCATTCCACATTCGCTTCGTACGCTTCTGACCGTGGTCGAGATCACGGCCGTCTTCGACGATCAGGACGCTCTTGCGAGCATCCTCCCCGCCATTCGGCGGCTGAAGAACGCTTGACCCCAGTGGCAGCCCTGATCCGCAAATGGCGTCACTGGATGGAAGCCGCGCTGGTGCGGGCTGCTTTCGCGGCGTTCGCGTTGCTGCCGATCGATACCGCGTCGGCAATCGGCGGTGCGATCGCGCTCGCCATCGGCCCGCATCTGCCGGTATCAAGGACGGCGCGCCGCAATCTAAAGGCAGCCTTCCCAGCGCTCGATGACGCCTCCATCGAGGCCATTGTCGCTGCGATGTGGAATAATTTGGGACGCACGGCCGCCGAATACCCGCACCTCGGGGCCTTCGACTGTTATGAGCCGGGTGGGCGTGTCGAGGTCGTCGGCGCCGAGGTTATCGATCGGTTGCGCGACGACGGTGCGCCCGGCATCTTTTTCGGTATCCATCAAGCCAACTGGGAGATCATGGCGCTCGCCGCGACCCAGCGCGGCGTTCCGCTCGATCAAGTCTATCGTGCCGCCAACAACCCATACGTCGAGATCGTTTTCCAACGTATTCGCCATGACGCGCTACGCGGCCGGCACCACAAGAAAGGTACCGTCGCGGCGCGCGCGCTGATCAAGACGATCAAAGAGGGTGGCCACCTCGCGATGCTTGTCGATCAAAAACAGAATGACGGTATCGCCATTCCGTTCTTCGGCCGACCGGCGATGACCGCTCCGGCGATCGCACGGCTCGCTTTGAAATACGACTGCCCGGTGATCGCCGCGCGCATCGAACGTCTCGGCGGTGCCCGGTTCCGCATGACGATTTTACCACCGCTCGCGTTCACGCGAAGCGGCGATACCAACGCCGATATCGTTGCGGCGATGACCACAATCAACGCCCTGATCGAAACATGGATTCGAGAACGGCCCGCGGAATGGCTTTGGCTACACCGCCGCTGGCCCAACTAGCTCGAGTGCGGCCCCTTGGTGTTATTCCGTCGGCATCGGGCCGGCAAGCAGCGCCGGGTCGATCGGCACCTCGAACCAACTCACGCGCCAGTCGAGATGGGCGCCGGTAACTCGTCCCGTCGCACCGACCGTGCCAAGAAGGTCGCCGGCCTTTAGCTCGGCGCCGACTTGCGCGACAACGCTTGCGAGGTGCGAGTAGACCGACGTGACGCCGTGGCCGTGGTCGAGCATCACGGTGCCGCCCGTGAAATAGAGATCGCGCTCGGCGAGGGTGACCCTGCCGGGCGCCGGCGCTCGAACCGGCGTTCCGACCGGCGCCGCAACGTCGACGCCAAAATGCGGCCGGCGCGGCTCGCCATTCAGGACCCGTTGACTGCCATATACGCCGCTGATCGGACCCGTGACGGGCCAACGAAACGGGTAGCGGAAGCCGGTGTCTTCGGTATCGCGCGCACGCAACTCGGCGATTAACTCCGCCGCGCGGCGGATGCGTGCGAGATCGGCCGGGGCCGGCGTGACCAAACCTTGCGGAAGACCATCGATGCGCTGAACTGGAAAACTGCGCGCCGCGATCGCCAGAACCCGCTCTTCCCGACGGCCGTCCACGTGGAGGATTGTCAGTACTGCCCGCGGCAGAGATTCGCGGCCGAAGCCGAAGGCAAAGAAACCCTCCGCCGAGACCCGCACCGGACGCCCATCGAGCACCAGCGTCGTTCCACGTTCAGTGTGGCCGCGGATAAGCCCACCCTGGACAAGATCTCCTTGGAGTTCGAGAGCATCCGCGGCGGTAGCATAGAGCATCGCGATCAGCATCAGCGCGAGAACGAGCTTCACCGCCGTTCTCCGCGCCTTTCTTCTTGTTCGCGTTGCAATGCGGCGGCCGGCGTCGCGTAAGGCTCCTGACGCACCACGCTCCAATATTTCAGGTCTTCGAGTGCCACGCGCACCCCGGTGATCGCGCACTTGACGTAGCTTCCGGGCAGGACTACGTCGAAATGTCCTGGGCCGTATCGGAGCTTTGCCTCGCGGCTCGAAGGAGCATCCATCATCACACCTATAGCAGCTCGCCCTGATTGCCGCCGGGCTCGCTTGAGCGCGGCTTGCGCCGGCGCCCCCCACCCCGGAGCGAGACCGGAACGAGGTCGTCGTAAAACTGGATCACAAGTGCTTGTCCCGGTTCTCCGAGAAGTCGAGCACGCGTTACGATCTTTCCGGTCTCTTGAACGTGCACCAAAGCGTAACCACGATCGAGCACTCGTTCGTAGGACAGGCTCGACAGCAACTTGGTCGCCGCCGTCAACCGCCGCATAGCATCGCCGAGCGCCCGGTTCAATGCCGGCGAAAGTCGACGCACCAGTTTGTCGAGCCCGGCCGATCTATCGCGAATGTCGCGTTGGAGTTGGGTCGGGCGAAGTCGAGCTGCGATATCGCCATAGGCACGCCAGCGGCGCTCGACGCCCATGAGCAGCGAACGGCGAAGCGAGTCTTCCAAATCACCGAGCCGTTCATAGGCGCGTTCTATTAACTCCCCCGGATGGCGCAACCCTCGCCCAGCGGCGATCAGCGCCGTGCGGCATTCGTCGAGCCGTCGCGACAACCGGGACCGTAGCCGATTGCCGATATCGCTGAGACGAAGTGCAAGGTCTCGTCGGACCGGAACCGCCATTTCAGCTGCCGCCGTCGGCGTCGGCGCACGTCGATCGGCTGCGAAGTCGATCAGCGTCGTATCAGTTTCATGGCCAATCGCCGAGATCAGCGGAATGGCGCTGGCTGCGGCCGCGCGGACGACGATTTCCTCGTTAAAAGGCCACAGGTCTTCAATGCTGCCGCCGCCGCGGGCCACGATCAAAAGGTCGGGGCGCGGAACGACTCCGCCCGGGGTCAGGCGATTGAACCCTTCGATCGCCGCCGCGATCTGCGCCGCTGCTTCTTCGCCTTGGACCTTTACCGGCCACAGCAGCACGTGGCGTGGAAAGCGGTCGGCGAGGCGGTGGAGAATATCGCGGATGACCGCACCGGTCGGAGACGTAATGACGCCGATCACGTCAGGAAGGAACGGCAGCGGCTTCTTGCGCGCCGGATCGAACAACCCTTCGGCGGCGAGCGTCTTTTTGCGTTGATCGAGCAGCGCCATAAGAGCGCCGGCGCCGGCCGGCTCGATGGCATCGACGACGAGCTGATATTTCGAGCTTTTCTCCCACGTCGTGAGTTTGCCGGTTGCGATGATCTCAAGCCCCTCTTCGGGCAGAAACCGGAGGCGCCGGACGGTCGAGCGCCAAACGACCGAATCGAGTACGGCATCCGCGTCCTTGAGGGCAAAGTAGATGTGCCCCGAACTGTGCCGGGTGATCTTCGAGACTTCTCCGCGCACGCGGACGCGCTCATACGCTCCTTCGACCGTGCGTTTGAGCGCATGCGAAAGCTCGCTGACGGTGTATTCCGGCAGATTGCGCGCAGGTTTCGGCGCTGCTGTAACGTCGAAAAGTGGATCGGTCATCTCGTCGGTGCGGTCGTTTGTCACATCGCACCCCTATGATACAAGAAACCTCGCTGGAATAATCAAAGCGTCGCCGTAAAAGTCGTGCATGTCCTAGTCATTGGTTCGGGCGGTCGCGAACATGCTCTTGCATGGGCGCTGGCGGCATCGCCGCTCGTCGAACGCTTGAGTTGCGCACCGGGAAACGGCGGGATCGCCGCGATCGCCACCTGCGTCGCACTCGACCCGATCGACTCTCAAGGGATCATCGGTTTCTGTCGGCGCGAGAAAGTCGAATTCGTCGTCGTCGGCCCGGAGGGCCCGCTGGTCGGGGGACTCGTCGACAAACTCGAAGCGGCAGGAATTGCCGCTTTCGGCCCGACGGCCGCCGCCGCCGCGCTCGAAGGATCTAAGGGCTTCACCAAGGACCTGTGCGCGCGCCACGGCATCCCGACCGCCGCTTACGGCCGGTTTCGCGACATTGTGCAGGCGAAGCGTTACATCTCCGAGCGCGGCGCGCCGATCGTCGTCAAGGCGGACGGCCTCGCCGCCGGCAAGGGCGTGGTCGTCGCGCAAAGCATCGCCGAAGCTGAGGCGGCAGTTGACGACATTCTGGGTGGGCGCTTCGGCTCCGCCGGCGCTGAGATTGTGATCGAAGAATTTCTCTCTGGCGAGGAAGCGAGTTTCTTCGCCCTCGTCGACGGCAAAAATGCACTCTCGCTCGCCTCGGCTCAAGACCACAAGACCGCTTACGACGGCGACCGCGGGCCTAACACCGGCGGGATGGGCGCCTACTCTCCAGCGCCCATCGTCACCGAAACGATGGCGGCGTCCATCATGGACCGGATTATCCGACCAACGGTTGCGGCGATGGCCGCCGAGGGCCGGCCGTTCAAGGGCGTGCTTTATGCCGGTGTCATGATCGGCGACGACGGCCCAAAGCTACTTGAATACAACACCAGGTTCGGCGATCCGGAGTGTCAAGTTCTCATACCGCGCCTGATGTCCGACGCCCTGCCCGCTTTCATGGCGGCACGAGACGGCGTCCTCGATCGCTTCCACTTGCGCTGGCATGACAAGACGGCGCTCTGTGTCGTCATGGCGGCCAAAGGGTATCCCGGCGACTACATGCGGGGCAGCGTCATCGGCGGTCTTGACGACGCTGCAGCGATCGACGATGTGCTGGTGTTTCATGCCAGCACCAAACGCGACAACGGCCGCATACTCGCCAATGGAGGCCGCGTGCTCGGTATCACCGCTCTTGGGGCCAGCGTCGCCGAAGCGCAGGCGAAGGCCTATGCGGCGGTGGACCGTGTGTTGTGGCCCGACGGATTCTGCCGGCGCGATATCGGCTGGCGGGCGCTCCAACGCCATGGCTGACGAAATCGAGAAAAAATCTGCCGATCGCCAGGCGCGTTTTTCCGGTACCATGCCGATTCGGGACGCGCATCAAATCGACGTCACGGCGCTCGAGCGTTTCATGGTCGCGAACGTCGCCGAATTCCGCGGCCCGCTCACGGTAGCGCAATTCCGTGGCGGCCAGTCTAACCCGACGTATCAAGTATCCGCGCCGTCGGGAAAATACGTCGTGCGCCGCAAGCCGCCGGGCAAGCTACTGCCCTCGGCGCACGCGGTCGATCGCGAGCACCGCGTCATCGCGGCGTTACAGGGCACTGGTGTTCCGGTGCCGAAAGCCTATGCATTTTGCAGCGACGAGACCGTGATCGGTACAGCCTTTTACGTCATGGAGTATGTCGAGGGCCGTGTCCTGTGGGACCTCACGCTACCGGGCACGACGATCTCGGAACGGGCGGCGATTTTTGACCAAATGAACGCCGGGATCGCCAAGCTTCATCGGGTCGACTATCGCGCGGTCGGTCTCGGCGACTACGGTAAACCCGGCGAGTACGTGGCGCGCCAGGTAGCGCGGTGGACCAAGCAGTACCGGGCGTCGGAGACCGAATCGATCCCGGCGATGGAGCGGTTGATCGAGTGGCTACCGGCCGCCATGCCGAACGAAGAGGAGACGACCCTCGTTCATGGCGACTACCGGCTCGACAATATGATCTTTCACTCGACCGAGCCGCGCCTGCTCGCGATTCTCGACTGGGAGATCTCGACTCTCGGTCATCCGATCGCCGATTTCGCCTATCACTGCATGCCCTGGCGTTTGCCACCGGAAACCGAGCGCGGTTTCGCGGGGCTCGACCTAGCGGCGCTCGGCATCCCGAGCGAACAAGCGTATCTCGAGCGTTATTGCGCTCGCACCGGTCGTCCGTTGCCGCGTAACTGGGAATTCTACATCGCTTACAACATCTTTCGCTTCGCCGCGATCCTTCAAGGCATCATGGGCCGTGTCAAAGACGGCACTGCAGCGAGCAAGTACGCGCACGAGACCGGGGCCATGGCGCGCACGTTCGGCGAAATCGCGTGGGACTACGCGAAAGCGATCGGTCGCTGACGGCTCAGGCGTCGCATCGTTCTTACCGCGAGCTATCGGCACGTTCCGACGCCAGCGCTTAGCCAAAACCCATACGCTGTGGTGCGCGATCCGCCGTTTGCAAGCGGAAGAGCGATCGTGCCCTCACGACCGGATCGCTCGTCACCGATGCCAAGACGAATTCGGGCTTGAGCCAGCAAACCGTCCCGCTGGGACGACGCTTGATCCAGCGTCCACAACAACAAGCATTGCCCCGTCACCGTTCGAAGCGGCGCTTCGTAGTGCGGGAGATCGATCGTTACAAACCGGGTGGCCGGAAAATAGGCGCGTAAGTTACCGTTGATGTCGTAGGGCGATTCGAAGGCAACAACCGTTCCGGCCGAGAATCCTTCGGCTTTGAGACTCGCGGCCAAGCGGTCATAGGGTTGATGCAGCCGGACGAACTCAATCGTGCCGCGGCCCGCTAAATGCCGAGCCGCAAGGGCACCAATGCCAACGATCGCTATGCCGACGCACGCAATTCCAAGCAAGCGAAACGCTTGCGCGGATACCGCATGTTGCGCCGCCCACCCGACGGCCCACAACGGAAACAACACGAAGACGTAAAAATAGTGCCGCCGAAAATCGTACGCGTTTTCGGCGAGAGCAGTGGCGGCCATCAAGAGGGCGAGCAGGAGAAGTTGTCGTCCCACCAATCGGATGGAGTCGTCCGTACCGGCGCCAAGATCGACCCGATTCGGCGAACGCCGAACGAGCACGAACGGAACCAGCAGACCGAGCGGCATTACGATATTGAGTAGCCCGCGCGTGACGCTCATGAGGGGCGCGAAACCACCGCCCGACGCAACCGCTTCGCCGGCGACCCGGGCGGCGAGAGAGGCCAGCAGTTCTGGCCGATGCTGTAGAGCCCACCCTGCGTGCGGTGCGACGATCGAACAGGCGATCGCGACGGTGATCAGGATGCGGCGGTTCGCCCAAGGCTACCGCGTCGCCGGTGCCATCAATGCGGCGGCGACGAAGCTCGCAAGAAAGAGCAAGTAGTTGTACTTGCTCAACGCGCCGAGGCCGATGGCGATCCCGAAAATGGCATAGCAAAACCGCGATCCACGCTGCTGCACGCGAAGAAATGCGTAGAATGTCGCAGCGACCGCGGCGGTGACGAGGGCGCTGTGGCTGAACTTTTGCGGCAACCACCACGCGAATTCATACATGCCGGCGATGCCGAAGGCGGCCGCCAGAGCGAGAGGCTTGGCACCGAACATCCGCCGACCGGCAAGAAACAAGAACAGAAAGATGAGGAAAAAAACGACGCATTTCACGAAAATCGTTGCGCCGAGGCTGACCCCCATCACCAGGGACGTAATCAGGACAAGCCAAGTGTAGAGAGGCGGATTTCGACCGTCGTAGCTGAACTCGAAGCTCTGGGCGTAGAAAAGTTGGTTGCTGTCGTGGCCGATGCCACTTGAGAAAATCACCGTCTTGAGAACGAAAATGGCGGCGATGTACGCCGCCAAACCGAGCACAAACAAACCAACCGCGTCGGTCGTCTTTGGTCGCGAAAAGAGGTGTGGAACACTCGACAACGAAATACCTGATTCGACTCTGCGCCCTTTGCCTTACCTGCGCCTTACGGAAGCGTGCCGTTCCGCGTAATGTCGCCGTAAGCTGAGGGGTGCATCCTTGAACCCATGAGTGTGCATCTCGAAGAGCGGTCCCGAGCCGGAGATATCGGATTGAAACGGCCGCACGCGGGACGAGTTCGC
>SHVV01000089.1 GCA_009694095.1 Alphaproteobacteria bacterium | reverse complement strand
CGGCCCTCGGCTCGGGCCTTGAGAGACTGCGTGCTCCGATCGGAAGTGCTTGGCATGCGCCCGGATACATTTACAGCGCACCTGAAATGCTGGAGCGCGAAAAAGAAAATCTCTTCATGAAGGATTGGCTTTTCGTCGCTCGCGAGGAGGAACTCGAAAAGCCCGGCGATTTCATGACCCTGCGCATCCTGGACGAACCGGTATTGCTGACGCGCGCGGCCGACGGGAATTTGCATGCCTTCGCCAACGTCTGTCTGCACCGCGGAGTCGAAGTGGCGTCCGGCGAAGGAAACACCAAGGAGTTCATGTGCCCCTATCACGGTTGGCTGTACGGCCTCGACGGCCGGCTGGTCGGCGCCCCTTACATGAAGGAAGCCGAAGGATTCGACCCTAAGAACTGCCGTTTACCGCAACTCAAGCTCGATACGTGGGCCGGGAATATTTTTATTTCGTTCAATGCCGAGGTGCCGCCGCTCAGCCGGGCATTGGCGCCGTTTATTGCCGACGTTGGTTTTCTCAAGCCCGAAGAGTGCAAGCTCGCCAACAAAATCGCGCTCGATCTTCCGTGTAACTGGAAATTCGCGGTCGAGAATCTAATGGATTTTTATCATGTCGGAGTCCTGCACGGGGACTCGTTCGGTGCATTCTTTTCGTGGCGCGAAGAAAACGTGAAACTGCACGACAACGGCGGCGTGTTCATCAGATACACGTCGGCCTCGCCGACCCCAGAAGGAAAAACACTGTTTCGATTGCTGCCATGGCTCGAGGCAATCGGTGAAGGCCACCGCCATGGCTCGATGGCGTACGCGCCGCCAAATCTACACGTGTTCGGACGCCCAGACGTGGTGCGACCAATCTCGATCTGGCCAACCGGTCCGGGTTCGTGCCGGATGATGATCTATCATCTGTTCCCGACCGCGTGGCACGCCGAGCCAGAGTTCAAGGAAAAGTGCAAAGTCTACCGCGAGTATCAGGTCAAAGTGCTCGAAGAAGACCGGACCATGCTCGTTTCGATGCAGGCTTCGATGACGTCGCGCGGCTACAAACCGGGTCCGCTTTCGCATCTCGAATCGGCGATCCACAATACGATCAACTATCTCGTCCGGCGCGCGCTTGGCAGCGAAGGCGAGACTAGCGTGCGCGCGGCGGAATAGCGCGTTGCTACTGCGGGGGATCGTCGCTCCCTCCGCGACCGAGCCCGATTGGTTCAGGGTTCCCTTCTCCGTCCCCCGGGAAGCGAACGCTTTCAACGACGGTCGGCGGACTAGAGCCCCGGGTGATTGTGGACGTGCCAGAAAAAGCGCGCGGCGGCGCTGCGGTAGGGCCGCCAAGATTCGCCGAGCTTGCGGGCAAGCTTCTCGGTCGGCGACGAATGCAAGCGTTTCACCCGACGTAACCCACCCCTCAGGGCGAGGTCGCCAGCCGGCCACACATCGGGGCGGTCGAGCGCGAACAAGAGGTAGATTTCAGCCGTCCAGCGACCAACACCGGGCATCTCCACCAAACGACTGACGATTTCCTCATCCTCCATCGCATCGATCGCCGAAAAATCAAGCTTACCGCTGGCGACCGCCACAGCAATCCCGCGGCCATATTTGATTTTTTGCCCAGACAGGCCGATCGCCCGCAAGGTTTGGTCCGACTGGGCGAGAAATCGCTCCGGCGTGACGGGGGTCACGATCGATTCAAGCCGTGCCCTGATCGCGCCAGATGCCGCCACCGATATCTGCTGACCCATGATGATGCCGAGAACTCCTGGAAAGCCGGGCACCTGGCGACGGACTGGCGGCAACCCCGCGATGGCAAGAGCCGCGGCAATATCATGGTCCTTGGCGGCGAGCGTGGCCAACGGCTGGCGCAGTTTGCGGTCAGCGACCGCCTTTGCCGGAATCATCTTTGCCGGGGTCATGGAGCCCTGTTTCACGCAGCGATGGCCCTAGCATAGTCGCGAGCGCGCCGTTATTCTCATTCAATCCATTCAACAGGGAGGTTTAGTCCATGCGTCGGATCATTGCTTTAGCGCTGGGAGCCGTGGCGACATTCGCGGTCGGTCTCGGGTCAGTGCAGGCCCAAGAGAAATTCCGCCTACCGTTTCCGTACATCTTCAGCGGCCCGCTGATCGAATTTGGCGAGCGCGTTTGGAACGAAGGTATTCTACCCGGTGTCGAGAAAATCAACAAAGAAGGCGGCATCAAGGGTAAGCAGCTCGAATTCTACAAGGTCGACACCCGCTTCCCCGAAACCGCGCAGTGGCTCGCCGATTTTCGGCGGCTGTGCGACGACAAGACGGTCCCGGTCATATTCTCGGGCGGCGGCGCGACCAAGTCGGTGGTGGCGATCTTTGAGGATGCCGAGCGTTGCGGTATGCCGGTGTTCGCCCCCTCGGCGGCGGGCTCTTGGCCGTTCCCGAACTTCGGCAAATATATGTTCCGCTACCAGCCGATCACTGAAGACTACATGCCCGAACTGCTGAAAAAGGCGCACGCGAAGTACGGCTTCAAGTCGGCAGCGGCGTCGCACACGCTCGACGATGATTTTGCCGTTGCGAACATTAAGATCACCAGGAAGGTCCTGGGAGATCTTGGCGTCAAGATCGTGTCCGACCAGTCATTTAAGACGAAGGAGAGCAACTTCGCGTCCCAGGTCTCGGCCCATCGCGCCGGCAACCCGGATATCCTCATCATGCACCATCAGCCCGGCGACTCGGGAACCTTCTTGCTCCAGCTCCGCGAACGCGGCATGGAACAGAGAATGATCGCCGACGCGACAATCGGCGGAGCCGACCTATGGAAGCTGTCGCAGGGCAAGGCGCTCGGCTCTCTCGGTGCGTCAATCTGGTCGCCGGACGATCCGCGGCCGATCGTGCAGGACTGGATCAAGCTATGGCGTGAAAAGACCGGTCGTAAGGACCAGGCGCCGGACTCCTTCGTGACCACCTACTTCGATGCGGTACAGGTCTTGGCGAAACTGCTGAACGGCGCCAAGGACCTTTCGCGCGAATCGATCCGCGAAGCGTTCGCGACCACCAAAAACCTGGAGACCATCAGCGGTCCGGTGACCTGGAATGGCCCCGGCGAGGCGCAGCGTTCAGCCTCGATTTTGGTTGAGGTCGGCGAGAACGGCGTGCTTAAGATCTGGAAGTAATAAGCCAGTACGTTACCTGGCCGCGACAAACCGGGCGGTCGGAAGACCGCCCGGTTTTTTTGTCTTCAGCCGAACAAGGTTTCGCAGAGGCGCGAGAATTTTTCCGGGTACTCGTCCGCTACCGAGTGGGCGCAGCGATTGAAGATCACGACGTCCGCCTGCGGCAGTTGGGCTGCGAGACGCCACGCGCTCAGCTCGGGCGGAAAGCCGATGTCGTTTTGACCGTGGACAAACACGACCTCGGCTTTAATATCGGCGAGTTCGCGCTCGTTCACCACGCAGCGGTCAACGTAGTGTTGCCGCGGCAGAGAAAACATCTTCGTGAAGTACTCGCGGTACCCCGGCTGGCCGAGGATTTTTTGCCGATAGGCGAGGTTCTCCCGCTTCAGCTTATTTTTATCGAATAGTCCGCCTTCCATGTTGCGGATCAACGCGGCCCGATCGTCCGGCCACGTCCAGCCGCGGCTCGGCTGCGTTGCCTCAAACTTCGAACCCATCGTTCCGGTCAGCACGAGCTTCGCTATCCGCGACGTGCGAGCCGCGAGTTTGAGGCCAATGGCGCCCGACAGCGAGTGGCCTATGAAGTGAATCGGACCTGGCGAAAGTCGGCGCGCCAAGAAGTCGGCTTGGTTGATCCACATATCCATGTCGAAGTAGGGCTCCGACGGCTTTCGCCCGGAGAATCCGAACCCGATCAAATCGCTGGCCAAAACGTGGTACCGCTTCGCGAGCGGGTCGAGAATGTCGCTGAAGTTACCCATGATCGAGCCGCCGGCGCCCGACCCGTGCAGAATCAAGAGCGGTGGGCCATTCCCGCCCTCGAAAACGTGCAACTTGATCCCGTCGCAATCGACGTATTTTTCATCAAGCGCCATGGAGGTCGCCTCGCGCGGTTCGTGACAAAACATTACCACGGTCGAGAGGCTTATTGGGCCGCGACCGTCTGCGTACTAGCAATTTGACGTGAAACGAGGTGAGCGTACGAACCGCCCGTTCTTAAGAGTTCGTCATGGGGCCCCGCTTCGACCAGGGCGCCGTCATCGAACACCAGAATTAGGTCGGCATGCCGCACGGTCGACAGGCGATGCGCAATGACGATCGTCGTGCGCCCACGCATCAGACGATCAAGCGCCTCCTTGATCGTCGCTTCGTTGACGGCATCGAGATGCGATGTCGCTTCATCGAGGATGAGCACAGGCGCGCCTTTGAGGAAGGCTCGCGCGATAGCCATCCGCTGACGCTGGCCGCCGGAGAGTTGAGCACCCCGCTCACCGACGATCGTATCAAGCCCGTGTGGCAGCGATTTCACGAAGTCGGCAAGCGATGCAGCCTCGACCGCGGCGTCGAGCGCTTCAGGGGTCGCGTCGGGCCGCGCCAACATGATGTTGCGGCGGAGCGTATCGTTGAAAAGAAAGGTATCCTGCGCAACGAGCGACACTTGCCGGCGCAAATGGTCGAGGTCGTAATCGGTGAGCTTGTGACCGAAGAGGTGGATCGCACCTGACTGTGGATCCCAAAATCGAAGCACCAGATTGGCGACCGTCGTCTTTCCGGCTCCGGACGGCCCGACCAGCGCTACGGTGCGACCAATCGGTACCGTGAACGATACCGACCTCAATGCGGGTCTGGTTCTGCCCGGATAGGTGAAGTTCACGTCGTCGAAAACAACCGCTGGCGCTGACACGATAGGCGAGGCGACTCCAGCGCCGGACCGAACCGGAACATCCTCGTCGTGAACCGCGTAAATTCGGCGCGTCGACCCGAAGGTGTCGGCCAATTGTCTTCCGACCTCGGCTATCTCCGAAATCGGAAGGAAAGCCGCCATCGCCAACAGTGCTAGCAACGGCAGCATCGCCGGTGCGAGGCTGCCGTTCGTAACCAGGGTGGCGCCGGCAATCACCACCGCGAGGCCGCCGAATCCGGCCGTGAGTTCCTGGTAGACCGCATGGCGCGCGAGGTTGGCAAAGAATGGCAGCCGAAGCTCGACGGTTTCAGCAGTTTTCGCCGCCAACTCGCGGCCGCGACGGTGCTCGGCGGCGAACGAGATCACCGTTGCCAATCCCTGCACGGTGTCGAGCGCATGCGCATTTAGATCGCCATTGGCTTCGCGCGATCGCGCGCCTAGGCGGTCAAGGTTGCGGCGCGCGACGAACGGCTGCATCCAAGCAAAGGCCAAGAACGGCGCTAGGGCTGCACTCATCATCCAACCGTAATGGGCGAGAACTCCGAGTGCGATCGCTGGAACAACGATCGCAACAAAGGCTGGAGCGACCGTATGGGCGAAAAAGAACTCGATCATCTCGACGTCGTGCGTGGCGACACCGACGAGATCGCCCGTACGCCGGCGCGTGAAATAGGCCGGGGCCAATTCGTCGAGCTTCCTAAATAGGCGAAGACGAAGGTCGGCCAGAAGTTGGTAGGCCATGTCATGCGCAAGCCAGGATTCAAGCCAGTGCAAGACACCCGCGAGCACCGCCGCTATTGCCAGCACCGGCAGAAGTGCCGCAAACGGGTCGCCCAGCTTGACCGCACGCACGATCAGCGCGGAAACAATGCCCACGCCCACCAAAGCACCAATCCGGCCTACACCCAGCGCAAAGGTTGCCGCTAACAATTTTTTCCACGGCCTGATATGGCGGAACAACTCGCCGATCACCCGCGTCCATTGCATCCCTTCGGCACGAACGATAGCGTCGGTCGGGTGCTCGAATGGGGACGCCCCCTCAGGTTCCAGTGCTGCCCGGTCTTGCGTTAGTCCTGTTTTCGTCACTCCAATCAAGATACGGTCGTCTCTAAGTTGCGGCGCCATCAACCGGTGATACGCGCCGCGGCGTGCCAGCAGTTCGTCGTGCCGGCCGCTTTCGACGATGCGCCCAGCGTCGAGCACGACGATACGGTCGGAATCGATCACACTCGACAAACGGTGAGCGAAGATGAGCGTGGTACGTCCCTTCATCAGACGGTCGAGCGCGTCTTGGATAACCCACTCATTTTCGGCGTCGACCGCGGATAGTGCTTCATCGAGAACCAAAATCGGCGAGTCGCGCAGCAGCGCTCGCGCGATCGCTATTCGCTGCCGCTGTCCGCCCGAAAGGCGGACGCCACGCTCGCCGATCACCGTCGCGTAACACTGCGGCAACCGGACAATGAACTCGTGTGCATTCGCGGTGCGCGCGGCTGTCTCGAGTTCCGCGGCGGTCGCCTCCGGTTTGCCAATGCGGAGATTGTCCTCGACCGTGCCATGAAAAAGGAACGCATCTTGAGCGACAACCGCGATCATTCGTCGCAGGTCGGCAAAAGAAAGCGTTCGAATATCGGCGCCACCCAGTTTAACCGTGCCGGCTTGCGGATCAAAAATCCGGAGCAATAGACTCACGATCGTCGACTTGCCCGCGCCCGATGCGCCGACGACGGCAACACGCTCGCCCGGCTCGACTTTGAAACTGACGCCATCGTGGGCCGCCCGGCGCTCGCCGGGGTAGGCGAAGATAACGTCTTCGAATTCCGCCGACGCGACGAGGTTGGGGCTCGGCCGGGCGTCACGCGGTTCATGCACCCGAGGCTCCGCCTGCAGCAAGGTGACAATGCCCGTCGCGGCCGCCCGCCCTTGGAGGCCGGTATGAAGCAGAATGCGTAGATCGCGCAGCGGACGAAACACCTCGGTGCCCAGCATTAAGATGACGAGAAGCGTTGCGATCGTCATTTCGCCTTCGACAACCCGGTAAGCACCGACCCCGAGCGCAGCACCGGCTCCGATCGTGATGCCGCAATCGGTTACGGCACGCGACACGGTCGACGTCGCCATGACTCGCATCGTGCTTCGGTAGAGGTCGGCGGCTCGGCGCTTGAGCAGGGCATACTGACTGCCCGTTTGGCCAAACGCTTTGAGAGTCGCGAGCCCCAGCACCGAGTCGAGAAACTCAGCCGCGAACAGACCGTAGTCGCGGTTGCGATCTGAATTCCGCTTCCAGTCGACCATCAGCCAAAACCACGGCAGAAGCAGCGTCGCAAGTGCTCCAGCCAACAAAACGAGCGCGACCGGAAGATCGAGGAACGCTACGAACGCAAAGACCAACACCGGCGTCGCTGCTGCGATGACGAATTGAGGCAGATACTGGCCGAAATAGGATTCGAGATGATCGACGCCGTCGATGAGCGACAGCAGAATTTCGCCGCTCCGGGTCTGGCCGAGATAGGCCGGCCCCAGCCGCACGACTTGATCGTAAAGCGCCTGGCGGAGCTTTGCCTGGACGACCGCGGCGGTTTCGTGCGCTACTTTCGTGCGGTGGTATTCGACGAGCCCGCGCGCCACCATTGCCGCGCTGACGGCAGCGATCGGCCAAATCAGGTCTTCAAATGGTGCGCCGCGAAATACCAGCCCGAGCAGCCAGCCAATCAGCCCCAATCGCACGATCGCGAACGCCGAGGCCAAGATGCCGACGCATACCGACCAGGCGATCCGCAGACGAACCCCGACGGTGAAGGCCCAAAGTTCCGGGGTGAAATACATCGCGAGGTCTGGCTTTGCCCTTCGCCCGCACCGTCATTAATACGTCATGCTTGCGGCGTTGACGACGCCGATCGCGAGCGAGACGCTGGCGAGCATCGTTGCCGCCGCAACATTGCCATCGGTGATGCGTTGCGCCAGGTCGATCAACAGCCGGCCGATGACGGCGAACGCGACCAATTGAACCACGAGCGCGATCGCACTCCAAACCACCATGTCGAGAAATGATGCCGCTTGAATGATGGCGTTGGCGAGCGGCAGGGTAAATCCAAGTACCGCACCACCCAGGCTGATCGCTGCAGCGACGTTGCCCTTGCGGATCAACGCGAACTCTTGGTGCGGCGTGATCGCGACGTAAATCGCCAGAAATACGCCCTGCACGATAACGGCAGCGACGAAATAAAACAGGAAGCTAGCAAGGCCTTGCAGCGAGACAAGGAGGCTCATGTTTGTCACTCGAAATAGTGGGGGACGAAACGGCTGGTATCACGCGTGATCGGGGTTGTGTCTTCTCGAATCCCGATCCCGGCAGGTTGACTTGCAACAACCCAAGCGCCAATGACCGGATAGTTACCCTCGAACGAAGGCAACGCCGCTTGGGTCTGATAAACGTATCCTTCTGCCCCGTAGGGGCCGTCGGATTCGGTCACGACCTTGCCGTCTTCGACGATGCGGACGTTCGCACCCTCGCGGCCGAAGATCGGTTTCTGCACCACTGTCCCGCCGAGCGCGTCGGGTTCGAACGCGGTCGGAAGCAAGTTGGGGTGTTCGCCGAACTCCTCGGACAGCAATGCGAGGGCTGCCTTGTTGCTTAGGATCATCTTCCATGGCGGCTCGATGACCCGCACGGCCCCCGACAGCAGCTGCTTACCGAACGGCTCGGAGATGAGCCACTCCCACGGATAGAGCTTGAACAGCACTTCGATCGGCTGGTTTTCCAGGTCAACGAAGCGATTGCCATTCCAGCCGAGGTCTTCGATGTAGACCCGCGCCGTATCGAGACCAGCCTGAACGGCGGTATCGCGCAAATAGTCGACTGTACCGCCATCTTCAGCGTTGCCTTTGACGGCTGCGAAATGAACACACGTACGCTTGAGGCCAAAATTCCGCCACGCTTCGATCAGGCGTTCGTGGATCGAGTTGAACTGGTCCCGATCGGGCCAATGCGATTGCAACCAATCCCATTGAACGACGGCCGCCTCGAACAACGCGGTCGGCGTATCGGCGTTGTATTCAAGTAGTTTGGGCGGCGATTGACCGTCGCAGCGAAGATCGAACCGGCCATAGAGGTTCTTGTGGCCCTCGCGCCAACTTTGTTCGATCGCCGACCACGCCACCTTGGGGATGTGCAGGCGCTCGTACGACCCCTGACGAACGACTCGATCGACCAATTCGATTGCCATCTTCTCAAGCTCGCCGACCGCTGTCTCGATGGTGTCGATTTCGGCTGCGTCGAATCGATAGCATGCCGTCTCATCCCAATAGGGCGCTCCGCCGATCGTATGAAACGTGAAGCCGAGTTCAGTTTCGACCCGGGTCCGCCAGTCGGGACGCGGGGTCATCGCTTGCCGCTGCAAACGGCTTAACCGCTCGCCGAGCCGTAGCGCTGCGACGAACCGCCAAAGCCACCACGGGCGACCTCCGGCGAAGGTTGAAAACGGGCGGCGGCGCCGTTGCCGGAGAATGCGCCGGCTCGTTGCGTCTGCGCGCCGCTGCGAACGATCGCGCTATTGTCAGGGCCGCGGTAGACTGGTTGGCCGAGGTGACTACCGAGCATGTAACCCATCATCATCGGCATGAAAAAACCCCCACCGCCGTTACTGGAGTTTTGCGCCTGGCAGTTGCCGGCGCCGACCGTCGCTTCGCACTCCTCCTTGCGCGAAAAACGCGGCGCCTCGGCGACATGGACCTCCTTGGCCTTCGCTTCGGCCTGCTTGCACTCGGCTTCGCTGTAGGTCTTTGCGCACTGGTCGGCATCGGTGACGTAGTCCAGGTTCGTCGGTTCTGGTTCGCGGGCAAGCATCGCCATGGCGGCCAGCCCACCGGTACCCAGCAACACAAGCGTGATAGTCGTCGACTTTTTCATCTTCGAGCCCCCTCTGTTCACCATTCGCCGCGGGTCCATGCGCCCTGTTCGCTCCACCAGACTAGCATACCCTATCGCCAAAAGAACGTCGCCGGCCGACGAGACCCAGTGCGCGACATGCGCTTATCGGTTAGCGCCCAAGATCAGCCGCCATGCGCTCGCGGACTTGGTCGGGCATAACCCCAAAGCCAGCGCCGACATGCTCGATCATGTGCTCGGGCTTGCTGGTACCGGGAATGATACTTAGTAGTGTCGCGGAGTCTTCTTGCCGACCTCTTCGCGATGGTCTTCGCCGCTTTTGGCGTCGCGCCGCTTCGCCCTCCCTGACGATCGATCCAAGCGGTGGCAATCCCCAAGGACCGGGCGGGAGCATGATCGTGGAATAGGCTCTGCGCCACATGCAGAATGTCGCTCTTGGCGTGTCCGATCTCGGCCAAGCGTTCGATGAGGTAAGTGAAATTTCGGGAAGAGGGTTTGTAAGAGCCGATGTCCTGGGCTGTGTAGATGGCGTCAAACGCAACCGCGAGCTTGCGGTTGGTGACGGAAAAGCTCATTCGGTCGACGTTCGACAAGATCACCAGTTTGAAGCTCTTCTTGAGAAAGTTGAGCGCCTCGACCGTATCGGCGAA
>SHVV01000088.1 GCA_009694095.1 Alphaproteobacteria bacterium | reverse complement strand
TGTCGGGCCGGACTTTCCGGTTACCGTCAAGCTCGGCATGATCGACTCGATGCCGGAGGGTGGGCTCGGCCTCGCCGAGAGCATCGAGCGCGCCGTGGCGCTCGAAGCCGCCGGGGCCGACGCCATCGAGGTTTCGATCGGTATCATGCATGTGTCGACGAACCGCAGCACCGGGTGGTTCGTCGCTGTTAGTCCGAGGCGTGCGGTGCAAGACCTCGTCTTTCACCGCATTCTTTATCCGGCAACGCCCGAAGCGTTCTTTCGTCCGAACGCCCGCGCGTTGAAACAGCGGTTGAAACGCGCACCGATCATTCTGGTCGGCGGCATCCGTTCGACCGAGGTCATGGAAAGTGTCCTTGCAGAAGGGGACGCGGACTTCGTTTCGCTCGCTCGACCTTTCATCCGCGAACCGGATCTGCCGAATCAGATTAAGGCCGGTCGCCGCGGTTTGGTTGACTGCGTCTCATGCAATGTCTGCGCCGAGCACGAAGGGATCCATGCGACGCAGTGCTGGCGGACTCCGAAACACAAGCTGCTCGAGCACCTGATGTTTCGCGTCACGCAGAAATTTAAACAGACCGCGTAACGCGCGGTACCTCTGAGGGGATATTGGGATGTACGTTTGCGGCGCCGCCGTGGGCACGGCGAAGGGCCGGCGTGCGCTTGATGTCATCATCTCGCGCCTCTTGGCGATGCTTCGAACCGCCGGGAAACCCTAGCACTGCTTTACGCACGCTCTCGAACTACCTACACTTGAAAATAAGTGTTCGATGTGACCGGACCAACGATGCCGTCTCAAGAGTGAAAGGTGCGGATACAACCGCACCAACCACCGACTTGTTCGATTTCGCAGCTTTGTTAGTCGTGGTTGAAACGGTCCGACAGGAGGGCACGATGGGTCTCTTAGCAACAAAGGAAACGAATATGTGTCGCACGCGTAGCGGAATCCCGCTGTCGGCGATGCGCGCGGGCGTGACGCTGCTATTGGCGGCTCTCTTTCTGTTGAGCGCCGGCCGGGGAAACGCCGAGCCTTTTCGCGTGAAACTCGAATGGCTCCCGCTCGGTATCCACGCTTGGTATCACCTGCCGAACGAAAAGGGGTGGTACAAAGAAGCTGGCCTCGACGTTCAAATCGAGGACGGCACCGGATCGACGGCGACAACGTTACTCGTCGGCAACGGCAACTTTGCGATCGGCGGCAATATCGGTCTAAGCGCGGTGGCGAGCGGGCGCGCCAAAGGAGTGCCTGTAAAAGCGGTTGCCGCCATCATTCAGAAGTCGGACTTGGGGTTTGTCTACCCGAAGAGCAGCGGCTGGAAGTCGATCAAGGACTTTGTCGATGCCGGCGCTGAAATCCTTGTGACCCCGGAGACGATTCACACGTCGCTCATGCCGGCCCTATTTAAGATCGGCGGCGCCGATATGAGCAAGGCTAAACTGGTCAACGTTGGAACACCGGCTAAAGTTTCAACCTACGTCGCCAAAACCAACTCGGTCATGACGACGACTCTGTTCGGGATACCGGCGGTCGAGACGACTCTTCCATCGCTCATCTTGCTGTACGAGGACGCGGGTCTGATCTTGCCCGGGTTCGGGCTGATTACGAACGAATCAGTTATCAAGAACCGGCCCGACGATCTGCGCAAGTTCGTGACGATCACGATGAAGGCGGTGGATTATATCTACAACAACCACGAAAAAGAGGGCGTGCAGGCCGTTATCAAGGCGCGGCCGGACGGAAAGGTGGTGTTGGCGGACGGTGTCAATCTGTTGAAGTTGTACCGACCGATCGTGCGCGATGAATCGATCGCCGGCAAACCCACTGGCTTCATGCCGCTGAAAAAATGAGACATCGGCATCAAGAATATGCTGGAAACCGGGATTATTCCGGCCGACGTAAAAGGTTCAGAAGTTTTCACCAACGACTTCGTGCAGTAGCAGTAGTCCTTGTGGCCAATAGGGGCGATAACCTCGTTTTGGTCCACTGTCCGCGATCGGCGCGTAGAAACGAGAAGACATCGAACCACGGCGCGACGTCGCCGATACTCGACGCGCTTCTCCCCGGTCCGCTGTCGTGGCCTTGAATGACGGTCTCGATACGGCTCTTGGTTTGAAGGGGCGAGAAGCCTTGGTCGGCGGTGTTCGGAGGAAAATCCCCTAACGTGACAATAACGGTTGGGGCAGTTCTAAAGGTGGCGCATGGCCACGCGTAGGCCATCCTCGCATAACACAGCACGAGTCGCGGTGGTGACCGGCGGCGCCGGCGGCATCGGCCTGGCATGCGTGAATGCGCTCGCAGCCCAGGGCTATCGCGCCGTGATCCTTGATCTAGCGGCGGACCGACCGAGGGACAAACGCATCGCGGCATATGGATGCGACGTGACGAGCGCAATCGATGTTCGCCGAACAGTGGCGCGGATTCTTGCCGACTGGAAGCGAATCGATGTTGTGGTCAACGCCGCCGGGATCGTTGAAGAAACGCTACTTGCGCAAGCAAGCGACGTCGGAATCGATCGGCTGATCGATGTGAACCTCAAAGGGACGATCAATGTCGTGCGCGCTTGCTTGCCGGCGCTGGTGAAAGCCAGTGGCTTGATCGTTAACATCAGCTCGGCGCAAGCGCATCGCCCTTCGCCTGGACTCGCGATCTATGCTGCGACCAAGGGAGCGATCGAATCGTTCACGAAGGCTCTTGCGGTCGAACTGGCGCCACGGGTGCGGGCGAATGCCATCAGCCCCGGACTCATTCGAACGTCCATCCTGCTCAACCAAAAAGGCGTGACGCCCAAGACCTACGACGCCTACGTCAAGCGCCGCGCCCGCGGCTATCTCCTGAAACGAATCGGCGAGCCTGCCGAAATCGCGGCGATGGTCGTTTACCTCGCGTCCGACAAAGGATCGTGGATAACCGGCGCGATCGTGCCGGTCGACGGTGGGAAAAGCGTCGGCGGCGGGTGAGCTAGGAGCAAGTCCGACGCTCCGCGCTGTTTTGGCCAACGAGTCCGCTTCGCGCGCGCCGGAACAGACGCTAATATGGCGACGCGCGCGGCCTGTCTATGTAGCCGCTTCCCGCCTGCTGCGCCGTGAATGAGGTGTCCCGTGCCGACAGCTATCAACCACGCCTACGACAGCGCCGAACTCGCCTACGCCGCCGACGTCATGATCAAGGACCAGATGTGGGTCAAGCCGGGCCAAAGCGTGATCGTCACCGCCGATACCGTGACCGACCCAGTCGGGGTCGATGCGGTCCTTCGCGCCGTGACGCGCGCTGGCGCCAAGGGCGGTGTGTTCACGATCCCGCAATTGCCGTTTCAAGGCATGCTGGCGGATCCCTACGTGCCCGATTCGCTTGGTGCCGCGGTCGCCAAGAGCGATGCCTGGATCGATCTAACGTTCCCCTATCTCGCGGGTTCGCACATCCACGACGAGGCCTTGAAGGGCGGGCGGGTCCGGTACTTGCTCGCGCTCGATATCGGTGCCGGCGGCATCGTCCGGCTCTACGGCCGCGCCAACCTCGACAAGATTTTCGCAGTGCAAAAGACGCTCGATACGCTGATGATGAAGTCGCGCGGCAAGAAGTGTCGAATCACCACCGAACTCGGCACGGACGTTGAGTTCATCCTTGATAAACCGGGGTACACCAAGCCGCGCCGCGCGACCAAGCCCGGGCTCTACAGCCCGCCCGGCGGTTCGGTCATGTTTCCGGTCCCCGATTCGGTTAAAGGTACCATCGTCGTCGAGGCCGCCTTTCACGAGTACTACTCGGTCTTCGACAAGCCGTGCGTGCTGGCCGTGAACGGACGCATCCAGAAAATAAGCGGCGGCGGGCCCGAGCGGCGCGTGATGGATCGCGCACTCCGGCGCGCTGGCGGCGGACGCTACGGCTACGTCATTCACTTCACTCACGGCATGCATCCGGCCGCCCGCCTCACGCATACCTCGTTCGAAGAGGCAACACGGGTCGCCGGCAACGACGCGATCGGGCTCGGCACACCGTTCTGGATGCCGGGCGGCGGCGAAAACCACCCCGACGGCCTGATGAGCATGCAATCGATCTGGCTCGATGGCCAACGCATCGTGCGCGACGGCGAGATCATCGGCCCGCCGAAACTAGCGCGGCTTGCGGCCGAGTTGACGCCGACGCATCGCTCGTGATTGACGGCAGCACGCACCAGTTCCGCACCGATCGCTCGACCGATGGCGGACGCAGGGGGCAGTCCATGGGTAACGTGGCCGAAAATCGTCTCTACGCGCCCTACCTCGAGGCCGCTTGGGGCTTCAAAAATCATTGGTATCCGGCGCTTTCCAGTCACGAGCTCGCCGACGGCGCGCACCGGCTGAAATTTTCCGCCCGCGAACGCGCCGACCGCGTTCAAGGTCGGGCTGGACGGCATGGGCGTGGTCGATGTCCGCGACATCGTTCCGACCTCCCGCAAGATCGTCTATTCGATCATCGATACCTGTACCCGCACGCGTGCCGAGGTCGGTCTATAAGCGCGGCCCGTGAGGGACGATCGAAACGACCGAGCGAATCGAGAAGGAGAGCCAGCCATGCCGCACGTCGTCATTCGTCACAAGGTTAAGGACTTCGACGCGTGGAAAAAAGTGTTCGACGCCGGCGATGAATTCCGAGCGAGCCTCACGCTCGCCAACCCGCGCCTCTTCCGTATGAAGGATGACCCCAACGAGGTCGTCCTGTTGATGGAACTCACCGACGTCCCGCGCTATCGGGCGCACCTGGCATCTGATCGGCATCGCGAACGCGCGAAACTCTCCGGCGTGGCTGATGATCCGGATTTCTTCATACTTGACGAGGTACCGCTACCGCGGGCCTGATCTACTGTGAGCCGGCGCACCTAGCGTCGGCGGCAGCGTTACGCTACGCTCGGCCAATGTCTGAGCTCACGCGATACTCAAAGGCCCCGTTCAGTGGCTACCACCGCGATAAATCGCCGCCGACAATCGATCCCGAGTTGACGCGCGTCGGGCCCGGGCAGCCGTGCGGCGAACTGTTCCGCCGGTACTGGATTCCTATCGCGCTCTCAAAAGAAGTGTCGTCCGAGCGGGCGACGAAGGTGCGCGTTCTCGGCGAAGAGCTAGTGCTCTTTCGCGACCACTCCGGGCGCCTTGGGCTGCTTGATCTGCACTGCGCGCATCGCGGCACCTCGCTTGAGTTTGGCCGTATCCGCGAGCGCGGCATCTCGTGCTGCTACCACGGCTGGCACTTCGACATCGATGGCTCGGTGATCGAGGCCCCGACCCACAGTGCCGAAAGTCGCGTGCGCGAGCGGGTGTTTCAAGGCGCCTATCCGGCGCAAGAGTATGGCGGCATGGTGTTCGCCTACATGGGGCCGCCCGAGAAGAAGCCGGATTTTCCGATTTACGACCTTTACGAAAAGCCGGGCGTCACCCACAAGGCGCACAAGTTCCATTGGCCCTGCAACTGGCTGCAGATCCGCGAGAACGGACTCGATCCGTTGCACGTCAAGTATCTTCATGCCGAAGCGGGTCAGCGTTTTCCCTCGACCATGGAGGTTCTGCCGACGATGGCATTCGAGGAATCACCGCTAGGACTCTTCTACATCACGACGCGGCGCATGGGCGAGATGATCTACCTGCGCCAGAACGAGATTTTCCTGCCGCACGCCGATTGGGTGAACGGCCTCGAGGATGCCAAAGGCGAGACCGTGTTCGATCGCCGGGGCGGCGGCACCGATTTCGTGGTGCCGATCGACGACGGGAACAGCCTGTTCTTCATGATGCTCGACGCCTACAGCCTCGACCGCACCACCGGCATGAACGGCGTTTGGGACCGCGACTTCTCGTGGCCGATCCAGCAGGGCCTCAACTATTCGATTCCCTCCTCCGGTCAGAACGGCGACCGCCCGTACGAAGAGCGGCAACGCTCCGCCGGCGACTGGGATGCGGCGACAACCCAAGGAGCGATTCACTCGCACCAAGACGAGAACCTGGGCTGGAGCGATGCCGGCGTGTCGATTTTCCGCCGGCGCATCCGCGAAGAGATTCGCAAAGTCAAAACCGGCCAGGATCCGATTGGACTTCACTACGGCCTGAACGGCAAGCACATCCGCACCCGCGGCCACAACACGGTCTTGCGCGTGCCCAAGGGCCGCAACGAGGCCGAGGAACAGTATCTCCTGACGGCGTTCTACAGCGAGTTCTTGAAAGAAGTGGTCGAGGGCGACCTGCAACAGGACACCCCCGTCGCCGATCGTCTGAGGATCGGCCACGAGGTCGTCCGCCGCATCGTCGCCGCGCTCTAACGCGGCAAGCGTCCGCGCGAACGGGCTGGCCCCGGTTAAGCCGCGCCCATCGCTGTCAGGCGCTTCTTCACGCTCGGCAGCCAACCGCCGTTCGCAATCATCGTCAGCAAGATCCGATCGAGCGGCTGGTAGCTGTGCTTGACCGAACGTGTCCTATTGCGGAAAAGGCCTGTGGCAAAATCGACCTCGACCTCATCGCCCGTCGCAGTGCCCTTGGTGACGCCCGCGCACGCCGGCAGGATTGGCACGCCGGCGCTGATCGCGAGGCGGAAACTCGATCGCGCGATGCTTTCGACGACTACGCCCAAGCCCAGCGCACGGAAGCCCAAGAATCCTTGGATGTGCGGGTTGCCTTGAGCGAAACGTCGCCCGGCGACGATGACATCGCCGGGTTTGGCTTTATTCGGGAACTCGGGATCGATCGCCTTTAGCACGTGCGCGCTTAAGACTTCGGGCCGCGTTTCGCGCGAAATCGCAAACTCGAGCGGCATGATGTCGCCATCGAGCGCGACGTTGTCGCCGAACACCCAGGCCCGGCCGCGATAAACGAGATCGCTCACGGTAGGAACTCGCGCGGGTCGACAATCTCGCCGGCGACCGCCGATGCCGCGACCGTCAGCGGACTGGCGAGATAGATATCGGCTTTCATCGGTCCGAGCCGACCAGGATCGTTACGCGTCCCGGTGTTGATCGAGACTTCGCCCTCGGCGAGCGGGCCGATTCGTCCGGCGGCGCACGGCCCGCAACCGGGCGCCGTCAACACGACGCCAGCATCGACCAGAATTCGTAGCAGTCCATCTTGGTCGGCGCGGGCCCAGATTTCCTGGGTGCCGGGCGTGACGAACATGCGAACGCCGGCGCTCACCGTGCGACCCTTGAGAATTGTCGCCGCATCGCGAATATCGGTATAGAGGCTCGATGCGCACGACCCAACAAACGCGTGATCGATTTTGATGCCGCGCACCGTCGACACGCCGACAACGTTGTCGGGCCGCGGTGGCGCCGCGACTTGCGGTTCCATCACGCCGAGGTCGTAGTCGCCGCGCCAGCGGAACACCGCATCGTCGTCGCTCTTGGTCAACGTCAGATCGCCCTCGACACGCGGCCGTAAATAATCGACGACGATCTGATCGGGCTCGACCAGTGCCGACTTGGCGCCATTTTCGATCGGCGTGTTGCAGAGCGTGAACCGCCCATCGATGCCGATATTGGCGAGTGCCGGCCCGCCGAACTCGACCACCGCATAGTCGAGCCGGTCGGCATCGAAATCGACCAGCAGCCGCTGGCACACATCGCGAATCGAAAGACCGCGATGCACGCGACCGGTCAGCTGAATCCGCACCGTCTCTGGCACCTTGATCCAAACCGACCCGCAGGCGAGAACCTCGACGATCTCGGTCACCAACGGGATGCCGAGCGCGCCGACCGCGCCGAAGTTCGGAACATGGGTGTCGTAGGCCTTGACGAACATCCCCGGCTGAACGAAGCCCATTTCGACCGGAAAGATGTGGCCATGTCCGCCTCGGCCGACATCGAAAAAGCGCTCGATGCCGAACTTGGCGGCGAAGGCGCGCACCTTTTTTTGCCGCTCGGCCGCCTGACGTGAAACTGCGGTCGGCTCATGATCGGTGACGAGCACGACTTTTTCGGGCGCTCGGATGCGTTCGACTCCCAACGTCGCCAACATGTCGGCGGTGTTAGCGGCGTACCAATCGTGGATCGTAATAAGATCCGGTTCGGGAAACACGATCTCGCCGGCGCGAACCTCGCGCCTCAACACGCGCGACAAAATCTTCTCGCTCGCGGTCTGGCCCATCGCGGCGCCTGGCGTTGCTCGGCGCGCGCTCAGCGGCCGGGAACGCGTTGATCGGCAGGGATTACTTGTCCTTTGACGACCATCGGCTCGTTATCGAGATAGACCGAGCAGTTCAGCATCGGGATATCGAGATGGCAGAGCGTATCGCGGGTACCGCCGGCGTTGGTGTTGGGGCCGGTCGAGAACATGAAGTTGCCGTAGAAGGCGCGCCCGTCGTTGCCGTTGGTCGCATGTTTCAATATTCCGAGCGCGGTCCAATCGCATTTCGGCTGCAAGCCCCAGCCTAGGTGCGAAACGGCGACCGCTTCGGGATCGTGGTATTTGTCGAAAAAGCTGCGCAAGTAGTGGGCATCGAAGTCGCCCTTGATCTCGCGGATGTAGCCGTCGCGAATCGTCAGCGTGATCGGCGTTTGGACGTAGCTGTTGAACGGATAAATGATGTCGCCGCGATCGATCACGACGGTGCCGTTGGCGGTCCCTTCGTTCGACTCGACGGCGACGAAACCGGCGCCCCAATGGTCCCAGTGGCCCGGCTCGTCGGAATAGCCGTACTCGCGCGTCACCGGAAACTTTCCGAGCTCAACCCTGAGATCGGTACCGGCATCGGACTCGATCCGCATCGACTTCGCCGCCGCCAAGCGCGCTCCGGCGGCCAGGACGCGTCGCTTGTCATCGGCTGACGGCATCAAACGCTGCAGGATTTCGGGCGGCTCGGTGGCGTACAGCACGCGCGTGCCGCGCCGGATCACTTCGTTCTTTTCGTTGACCTTCAGCGTCTTGTCGGCCGAGCGCAGGATGTGCAGGCCGAGCAAGTCGATCACGAAATCGGCCCCTTTGAGCGCTTCCATCGCGCAGCGATTGGCGCGGAGCGGCATATCGCCGATGACCGGTTGCATCGTGAACACCTGGGCACCGAGGTCGATCGCGGCCGCAAGCGCGCCTTCGATATGGCGTTGGTTCGATTCCGGCTTGGTCAGCACGATCGCCGACTCGCCGCGCTCGAGCTTGGAGAGCGCGAGCACTTCTCTCCACATCGCCACGACTTTGGCCTGGCTGACCGCCATGGGAACTCCTTGCGCCGGGCGCTGCTATCGGTTGGGAAAGTCCGGCCCAAACAGCCGATCGAGGTAGTCGTTGAGGAGGTGGTGAATGCTGATTTCGAGCTTCGCCATCGGACCGGGCGTGTAATAACGCGACTCCATCGCCCGCTGCAGCGAGCAGATCATCGACCGGTCCTCTTCGAGCGCATAGATCATGTAGTCGTGGTAGAGCTTCACGCGCTGTTCTAAATCACGTTCGGCGAAAAACTCGTTCGGAAACATGATATAGACATCGAAATAACTTGTGGTCGGCGTGGCCGGCCACATGATTTGTGGATGGCAGTTGTCGGAACGCGTAATCACTTGCAAGTTGGGTGCGAGATGGCTTGAAACAGCAAAATTGGGGCCGCGATCGGCGATCGCCGGCATGTTGCGAAAGAGCGTTTGTCCGCCCGGCAGCATCGGCGCGGAGGTGTAGGTTGTGAATGTCCCACCCTGCTTGCGCATGTGGATCGTCTGTTTTTCGGCCGGACCGCGATACTTGCCGAACGAGCCGCCGTGCAGCACGGCGACGTGATAGACGTCGAGCAGGTTTTCGACCACGAGCTTCCAGTTGCAGTCGAGTTCGATCCTGATCTTGGACGCCAGCCGGCAATCTTCCATCTTGAGGAAAGCGAGATCGTTGGCGAAATCGCTGATCCGCTCGGCCAGTGGCCCGCAGGTTGGATCGAAGTTGATGAAGATCCAGCCGGCCCACGTGCCGAGCTTGATCTCGGGCAGGCTGGATTTCTCGGAGTCGAACAATTCGTTTTCGTTCATCAGCGGCGCGCCGGTCAGGCGACCGGCTAGATCATAGCGCCAACCGTGGTAGGGGCAGCTGAACTCCTTGGTGCATCCGGCGCCGTTGATCACTTCGACCCCGCGATGGGCGCACATATTGCGAAACGCGCGGAGCTTACCGCCATTGTCGCGCACCAGCAGAACCGGCTCGCCCATGATGCGCAATGTCATGTAGTCGCCCGGCCGCTCGACTTCTTCGTTGCGGGCGACGCAAAGCCAATCCTTCATGAAGATCTTCTCCTTCTCGAGGTCGAAGATCTCCTGCGAGTAGTAAATCTGGCTCGTCACGTGGCGGGCGCGGTTGAGCGGTACCCGCACGCTCGATATCGACCCGTTCGCGTTGTTGTGCTCAAGGTCGCGCGCGAGATCGCTTTCCAGAATAGCCATGTCCTAGTCTCCGTCGGCAAAGGGACTGTCGCTGGGACGACTGTACTCGCCCTTGCAAATCATTCGCAAGGCAACGTTCCTGCTT
>SHVV01000004.1 GCA_009694095.1 Alphaproteobacteria bacterium | reverse complement strand
GATGTGATCGACCTGGCTCTTCGACTCGCCGCGTCGGTACCAAGGATCGAGATTCTTGTCGTCTTCCTTCTCGATCAGGTGGAACATTGTCTTGTCCATGTTGAGCCACGCGCCCGGAAAACCTAGATCGGGGCGATTCGCGTAGGTCATGCCGAGCAGCTTGGTATAAAATTTCTCGGTTTCTTTAAGCCTCCCCTTTTTACATTTGAGCGCGACGTGGTGAATGTCGATCCTCGGCATCATTTCCTCCTGGGCCTATGGAATGATTCTACACCGATCTCGCTGCAGCTTCACGCCCGCAGAGGCGCCCGGCGGAGAAAAGCCGGCGCGCACGATCATCTGATCGCCGACCAAGCGTCCGTAACGTATGGCAGAGAGCATGACCGAAGCTACCTGTGAAGAATGTGGCAATTCTGGCGAACGCCGTGGTCGTGGTTGGATTAGGACTTTGCGCGATGAACATGCCGGTAAACGCAAAGCCAAAGAAGAGGATTATGTTATCTAGCGAGGATAGATTAAAAGGAACTAATCTATGAAAATTAAATTTGTCATTCTTGCTATCAGTTTTGCACTTACTAGATGTGTTGGCAGCGAATCTGCAACTTTACCAATTACCACAGCGAGACTAACTCAATGCAGACGTCGCTCCTAAACCGGCGCGAACCCGGTAAACGCCGCCGGAATTCGCCGGACATCCTGGATGATGTCGGGCGGCAGGCCCGCGGGCGCGGTTGACGATATGCTAGCGAAGATTGAATCGGAAATTCCGCCGAAGCGACTCGCGATCTCGGCGGCGATTTGATCGTAGCGACCGACCGCGGCGAATAGCCGGACCACATCGTCCGAGATCTCGCGCGCCATATCCGCCCACTGACCTTTGACCGACATCTGGAAAAGCTTTTCGCCGAGGTCACGAAGTCCGTGCACTTCCAATACGGGAAAATAAGCCTTCGTCGAGCCGTAGAACCCAACTCGCTTGCGTACCGACTCGACAGACCGCGCGACTTCCGCGTCATCGGCTCCCGTCGCCAAAAATCCGCCGCCGGTGATTTCGAAATTCTCGCGCCTTCGCCCAGACAGCGCCCACCCTTCGGCGAGTTTCAGTACGACGACATCCTCCATGTATTTCCGCGTGCAGAACGGATGTAAACGGACGCCGTCGCACACCGCGCCGGCGACCTTGAGCATCGCCGGGCCAACGGCCGCGATCGTAACCGGTGGGATGGGATAGTTCGGATGCTCCGGTACAAAATTCGGCGTCATCAGCGTGAAGTTGTAATGCTTCCCGCGATAATCGAGCTTGGTGCCGTGTTTCCAACAGTGCCAGATCGCGTTCAACGCTTCGACGTATTCGCGCATTCGCGGCGCGGGCGGGCTCCACGGCACGCTAAAGCGCCGCTCGTTGTGCCCCTTGACCTGGCTGCCCAACCCCATGACGAAGCGACCCTTGGAGGCGACCTGGAGGTCCCATCCGATATTCGCCGCCGACATCGGGCTGCGGGCGAATGCGATAGCGATACCGGTGAGAAGCTCGACTCGCTTCGTTACCGTCGCTGCGATCCCCAACGGCAGGAACGGGTCATGCGAATTCTCCATGGCGACGATGCCGTCATAGCCAGCGTCTTCGGCGGCTTTCGCCCCGGAAGCGACGAGATTAAGGTCATCCTGCGGGATGGTAGTGAAGAGACGCATGGGCGATCCTGACAATGGCTGCGTTACCGGGCCACCTTTCCATGGCGAGGAAAATTTCGAGCGTCCTCAATTCGCGCGACTGGTCGGGAGGTCGAAGAGTTTGCGCCCGAACAGCGTCTTACGGGCGCGCACTTCGGCCAGGTAGTGCCAGCCTTGTTTCTGGTTGTTGCGCATCGCCGCCGGGTTGAATTTCGAAACGTCGCAGTAGATATCGCGCGCGCCCCGACGCAGCTCCTCTTGAACCATGAACGGTAGGAAACTAGCGCGTAGGCCGCGTCCCCGCAAACGCGGCGCGGTGACCGCCGCATACGCGACAACGTCGTCGGGAGAGAGGTCGATGAACCAGCGCGCGATGTTCCGGCCACTCTTCGTCCAACTCACCCCGGCGGCGACGCCTTCGTGGCGTAGAACGTATAGCCAGCGTCTTCGTCAAAGCGTGTCTTTGCCGCATCGGAAAAATCGCTGCCGATCTCCCGCTCCGATCCCGCGACCGCATCAACCGGAATCTCGGCGAACGAGTTGTACCTAAAGTACGTGAGCCCCGGTTGCGGGACGAACCGAAGTTCGTTGGTCGGATATTGGAAGATAAGGCGGATGTCGCCGAAAAAAGTGCGCGACAGGAAGGGCCGTACCTTCCGCAGGAGCAATCGTGCGTTCGTCGGTTTTGCGGAACGGGCCTCGCCGGCACTTGTCGTGGGGCAACCCATCCTTCAGTCGACGCGAAACGCGCCACGCACCACCCCGAGGTTCGGAGCTTCGTTGACCGGAAAAACTTCCTTCAACCAGCGCACGATCGGCCGTGTCAGGCGCGCCCACGGCGTATTTTCGGAAGGGTCGTTTTGGCCTTTGAACATGCCGTAGTGACCCTTCGACCAGTCGGCCGGAATAAGCCAGAGTGCCTTGGGTTCGCCGCATTTTTCGTACAGCGACCGGGTATGGTCTGGCGGGACCGTGGCGTCCGACTGAGCATGAACGAAAAGAATCGGACGTCCCGTCATCTGATTGATCACCGATTCGGCCGAAAAAGCAGCAATCGTCTGCGCGCTCTCCAATAAGATCTCGCCGCCGATATGACCAAGTTTCTCGTCATCGGCATTTTCGGCGACGTAGTCGGCGCGGCGTTTGCGGGCGATGTCGTAGGCGGCGATCGTCTTTGGCGGCGCGTTGCCAAGAACGCGCGCACGCCGATCGACCTCTACCGCCTGCATCAAATCCTGCCACTCCGGACCCGGAATGAGATGGCGCAGCCAACGATGCCCGTCAGCGACAGCGGCATACGACACGACCGCACCGATGCGCCGATCAACGGCCCCGGTATAGCAGGCGATCCCCGCGCCCAGGCTGCGCCCCCACAAAGCGATCCGGTTCGGATCGACTTCTGGTCGCGTTTGCAGGTAGGTGATGGCATTTTGCACGTCCCTCACCTGCATCAGCGGATTGACGATGCGATGAGCGCCCTCGCTCCGACCAAAACCGCGATAGTCGAACCCGAGCGTCACGTAGCCCTCGCGCGCCAGACGATCGCCCAAGTCGGCGGAGGAGCCTTTGTAGTCGTAGGTTCCAGTGAACCCAACGAGGTTGACTACCGCCGGCCGGCGCTGGCCGAGCGCGTAACCCTCCGGGAGACAAAGGCGCCCCCAGAGCTTTACTCCTTCGCTATAGAACGCGACATCCTCACGCTTGATCGCCATGACGCCACGGTAACCGCCGCCCGCGATGTGTCAATACGATCGCTTCGATACGCCAGCCTCGTTAGCTGGGCGGTGTTGGCGCCGCGTAAAACCGAAGACGTTCGACGTAGGTTGCAAGGAGGGAGGCTAATGAATGGATCGATGTCGGCAATTCGGTCGATGCGAGCGCGAAATGTCGATTTCGGTACAACCGTAAGCACGGCGGCGGTTTTCGCTCGTGCCAACGCCATGCGCGGTTGATCGTCGATCAAGGCAATTTCACCCACCATATCGGCCCGATCGAGAACGCCAAAGATTCTTTCGCTGCCGCGTTCCCCCAACAGGACCTCCATATGGCCGCTTTCGATAACGTAGGCCTCGTCCCCCGCTGCTCCCTGTCGAAAAAGGTATGCCCCGCGGGCTAGCTCGCGCGTGCCGACCGACGCGTCCGCCGGTTTGACGGGAACCAGGCCGCAGATCCGAACGCCATCGCACTTTGCAGCTTTGATGAGCTTTTGGGCCACCACCATCGCAGCGACCTTGCCCGGATGAAACGAATCCTTGGCCCACGAGCCGCGGGTTTTCAGCTGCACTTCATAGCGGGAACTGTCGGACACAACCTTCTTCGCTCGCGGTCAAGAGGAAACCGTCGGTCGGATTGTGCCGTAGCGGCGCGCCGAGAAGTATCGGGACGTCGCAGGAGCGCCCTCGGTGAATACCCCGATAGTCGAAGCGAGCCCACGAGCGATCCTTTTGGCCGGCCGTACCTCGGCTTAGTGTTCGAAGCGCCCGAGAATTCCGACCGAACACACATTCTGATGCGGAAACCCGCCCAAATTATGGGTCATGCCGAAGCGCGGATTCTTGATTTGGCGCTCGCCGGCGCGTCCTTGGAGCTGCAGGTACATTTCGTACAGCATCCGCAGCCCCGATGCGCCGATCGGGTGCCCAAAACACTTGAGGCCGCCGTCGATTTGGACGGGAAGACGGCCATCGGCGTCGAATGCTCCATCGAGCACGTCCCGCCACCCCTCGCCCTCGTTCGAAAGGCGCAGGTCTTCCATGGCCACAAGCTCGGTGATCGAGAAGCAATCGTGCGCCTCGACCATGCTGATTTCATCACGCGGGTTGCCGATGCCCGCTTCTTCGTAGGCCTTACGCGACGCGATGCGGGCGGTGACGAAATGGCTTCCGTCCCAATTGTTGTAGCCGGCTTCGGCGCCGTTGGAGACCGACAGCTGCAGCGCCTTGACCGATACAAGGTCGCTCTTGCCGAGTTCGCGAGCGATTTCCGGACGCGTCACGATCGCGCAGGCCGCGCCGTCCGAAACGCCGCAGCAATCGAACAGACCCAGCGGCTCGGCCACCATCGGCGCCTTGAGCGCGTCCTCTTCCGTGATTGCTTTGCGCAGATGAGCCTTAGGATTTTTGACGCCATTGGCGTGGCTCTTGATCGAAACCCGCGCCATCGCCCGCTTTAGGTCTTCTCGGCTCACCCGGTGCTTCGCCCGGTAGGCCGACGCAAGTTGCGCGAAACTCCCCGGCGCCGATAGGTTCGCCCAGTACATGTCGTTGAGCGATCCTCGGCTTCGCTGCGGCAAGCCCCCGTAACCGGTGTCTTTCAATTTCTCGACACCGGCCGCTAGCGCGATATCGACAGCGCCAGAGGCCACGGCATAGACCGCGCCACGAAATGCCTCCGTACCTGAGGCGCAAAAATTCTCGACGCGCGTCACCGGGATATAGGGAAGGCGTAGCGCTTGCGCGAGCGGTATTCCTGATTTGCCGACGCTCACTTCTTCGATCGCGGTGGCGAGCCAAGCGGCTTCGATGCGGCTCTTGTCGATTCCGGCGTCCTTCACGCACTCGGTGAAGGCCTCGACGATAAGGTCGTCAGCGTCTGCGTCCCAGCGTTCGCCAAACTTCGAGCACCCCATGCCGAGGATCGCGACTTTGTCCCTGATGCCCTGTGCCATCGCTCGCTCCCATGTAACCCTAGCCCGGCGCCGCTTTCCAAAAGTATCGCACGAAGCCGCGCTGCCGATCGCGGTCTTTGATGCGGAACGTCATTCGCATCGGCTGTCCGACATCGATCGTTCCCGGATCGACATCCGTGAAATCGGCGAGGAACCGGCCACCCGCGGCGAATTGAACGATTCCGTAATGCGCCGGCGGATCGGCGGTAAACGTGAGATTGTCGGCGGTCCAAGTCAGAATTTCCGCCGGTGTATCGGCAAACGGGTGGTTGTCCTGGCTGTGGACCGCGCCACAATTGGGGTTCACGCAGATATTTGATTTCGGATATTGCAGCGTGCCGCAAACACGGCATTTCCCGCCGACGAACCCCAGGATCATCTCCTTGTTGCGATAGAGCGTGGTCATCGCCGTTTGTTTGTCGACTTCACTCCTCATGCCCAGGTCGCGAACCACGAGATCGTTGAAGGCGAGAAATTTCTGGTAGTTAGTCTCTTCCTTGCGGCGAGCGAGAAAACCGCTAATGCCGCGGGAGGGCCTCGTCATCGCGATCCGATCGGTCGCTCGAAAGAGAAGCGCATCGCATCCTTGGCCGAAGCTGGCGACCAGGATCGTTTGCCCTGGCTTCGCCGTCTCAAGGAGCCTCGCCAGCATCACCACGGCGTGCGCTGCACCCGCTTCGCCCATGACCGTGTGCAGGTTATCGCTCACCGCCGCTTCGCGAATGCCGATCCGTTTAACAATCCCCTGGACAACGCCGCGAAACACGCACGGTAAGACGAAATAGTCGATCTCATTCGGTTTAATGTCGGTCTTTGCAAACAGGCCGGTCAACGCCTGCGGCACGAGCCGAGCGAATCCTTCGTCGCGAATCCAACGTTCTTCCCATCCGTAGTCGAACTCCTCGCCCTCGGCTCGATAGTGGTCGACAAAATCGACTGCTATCTGATGCGAAGCGACGAACTCGGCGGTCCCGTCGTCCGGCCCAAGCACCAGCGCCGCCGCGCCCGCGCCGTAGAGCAGTTCGCCGGCCGATCCGGACTTCGTGCGTCGGTTGTCGGCGGCGATATAAAGAGCGGGATTTCCAGTTCCCCTCACGACGTTCAAGGCGGTTATCAAGCCGGAGGTTCCAGCGCGCTGCGTTCCGGAAACGTCCGAGGTCGCGAGATCAGCCGGCAGATTGAGCGCGGTCGCAACCACGGCCGCGTTTTGCCGATCCGCAAATGGATGAGTGGTCGAAGCCAAGTAGAGCGCGGCCAAACTCTTGGGCGGTGTTGGCCCCAAGCAATCGCGCGCGGCAGCGACTGCCATCGTGAGCGTGTCTTCGTCCCAATTGCAGATCGAGCGTTCGCCCTGCGCGTAGCTCTTAAGCCCTGGCGCGAACCAGGCGTTTGCTGCGACCGCCGCTGCGCGTTTCAGCCGAAGCCGCGGGACATAACCGCCATATGCAAGGATACCGACCATCGATAATTCCCAACTGACTCGCAGGTTTTGGCAGACGTCCGCGACCTACGATACGCCCATTGTCAGCCCTGTCAGCGCCCTGCCGCCGCGAAGGAAAGATCGAGTGTCTGCTTCGACAGCTGGCGCAAAAGACTCTTATCCGTTTCAGGGTCGTTAGCCATCGGTACTCGAATCATCATTTCGCGCGAGTACGTCGGGATCGGGCCGTTCGCCGTACGAACGACATTTTTTGGATCGTCGCCGCGGCGCACGGCCTCGATATTGTCGCGCAACATCTTGCGCATCATCGCGAGTCCGCGATCGGTGCGGCCCAAATGCTCGCGCGCCTGAATAGCGATCGGCCCTTGCCCGATCTGAGCTTCGAAATCACCCGGCGAGCGCTGCATCTCTTCGTACGTTCGATTGCTATAAAGCGCTTTGGCCGCCGGCGTCGGCTTGGTGAAATAGTCAGCCGGCTCATCGTGAAAGTAGAAGATGATCGAGTAGTTCGCCGTATGCGTGTCATCGATCGGCACCTTCCACCGGATCAAGAACGGCGGGTATTCGATCCTGTTCTTTTCGGGCGGATAGATCGGCGGGAATACCGGTGGGCGACAGACCTGGACCGAGTTCGGAAACAGAAGCTCCATCGAGCGAACCCAGACATCGGGGCCGACCCGACGCGCTTCGTGACAGGCGAGCCCGGCCGGCGTCTCCCACCAATCAAGTTCGCCAATGATAGCAAGTTCGGTGATCGGCCGACCGTTCTGGTCTAGAAACTGCGGGCCGGAGTGCATGCAATGGAGAAACGCCTCGTGCGCCTGATCGGGCGTGTTGTCCATCATCTGCAGCCAGTTGGTCGGCTGGATGTTGATCTTGTTCCCGTCGGGCTCGCCGAGGCCGAAGTGAAAGTCCTTCCGCGCGAGCGAATCGTAGAGCGGAAATATCGGCTTGCGTTCAGGTGGCCCCAAATAGGCGAACACAAGTCCGGCAAATTCCCTCGTCGGATAGGCGCCCTGGCAGAGCTTGCCGGCATATAGGTTCTGCGCAGGCTCGGTCGGTGCCTCGATCAAGCGCCCATCAGGCGCGAAATGCCACGCGTGGTAGCAGCAGCGGATACCGTTTTCCGTGATCTTGCCGTACTCGAGCGAGGCGCCGCGGTGCGAACAGTGTCGCTCGAGCAGCCCCACCTCTCCCCCCAGGGTGCGAAAAGCAACCAGGTCCTCGCCAAGAATCCGAACTGGAACCGGCAGGTCCTTGAGGTCGGCCGAATGTAAAATCGGCTGCCAATAGCGCCGGAGCAATTCTCCGGCTGGAGTACGCGGCCCGACCCGCGTGAGGTCTTCGTCGATCGCCGGTTGTTTGGCGATCCGATAGCCACCGTACGTTTCGGTGAGAAAATGCTGTGCGCCCATTAGTGAGCCCTCTCGCCTTGCCGAAGAAACTCGCTTCTCCACGGGGAGAGGTCGATAGTGGTCGTCGTTAGGCCCATGTTCGCGGTCGCGACGCCAACGTTTTTCGATAAAGGTCGTGCGAGACGCGGCGAACGATCGCGCGGTCTTCCTCCGGAGTCGCACCGCGTGATGCACGGCGGATGGTCTCGTTGGCGTAGACCGGCGCGATCGCCCCGTTCCGGAACAATCCTTTCGGGTCCTCGCCTCGCTCGACCGCTTCGATCCCTTCGCGCACGATCCGGCGCATGAGCGCGACACCGCGATCGGTGCGACCAAGGTGCTCCCGGCCGTGGCGCGCGATCGGTCCTTGACCGACTTGCGCATCGTAGTCGCCCGGCGTGCGCTGCGCTTCCTCGTAGCTGCGGCCGCCGCGGTTCGTAGCGAGGGCGATTGAAGGCGCACTCACGTAGTTTCTTTCGTCATTCCTGCCGAAATAGACCAACGCGAATTCGATCGTGTTTTCGTCGTCGATCGGAACACGCCACCGCGTCAGGAGCTGCGGCATCGTGAGTTCGTCCTCACCGCTTGCAAACGGCGGCGGCAACAACGGCATTTGGCAGATCTGGATAATGTTTGGAATCACGTACTCCATCGAGCGAACCCAAACCGCTTCTTTGACGCGCCGCGCCACATGGCAAAGGACGCCGACATCGGTTTCCCAGTAGTCGTCCTCGCCTTTGTCGGCGAGCTCTTCGACCGTGCGCCCGTTGGTGTCAGTGAACTGTATGCCCGATATCGAAGCATGCAAGAACGCCTCGTGCACCGGATCGGCGACATTGTCCATGACTTGCAGCCAATTGCACGGCTTCAAATTGCCGCCGAGCGGTTCTCCAAGCCCAAAGTCGATGTCTGGATTTTCGAAGATGTCGAACTTGCGGAACGGCGGTTTCTTGTCCGGCGGCCCCATGTAAGCGAACACCAGCCCGCGATATTCGATCGTCGGATAAGCGCCTTGGTAGAGCTTACCCTTGTACGGATTTTTTTCCGGCTCGGCCGGGGTGTCGAGGATCGCGCCATCGATATCGAACTGCCAGCCGTGATAGCAGCAGCGGATACCGCGGTCCTCGATCCTACCAAACTCAAGAGACGTTCCACGGTGCGTGCAGTGCATCTCAAGTAAGCCGACCCGCCCCAACTTATCGCGAAAAATAACCAAATCCTCGCCCATGATGCGGATCTTGACCGGAAGGTCCTTCAACATCGCCGACTGGGCAACCGGCTGCCAAAAACGGCGCAAATATTCGCCGCCCGGCGTTCCCGGTCCGACTCGCTGCAGATTCTCCTCGATCGGCGGAACTTCAGCCTGCGTGTAGGCCGAAAATGTCTCGGTTAGAAATCGATGCTGATCCGCCATCTCCGATTGCCTCTATGCAACTGCGCCTAGTGCCGGCGATTGTGAGGCTATGGCGTTGCTCAATCAAGGGCGCAGCGAGCGTGGACGCGGTGCCCACTCTGGGCTAAGGAAAGCACGGCCATGTGATAGGCGTCGTTCGAGCGGCGCTGGCGATGGTCGTTCAAGGAGGAGCCAATGGCGCGCGTACCGCTTACAATCGTTTGCGACAACTACGACCGCATCCAAGCGCTTCGCGACGGTGACGTCAAAGTCGAAGGCTGCGACGTAACGTTCGTTCATTTGCCGCCATCGTCCTCGTTCCCGCGGCTCATGAACAACCACGAGTTCCAAGTCTCGGAGATGTCGCTCTCGACCTACATGCTGGCTCGCTCGCGCCGCGATCTCCCCTATCGTGCGATCCCGGTGGCTGTTTCACGCGTCTTCGCGCACTGCTCGATTTGGATCAACGCCGACGGCCGCATCAAGAAACCGCAGGACTTGAAAGGCGCCACGATCGGCATGCCTAACTATCACTTTACGCGCGGGCTCTCGGCCAAAGGCGTGCTGAAAGATGAATTCGGCATCGGCCACACCGACATCAAGTACTGTTTCGGCGGAGTGGACACCGCCTATGATCACGCCTACATGGACTTCGAACCGCCTGCCGGCATCGAAGCCAAGATGGCCGAACGTGGCAAGTCTCTGACCGAGCTCCTGATCGAGGGCAAGATCGATGCGATCGTTGCGGCCCGCGATCCCGATGCGTTCCTCGCCGGTCATCCCAAGATCAAGCGCCTGTTTCCGGATTTCCGCAGCGTCGAGCGCGCGAGCTTCGAACGCACCAAAGTTTGGCCGATCATGCATTTGATCGGCATCCGAACCGACATGATCGAGAAGTACTCGTGGTTGCCGGTGAACTTGCTGAATGCGTTCGAACTTGCCAAGCAATGGGCGATGCCCCGTCTGTTTGAGCTCGATGCTTTAACAACCAGTCTGCCCTGGATCGTGGCCGAGGCAGAAGACACCGTCAAACTGATGGGAAAGAATTTCTGGCCTTACGGCGTCGAGCCGCTCAGCCCGACGCTCGAAGCGCAAACGCGTTGGTCGTTCGAGCAAGGAATTTCAGCCAAGAAGTTCGCACCGGAGGATCTATTCATCGAGTCGACCCGCAAGTGGCGCCCGGTCGACGCGGGTCGGCGCTAGCCGCCGCATCTAGGTATCGATTCGCTCAGACCTTGATCTGAAGCGGGGGTAAAGCGTCTCGGCGCACCCGCGCCGCCAGCGATCCTTGTGAGGAACGTTCGAAAACGGCCCGCATCGCGGCCTTCAAAATACTCCGATTCTCGACCTCGTTCGCGCCGCGCGGCAAGCGTTTCACGGTTTCATTGGCGTAGGTGGATACTTCGCCGGGCGTTCGCAGGAGCCCTTTTGGATCTTCGCCGCGCGCCACCGTCTCGATCCCGTCGCGCACCATGCGGCGCATCATCGCCACACCCTTGTCGGATGCCGCCAGGTGCTCGTTCGTGTGTCGAGCGATCGAGCGCTGCGACACCTGGGCGTCATAGTCGCCGGGGTACCGCTGCCGTTCCTCGTAGCTCCGATCACCGTAGTTCGACCGCGTTCCCGGAATTGCGTTCGACAGGTAATCATTGACGCCGGTGCGTGGATAAAAGACATACGCGAATTCGGTGGTCGTCGTGTCATCAACCGGAACCCGCCAGCGGCAGAGCAGTGGGAGCGATGCGATCTCGTCCGACTTGCTCGAATAGTGCGGCGGCAGGCTCGGGGTCTGACACACGAGCGCGATGTTGGGGCAGATATATTCCATCGAGCGAACCCAAACCGAGTCGCCCACCCAGCGTGCTTCCTCGCAGAGGATGCCAATCGGCGTCTCGAACCACTCCGGCTCGCCCAAGTCGAGCAGTTCGCTCACCTCGCGCCCGTCGCGATCACGGAACTGAATCCCCGAGTGACGCGCGTGCAGGAACGGTTCGTGCACCGGATCAACCACGTTGTCCATGATCTGAAGCCAATTGCACGGCTTGACGTTGCCAATGACCGATGGCTCACCATGGCCGATTGCCATCCCCGGTTGATCAATGATGTCGAAAGCGGGTAGCGGCGGTTTCTTGTCCGGAGGGCCAAAATAAGCGAACGCGAGGCCATGACGTTCGACGACCGGATAGGCACCCTGGCAAAGTCTACCGAGATAAGGGTTATTCGCGGGCTCGGCCGGCGTTTCGAGCAGCGCTCCATCGACGCCGAACAGCCAGCCATGATAGCAGCACCGCAGACCGTGCTCCTCGATCTTGCCGAACTCAAGCGAAGTGCCGCGGTGCGCGCAGTTTCGGTGCAGTAATCCGAGCTGGCCCGATTTGTCGCGAAACAGGACCAGATCTTCGCCGAGGATACGCAATGCGACTGGCCGGTCGTCGAGCCGCACCGATTGCGCGACTGGGTGCCAGAATCGACGCAGATACTCGCCGCCCGGCGTGCCCGGACCCACCAGCTGCATAGTCTCGTCGATCGGCGGTACGATCGCTTGATGGTAGGCACCGTACGGAGCCGAGAGGAAACGTCCTTTTCGCGCCATGACGAACTGATAGCTACTCAGCGGCAAAAGCCTGCAGCCGCGACGCCTCGCCCAACGCTTTGACAAAGCGCTGGTCGTAGACGTCCTGCCACATGCGATAGGAGAAATCCTGCTCTTTGCGGTAGTTGATCGCGGGCGGCATTGACTTGATGCGTTCGCCCGCCTTGTAGACGGTGAGTTTCGACTTATCGAGCAGCACGTCGATCGCCGTGAGAGGATCGCCATCGACGGCCAAGATGTCGGCGAAGCGACCTTTCTCGAGCACGCCAAACTTGTCGCCGCCCGGCATGAACTTGGCGTTGACCGACGTCGCACCCTTGAGGACATCGGCCGTCGTCATCCCGACGTACTTGTGCAGAAGCACAAGCTCAAGCGCGTTCCATTCGCCGACCGGGCACACCGCAAATCCGGAGTCGCTGCCGACCATGATCGGAACGCCAGCCTGATAGGCTTTCTTGGCGGCCGCGATCGCGCCGCGCCATTCCGAACGTCCGAGATCCGATCGGGCGCCGTGGCCGTCCCACTCGGGATGACGAGGGTCCCGCAGGCGGCCCGCGGTCGAAGCTCCCATCCCGTGACCGTCCGTCGGTTGAGTGTACGCATAGCGATTGTGAATGATGACGAGCGAAGGGCAAATCGTTACTTTGTTGGCGATCACCGCCTCGAGCGACGCATCGTCCTGCCACGAGAAATGGTAGATCACGTCGGCGCCAGCTTTGGCCGCTGTTTCGGCGCCGTCGCGTCCCTTCGAGTGAGCAATCACGCGCTTGCCGAGGCGATGCGCCTCGCCGAACAAAGCTTTGGTTTCATCGGGCCGCATCGACGACGCCAATCCGCCCTTGCCGTCGAGCGCGCTGCCGTCGAGCGCGAATTTGAAAAAGTCGACCCCATCCTTGGCGAACGAACGCACGATCTCGATGCCGCGGTCGATCGAATCGACATGCGCATACACCGCGGTCGGATTGTTGATCCACGTCGGATAGAACGCGGTGTATCCTTGATAGTTGCCGATGAACGGACCCGAGGCGCAGACGCGCGGTCCTTCGAACATTCCGGAGTTGATCGCATCGCGCACCGAAATCATGGTGCGACCAGTGCAGCCGGGATCGATCACGCCGGTGAAGCCCGCTTGCAGCAGCCGCTGGCCCCAGATGAGCGCCCGCAGCGCGCGAAATTCGAGCGGCGCATAGAGATCGATGTCTTCGAGCGTTTGCGTTCCGCCGAACGTGAGATGCGTGTGCGCGTCGATCAGCCCGGGCATCACGAACTGCTTGCTGTGATCGATCGAAACTTCACGCGAGCCCCGCGGCGGCGCCTCGTTCGTCGGTCCGACGTACGTGATGACGCCGCCATCGTCGACGACGATAGTCTGATCCTTGCGGGTCTCGTTCTCGATCCCGCTGAACAACCGGCCGCACCGAATCCGTTTGGTCATCGCTTTCTCCCTTGGCGGGCCATCGTCGACCGGCACACCTCGCTAATGCTGCGCACGCGACACAAAGTTAGGTGCGCATACGTCCATCAACAGCGTCGCCCCGGCATTTCAGCCGGCCTCGTATCGATCTCCGTTCAGCGCTTTCCAGACCAGGTCGTCGAAGAAGTGGACCCCGTGCTCGCTCCGCCATGAATGCTCGGAATCGACCATGAGCCGGCCTTGGCGGTAGCCACGCGCCCTAATGCCGACCATCTGCTTTTCCATCGCTTCGCGGTCTTGCGGCGCCGCGATATTCATGTGGTTGTCCATCTGCGCCAATTCAAATGCGTTCGGCGGATCATTGAGCACGAAGTGATCCATATGGCGAACGACGTTCCCGACCCCATCCGGCATCGCGTAGCCAATCTTAAGGTTGGGCGGGCCGTGGTGCGTGATCAGAATCAAGTTCGGCCACAGGAACCAGATATAGACATCTTTGGTGAACGTTTCCGCACCTACGTCGGCAGGCAGGAACTTGCGGATTTTTTCCAAGACATCGTCGGCCCCCCTGGAGACATCGATCGACCAAATACCGTGCTCTTCGGACTCGAAGGAGGGTTGAAGATAGGAGTCCTCGCTCCCCATGACCTGCGGGTGAATGACCGGGCAGTGGTAGCACTCGAGTTGATCGCCCAAGAGTTTCCAGTTGGCTTTGATTTCGTAAGTGTCGCGGCGAACCTTTTTCATTTGATCGAGGTTCGGTAAGACGCGCCGCATCATGGCCGCCAAATCGCCGGCCTGCTCGTTCAACGACGTTGCATCGGGATCCAGGTTGATGAACACCATATGCAAGAACTGCTCGGCGCGAACTTCGCTGAGGGCGAAATCGTCAAGGTCGAAACCAACCACGTTCTCGGCGTTGCCGGCGGCCTTGAGCGCGCCATCGAGCCCATAGGTCCAGGCATGGAACGGGCAGGTGATGTTCTTCACATTGCCCTTGCCTTCGAGCAGCGTATGCCCACGGTGCATGCAGACGTTGTAGAACGCGCGCAACCGTCGATCTTTGTCGCGAACGACGAAGATCAGCTGATCCAATAGGCGGGTCGTGATGTAATCGCCGACATTCGCGAGATCGGCCACGTAACCAGCGAGCTGCCAAGTCTTATAAAAGATTTCTTCTTTCTCGCGCTCGAAGATCGCCGGATCGTAATAGTAATACGACGGAAGGGTGGCCGAATGCTCGGCCTGCGGATGAAATCCGCTCTTGCCGCCGCGGCCAGGGTAGTTGATTCGTTTCGGCCGGCGCGCGCGGCCGCGTGGTTCGGCATCGCTCGGTTCGGTAATCGCCATGAACCCCCCTCGGTCGCGCTCTATGCCGCCGCCATGGTCGCGCGGATGAGCCACGCGGTCAATGACGCTACTGAGCCCTCATCCTATTCGACTTCGAAGACGCCTTCGACTTCGACCGGGATAGCGCGAGGCAGTTCGAACATACCCACCGCCGAGCGTGCATGGGGCCCGTTCTTGGGTCCGAACAAATGGACAAACAGGTCCGAGGCACCATCGATTACCGCATACTGCTGAATGAACCCGGGCGACGAATTGACCATACCGTTGATCTTCACGACCCGCTTAATCTTATCTAGGCTGCCGAGTTCCGCTTTGAGCGACGCGAGCATGTTGAGCGCGCAAGCGCGTGCGGTAATTTGCGCCTCCTCGAGCGTGAGATCGCCCGTTACTTTACCGGTTGTCTTCACGCCGGGGAGCGCCGTGGGCGGGTGGCCCGATACAAAGACGAGATTCCCGGCACGGACGCACCCGACCCGATTTTGGTTGGGGAATTTGTGGGTCGGCGGCACCACGAGACCAAGCGCGCTAAGGCGATCTTCGACGGTCATGACGAGGGGTACACTCCACCAACACCAAAGTACCAACGAACGCATTTCCTCTGAGCTCGCCCGGTGCTCCGGGCGGTCGGTCACACTGGCGACTACACCAGATAAAACGCAGTCTCCTCGTCGATTCCGGCCAAGTTAGGCGTCGACTTCGTCCGATCGACATAGAAAAGAATGCGGATGCCGTCGGGGTCGGCGATCGCGATGCCACGCCGGCTCGGATGATCGATTTCGGCGAGGATCTTAATGCCTTCGTTCCGCGCACGCTTGATCGACGCTTCGAGATCCTGTTCGCTCCAGACCACGAACTTGACGTTATGGAGCTCGGCGGGGCGATTTGGCTTGGCCCGAAACAAGGCGAGATCGCGCAGGCCGCAGGTGCCGCCGAGCACGCAATAGGGCGTCGCGTGACCGCCAATCAGCGGCTTCAAGCCGACGTTCTTGGTGTAGTAGTCGAACGCACCTTCGTAATTGTCGACGACCAGCATCGCCTGCGTGATCTTGATCGGATGAAACACCGCGTGCTCGACGCGGACATAATCTGGATTGGGTTCGTAGTGGATCTTGTCCGAGGGTAGGGTATCGCCCGGCGTCCACTGCAGAGTCGGCTTCAGCACGTCGCCAAAACGCTGCTTGTACCAACGCATCTCGGTATCGGCATAAACCTCGTTCAAGTTTCCATCCGGGTCCTTGAAGTAGAGTGAATGCGAAATTTCGTGATCGATCGTCATGTCGTAGCGGATGCCGTCGGCGATCGAACGACGATAGCCATCGACCAGATCGACCTGAGTCTCGAGTTCCCACGCCAAGTGGTTGATGCCGATTTTCGTACTGCGCGCCGCTTTGCTCGCGAGCGACACCATGCCGATGTCGTGGTGGGTGTTGCCGTTGTTCAGGAACCCGGCCAGGATCCGCGGGCGGCGATACGCTTCGCGCAGTCCGACGACATTCCGGTAGAAATCCATCGAGCGTTCGATCTCGCCGATATAGAGATTGGCGTGCCCAAACCGACGCGGCTGGAAGTAGTCCCTCTTAGCCGCCGGCCGCTGCGTTTCTGCTTCCTGGATCGCCATCTATCCCTCCGTATCAGCGCTTCTTTTCAATGCCCATTCTGCCACTACTGGGTTCGGCCTAAAAGGCCGACACAATTGTCCGCCACAACCTGCTGACGAACGTTCGAATCAAGCGCGCCGAGCAACGTATCGACGTAGCGGCGCGCGTTGAGTCCGATCGAGCGAACGTGTGGGAAATCCGAACCCCATAATATACGCTTCGGCCCGACAATCTTGACCGTTTCGGCACCGAAGCGGTCATTGATGAGGACGTGCCATACACGTTCGACTACGTAGTCGCTCGCTTTCATCTCAATCTTCGGCAGTTTGAGGCGGTGCCCCATACCGAACTGCATTTCATCCATCTTGGCGCAGAAGAACGGAATCCACGAAATCTCGAACTCGCTGCAAATGATGTCGAGCTTCGGGTGCCGATCGAGAATCCCACCCCAAATGAAATCGTCAGCGAGAACATCCATGATTTCGGTTCGGGTACTCATATAGATACCCGCCATGCCGTCGGTGGTTCCATCGACTGCGGCCTGGATCGGTGTCTTGCGCCGGCCAGTTGCGAGATGAAGCGTTAGCGGCATACCGAGCCGCTCGGCCGCCGACCAAATCGGCGCGTACATCGAGTCGCGATAAGGCGGCAATCCGACCGGCGGCTGCAGGCTTACCATCGCGCCCCAATGGCCCGTCTTGCGGCAACGCTCCATTTCGGCGACCGCCCATCGGACATCGTCGACCGGAATGGTGGCGACCGGAACCAGACGCTTGCGGTCGTGGCCACAAAACTCCGCCGCCCAATCGTTGTAGACTTCACACGCTCGGCGCATCGCTTCGCGGTCCGGCCCGACGAGCTGATGCAGTCCAAACGTCGGATAGATGATTTCGCAATCAACCCCAGCTTGGCGCTGAAATGCGAGTCGTGCATCGGGTTCGTACGCGACCTGAAGCGAAAGCCCCATACGCCGAAGCTCATCCTCGTCGTCGGCGAGCTTCATCACGCGGAGACCGGTAAAGAAGAAGCGGCCTTTCTCGCCGCGAAACTCCTCAACGAGCCGCGGCGTTCGATCGCCAAATTTGGCGCCCATCGACTTGACCCACAGATCGACCGGCTCGTTTACGTGCGAATCAGCAGAGTAAATCAAGTTTGCGCCCATCGCCCGCCGTCGTTTAGACGCTTCATCGACTGCCGCCGCGGTTACTCGGCGGCTCGGCGCGTTTCGTCCTCCATCGATTCGCCTTTCAAGAATTTCCGCACAATCCGGTTGAACCGCGCCGGGTGTTCCATGTGCGGGAAGTGCTTGCACTTGTCGAAGGCGACCAAGGTCGCGCGCTCTATTTTAGCAGCCGCCTCCTGCGCGCGCGCGAAAATGACGCGTGGATCATTGAGTCCCCACATCAGTAGAGTCGGCACCTTGATTTCGTGCAGGCGTTCGGCCGTGCGATAGGGGCGAACCGCGTCGAAATCCATCAGTCCCTTCATGCGCGTCTCGTACGCGTCGAGCACGCCGGGCAGGCGATAGGACGTAAGCTGCATCAAGATCACTTCACGCGGCACGTCGTCCGGGTTATAGAACACGTTCTGCAACCGCTTGAGGCAAACCTCGAAGGTTGGGTTGTGGTACGCTTTGGCACCGTTGGCGTACGACTCCTTGAGCGACTTTTCAAGTTCGACCTCCGGCAGCGTGCTCGACCCCGACGACACCAAAATCAGCTTCTCGACTCGTTTCGGCAATTGAAAGCAGGTCAGGATCGAAATCATCGCCCCGAACGAACTCCCGGCGATCGCAAACTTGTCGACACCCAACTGATCGAGCAACCCGATCAAGTGCTTGATCGTGGGCGGCTGCGGCGGGCCGCTCTTGTAGTCGCCCGGCTCGGTGAAACCCTGCCCCAGGCAATCGGGCGCGATCACCCAGAAATCTTTGCCCAGTTCATCGACATTGCGCAGCCACGACTCGCTCGAAATGCCGACGCCATGAATGAGCACGAGCGGGTAGCCGCTGCCCTCGGTGTGATAGCGAGTACGAATGCCGTTGACGGTGGTGAAATGTGCGCGCATCGCCTACTCCGCTGCTATGGCGCCGAATTCAGCGCCCTGACCAAATTGACGGTCGTCTTTGATCTGTTCGTCTTTTAAGAATTTTCGGGCGACCGTGTTGAATCTTTGCCAGTGCTCGATATGCGGTTCGTGTCCGCATTCCGGGAAGCCGACCAGCGTGGACTGTTTGATCTGGTTCGCAGCTTCCACGGCGCGACCGTAGATCACCCGTGGATCATTTAGCCCCCAAACCAAGAGCGTCGGCACCGTGATCTCGTGCATGCGCTCGGCCACCCGGAACTTTTTCGCCGCCGGGTCCATCATCCCCTTCATTCGCTTCTCGTAGTTGTCCTTGACGCCGGGGCGAGCGTAGAGCGTCACCTGCATCCAAAGCAATTCTTCGGGAATCTTGCTCGGATCGAAAAAGATTCGTCCCAATCGCGCCCGACAGTTTTCGTAGGTCGGATTTTCCATCGCCGACATGCCGTTCTTGTAGGCGTTCTGTACCGACTTGAGGTGCTCCTCCTCCGAAAGAGTGCTCGATCCAGACGAAATCAGTATGAGTTTTTCGACCCGGTCCTTGATTTTGAAGTGGGTGAGGATCGAAAGCATCGCCCCAAACGAGCTCCCCGCCAGGGAGAACTTGTCGAAGCCGACGTGGTTGGCGAGCGCGATCAAATGATCGACCATGTAGGCGTGCGGTGGTCCGCCGGTGTAAGCGCCGGTGCCGGTGAAGCCGTGGCCCATCGTGTCGAGCGCGACGATCGAGAAATCGCGCGCAAGTTCATCGATGTTGCGGAGCCAGGAATCGCCTGACACGCCGGCGCCATGGACCAGCATGAGCGGCGCTCCGCTTCCTTCGTAATAATAACGAGTCGGTATTCCGCCTACCTCGGCGAACTTCACGCGCATCGGTACCCTCCCTCATCGCGATCCAGCGGAACGCGGATTAATTTGTCTACGATAACGCCGATTTACGCTGAACGAAACACACGCTCAAGAACTAGCCTCCAAGGTGGCCTGGGCCCTCGTCATCGCTCTTTTATCGAAGGCATCAATACCGCGATCAAGATTCAATCTGACGCGCCGTTGTATTGTTGCCGCCATGCGTCGGTTCAGCGCCGATTTTTTCTCCCGGATTGTTAAGCGCGGGCGACCGACGTTCGGCAACTTACGCGTCGTCGCGCACAAAAAAACCGTGCAAGCGAAAATATGTTGCTTTAAGGTGCGAAGAAGAAGTACTACATATAGACATCAACGTGTACGTTTCGCTGTGTGTGGTTGCGACGCGGCGAAGTGAAAAAAGATAACGCGACCGAAGAGGAAGTCCGCACCCGTGGCGCAGCGTTCGTGACGCGTGAGGTTGATGAGCAAGAGCGTTGTGATGTTTGAAGTTGGATCGGCGAGTAACATCGTCGCTCGGCGGCATGCGACTGCTCCCAGAATCAAAACTTGCGTCGTTTCCTCAACCCAAAACGGGGGCATTCATAGCCATGGCAACTAAACCTGTTAAGAAGAAAGCCGCTGCGAAGAAGAAATCCAAGACAGCGAAGAAGAAAGCGAAGCGCTAGTTAGCTTTTAGTATAGTAGAAGCGGCTAGCCGAGAAATCGGCTAGCCGTTTCGCTTTCGACCTGCCGTGGTTTGACGATCTGTGGGCGGCGACGCTAGATTCGCGAAGGATCGCTTCGAATCTAAACACCCCATGAATACGCCCCAAGCGACGCGCGGTATGGTCGTCGCCCCGCATCAACTAGCGGCGCAAGCGGGCCTGCGCGTTCTCCGCGAAGGCGGAAACGCGATCGAGGCAGCGGTGGCGACAGCGGCCACGATCGCCGTGGTCTATCCCCACATGAACAGCCTCGGGGGCGACAATTTCTGGCTGATCAGCGACGGCGGCGCTCCGGTCGCGATCGATGCCTGCGGAGCCGCTGCGGCTGCGGCGTCCGCGGATTTCTATCGCGCACGCGGTCACGATGCGATCCCACCACGCGGACCACTCGCGGCGTTGACGGTTGCGGGTGCGGTTTCCGGTTGGCAAGCGGCATTGGCGATCGCGAAGGAATGGGGCGGGCGTCTTCCGCTCGAGCGCTTACTCGCCGACGCGATCGAGTACGCTGGCGGCGGCTTCGCCGTTACTCATACTCAAGCTAACAATACGAACAGCAAACTCGCTGAGCTAAGGAACGTCCCTGGGTACTCGCCGGCGTTTCTTGACCGAGGTGCGCCCCCGACTGCCGGCTCTCGGTTCACGCAACCTCGTCTCGCCGAAACGTTGGCTCGCTTGGCGAACAACGGCTTGGTGGACTTCTATCGTGGCGAGATCGGCGCCGCGATCGCGAGCGACCTTGCCACTATCGGGAGCCCGTTGGCCCGCGAAGATTTGACCACGCACCGCGCCAAACTTGTCGAGCCGCTCTCTGTCAGACTTCGGAGCGGCACCGTCTACAACCTGCCGCCGCCGACGCAAGGCCTCGCCTCGCTGATGATCCTCGGCCTGTTCGATCGTCTGGGCATCGACAAGGCCGACGGCTTCGAACACGTGCACGGCCTCGTCGAATGCACCAAGGAGGCGTTCCGCGTCCGCGACAACTACGTTACCGACCCCGCTTACATGAAAGCCGATCCCGCCGCGTTCCTCAAGCCGGCCTACCTCGACCAGACAGCAGTCGTCGTCGATATGGGCCACGCTGCGCCGTTCGGAACACTGCCGGTCAAGGGCGATACCGTCTGGTTTGGCGCCATCGACGCCGCCGGACGCTCGGTCAGCGCCATTCAAAGCCTCTACTGGGAGTTTGGCTCGGGCGTCGTTCTTCCGGCGACCGGCATCACTTGGCAGAACCGCGGCGTCTCGTTCTCGTTAACTGAGGGATCACTCAACGAACTCAAGCCCGGCCGTCGTCCGTTCCACACCATCCAACCGGCGCTTGCCATCCTTAATGATGGTCGGCGCATGGTGTACGGGACCATGGGCGGGGATGGCCAGCCGCAAACGCAGGCCGCCGTCTACACCCGGCACGTTCTGTTTCAGCAGGATTTGGCCGACGCCATCGCCGCACCTCGCTGGCTTCTCGGCCGAACCTGGGGCACTTCGGTCAGCAACCTACGGATCGAAAGCCGGATCGGCGAGGACGTGATCGCCGCTCTGCGGCGCGTCGGTCAGGACATCGAAGTGGTCGCCCCGATGACCGAGATCATGGGCCATGCCGGCGCGATCGTTCTGCGGCCCGATCGTCTTATCTACGGCGCCGCCGACCCGCGCGGCGATGGCGTTGCTGCAGCTTATTAAACTGCTCGCGACAGCGCGAGCGGACGAAGCGCTGCGTACAACAGACCCGGCATCTATCTTGCTCCCACCCAGGGTCCGTTTGGCGCGATCGGCTTCATCGGTCCGATGGTCAAGCATATCGTGCGGCGGTTCGTCGGCGCCAACAAACCGCCAGGTCTTGTCGGTTTGCGCGCTGCTCGGAGCGATTTTCTTGATCTGGGGCGATGTCGGCGCGCGCTCGTTCATGGCGCCGCAGGAGTTTCCGATCGGCATTGTTGGCGCCGCGTTCGGCGGCATGTTTTTATCTGGCTGATGCGACAGCTTCAGTTGCTGGCACCCGCGTATTTAGCCGCGACCACTTTGCCCTCGTTTTGGCGCCGCGGTTTCGCCGCTTCCTTGCCGGAGATAAACACCTCGCACGCCTCGCGCGCTTCCGAATCGCGCATTTGTCTGGGCGGGCTTTTCATATAGTAGGCCGACACCACATCGAGCGGACCGGCGGCTCTACGCTGACGAGCCAACTGCACGCAGCGGATCGCATCGATGACGACGCCGGCGCTGTTGGGCGAATCCTGAACCGACAGCCGCAGTTCGATATCGATCGGCGCGCCGCCAAAGCCGCGGCCTTCCATACGAATGAAGCACACCTTGTTGTCGCCCTGCCTCGGAACGTAGTCGGAGGGACCGATATGGATATTGCGGGGCTCGAGTCGTTCGTCCAGTTGAGACTGAACCGCTTCGGTTTTCGAGATCTTCTTCGACCCCAAACGATCCAACGCACGCATATTCAAAAAGTCGGTGTTGCCGCCGGTATTGAGCTGATAAGTGCGGTCGAGCGCGTTACCGCGATCGGCGAAGAGCCGCGCCAAAGCTCGATGGACGATCGTCGCGCCAACTTGGCTCTTGATGTCGTCGCCGACCAGGGCCAGTCCAGCGCTACGAAATTTGTCGGCCCACACCGGATCCGATGCGATGAAAACGGGGACGCAGTTGACCATTGCAACGCCGGCGTCGATCGCCGCTTGGGCGTAGTGTCGCACAGCTTGCTCCGATCCGACCGGCAGGTAACAGACGAGTACTTCGGCGCCCGAGTCGCGAAGGACGCGCACCACGTCGACCGGCGGTGCGTTGGACGGGCGAAACGCCTCATCCTCGGGGTAGTCGGCCATATGCGGCGCGACGCCGTCGAGCGTCGGCCCCATCTGCACGATGACGCCCGACGAAGGAATAATCTTTTGAAAGACCAGGGTTCGATTCGGTTTTTCGAAGATCGCCTGCTCGAGCGATCGACCGATTTTTCACCGGTCGATGTCAAAAGCCGCAACCGGCTCTATGTCGCTCGGAGAAAATCCGCCGATGTTCAGGTGCATCAGGCCGGTGGCATCGCCGTCCGCGCGGCTGCGGTAGTATTCAATGCCTTGCACGAGCGAGCTCGCACAGTTCCCGACCCCAGCGATCGCCACACGTATTTTTTTCATTGAGGTGACCATACTTGGGACTACGCACGAAAGCGCGGAAAACATCGAACGACGCATCAAGCCCAACGACACAATTTTTTATGAGTTTATGGCGGTTCAATGCAACTCGCCAGTAGGAAGAACCCCTACTGTGGAAAACCTGGAATCGGCGTCAAGTGTTTGTGGGTGCACAAAAATTTGATGTGTATCTACTACGAGTCGACGTAATAACGCGAGCCCGAAGGATGCCGTTTACGTCAGCGAGAAGTATCGGGGCCGTTCCACGAAACGCGACGAGCGCTACTCGGCGGCACCGAGCCGAGACTTCGATCGAATTTTCTTGCCTCATTCTCCAGCGTCGGGCTGCTTCTCCCCCTGGAGTTGGCGAGCCCGCAGTTCAATCGGCGCGTGGGGCATGGTCAGCTCTGTAGTCGCGCGACTATAATTATTGTCACCAGGAGGAGCCGATGCGCCCGCAACTCACCAACCCCGCCAAACTAGCCTCCCTGTTCCGCAAAGAATTCGAGTTAAGCCGGGTCAAGGCCGGCGAGACGATCGCTGTGCTGACCGATCTGTCGACGCAGCCGAAATTCGTCGAAGCGGCGTTCGCAGCCGCTGCCGATCTTGGGGCAGACATCTATTCGCTGTGCGTCAATCAAGTTCCGAGTTGGCATCGCGTCGGCATATCTACGGTTGGTCAATGCAAGGGAACGCTCGAAGCGTTCAAAGCGGCAGACATGCTCGTCTGCCTGCATGTACCGTTGTTCACCAAATGGATGAAGGACGTTCGCAAAGGCGGCACCCGTGTCCTCATGGTGATCGATCACCCCGATGATCTCGAATCGCTGATGTCGCCGCCCGGGCTCAAAGAAGCGGTTATTTACGCGGGCAAGAGGCTCGAGTCGGCCCGGACCATGCGCATCACCAATGCGGCCGGTACCGACTTCACGGTCAAAGTCGGCGAGTATCCGACGATGATTCAATATGGCTATGCCGACGAACCCGGCCGGTTCGACCACTGGGGCGGCGGCCACGTCCACACGTTCCCCAATGAAGGTACGGCAAACGGCTCAGTCGTGATCCAACCCGGCGACTTGATCGTGTTGCCCTACAACCGCTACGTAACCGACCAAATTCGGCTGGAGATTCACGACGGATTCGTCCGCAAGATCGAAGGCGGGCTCGACGCCAAATTGATGTCACATTGGCTCGACGGCAATAAGAAGAGTGACGATGATTTCGACGGCCACGCAATATCGCACTTGGGGTGGGGCCTCAATCCGAACGCACGGTGGGACAATCTGGCGCTATGGGGTGACGACCCGGAGCGCACTTATGCGGCAGCGCGCACCTTCGCCGGCAATTTCCTGTTCTCGACCGGTCCAAACAACGAGGGCGGCGGCAAACGTTCGACGACCGGCCACTACGACGTACCGATGCGCGACTGTACGGTGATGCTCGACAATGAAGTCATTATCGATCGCGGCCGGCTCAAAGACCCGAAGATGATCGTTCCTGCAACAACCTCGATCTAGTCCCGCCGGCGGCATGCAGATTGCGGAAACCTTCGCCGTGGCGGCGCCGATCGAGCGCGTCTGGCGATTCATCACTGATCCTGCAACCGTCGCTCCGTGCGTGCCTGGCTGCCAGTCCTACGAGGTACTGACTGCCACGTCGTATAAGGCAACCATCCAGATCGCCCTTGGTCCGATCAAAACCAACTTCAACGTAATCGTCGACCTCACGAAGGCGGAGCCGCCGACTTACCTCGCTTCGACGGCGCGCGGCGAGGAGGGCGGCAAGGCCAGCACATTGACCGCAAAAAGCGAACTCCGCCTTCTCGCGAACGGCCCGGGCGCGACGACCGTGTCTTATGCCTCTGAAGTCGCGCTGGTCGGGCGGCTTGGCAAATTCGGCCTCGGCATGATGAAAAAGAAGGCTAAGTCGATCGGTGAGGAATTCGCGGTCGCGTTCCGCACCCGCGTTGAAGCCGAAACCGCGAGTCAGGGAGGCACGGCGGGTGAAGTTCTATCAGCCGACAACGCTCAAGCAGGCGCTTAAGGTCCTTGCGAACGAGGATGATGCGCGCTGCCTCGCCGGCGGCGCGACGCTCGTCGCGATGATGAATGCCAACCTGCTCGCGCCGTCGGCGCTGGTAAGTCTATCGGCCGTCAAAGGGCTCGCCGGCATCACCCGACGCAAGAACGGCTCGGTCACGATCGGCGCCATGACGCGTCATCAAGCCGTCGCCGATACAGCGGCACTCGACGGCGGCCAGCGCCTCGTCCGTGAGGCGGCCGCCCTCATCGGGCATCCGGCAATTCGCAACATGGGCACGATTGGCGGCTCGATCAGCCACGCCGATCCCGCCGCCGACTATCCGACCGCACTCGTCACCGCCAACGCCACGGTGACGATCGAGAACTCAAGAGCCAAGCGCGAAATTGATGCGCAGAACTTTTTCACCGGCTACCTCGAAACGGCGCTCGAGCCGGGTGATATCGTGGTTGCTGTTTCGATCCCTGCCGGTGTCGCCGGCGCGGGCAGCGCCTATGAAAAATTCGCCCGTGTGCAGGGCGACTTCGCGACAGTCTCAGCCGGCGTCGTACTCGCACTGGAGAAAGGCGTTTGCCGGCACGCGCGAATCGCCGTCGGCGGTTGTGCCGCGACGCCAATCCGGGTCGCCGCGGCCGAGGCCAAACTCGTCGGCAGCCGACTCCAAGACAGCGCGGTCGCGGCCGCCGGGGTGCTCCTTGCCGCAGCGTGCGACCCAATCGATGACTTTCGCGGTTCAAGCGAATACCGCCTGATGATTCTCCCAACTATCCTCGCGCGGGCTGTCTCCAAAGCCCGCGTCCGTGCTGAGACCGTGTCATGACCACAACCGTCCCTATCACGCTCACGATCAATGGAGCGCTACACCAGGCGTTCGTCCAGCCGTGGCACACGCTCTTGCACGTGCTGCGCGACGTGCTGCATTTCACTGGCACCAAACGCGGCTGTAACCAAGGTATCTGTGGCGCGTGCTCGGTCATAGTCGATGGCGAAGTCGTTCGCGGTTGCCTCTCGATTGCCGCCAACTGCCAAGGCCGCACCATCACAACCATCGAAGGCTTGGCGAATGGCAACACGCTTTCCAACGTGCAGCAGGCCTTCCTCGAATTGGGCGCGGTTCAGTGCGGCTACTGCATGCCCGGCATGATCATCGCCGCGACCGCGCTCCTGAAACGGACGCCGAAGCCAACCGAAGAGGAAATTCGCGAGGGACTGTCCGGCAACCTCTGTCGCTGCTCGGGCTATGTCAAAGTCGTGCGCGCGGTTCAGGTCGCGAGCGAACGGGGTACATCATGAACCCGTACATTCACCCGGTCGGCGCGCGGCTACCAAGGCTCGAAACGCGCGAGAAAATCACCGGGCGCGCCGAATACACCGACGATCTCGTTCGACCCGGCATGTTGCATGCCGCCATTCTGCAAAGTCCGCACGCCCACGCCCGCATCATCAGCTACGACACGACGCGAGCGCTCGCAGTTCCCGGCGTGATCGGCGTCATCACGGGGGACGACGCCGGTTGGGGCCGTTCGGGACCGTTCGTCAAGGACGAGACTGCGATCGCGAAGGGCAAAGTCCGTTACGTTGGCGAGCCAGTGGCGGCGGTCGCTGCGCTCGATGTCGATACCGCGCGCCAAGCAGCGCAGCTAATCGACGTCGTTTACGAAGAACTACCCGCCGTGTTTTCCCCCGATGAAGCGCTGGCGCCCAACGCGCCGATCATTCACGAAGAACTCGCCACGTACGTCAACGTCCTCGGCTTGCCGGTTCGCGGCAATGTCTTGCAGGACTGCGAGATTTCGCAAGGCAACGTCGACTCCGCCTGGGGCGAGTGCGATGTCATCGTCGAAGGCGAGTTCGAGACGCAGGCACAGTACCACGCCTACATGGAGCCGTGCGCCGCTCTCGCCGAGGTCGACGCCAATGGCAAACTGACGGTGTGGTCGAGCAACCAGTCGATTTTTCGCGATCAGTCGAACCTCTCGGAAAGCCTTGGACTGCCGATGTCGAAGATCCGCTGCCTCTCGCCCAAGGTTGGCGGCGCGTTTGGCGGCAAGATCGAGATCACGGTTCAGCCGATCGCGGCGATGCTCGCGATCAAAACCGGTAAGCCGGTCCGCATCGCGCTGACGCGCGAGCAGGACATGGAAACGATGCGCGTCCGCCATCCGGCGCGGATCCGCATGAAAACCGGCGCCAAGAAAGACGGAACCTTGGTCGCGCGTGAAGTCGATATCCTCATGGACGTCGGCGCCTATGCGGATGATTCGCCCGGCGTCGTCGGGGTTTCGACTGTGTTTTCGCGTGGCACCTATCGTATTCCGCACGCCCGTTGCCGCGGCAAAGGCGTCTATACCAACAAGCTGCGCTCCGGCGCGTTCCGCGGTTTCGGCGGACCACAGGCGGCTTGGGCCGGCGAACAGCAGATCGACGAGATCGCGGCCAAGATCGGCATGGATCCGCTTGAGCTTCGTCTCAAGAACGCGCCCGAGCCTGGGCGCGAGTGGATGTGCGGCATTGAGCTCGAACGCTCCGACCTCAAGGAGTGCCTGGAAAAGGTTCGCGCCGCTTCCGACTGGAAGCGCCGCCGCAACGAAAAAGGCCGCCCAGGCTTTCGCCGCGGTATCGGGCTCGCCTGTATTCCCCACATCAGCGGCGTGCTGTCATCGAGCGCCATCATCCGCATTCTCGAGGACGGTAGCGCCGTGCTTTCGACCGGTGCAGTCGACAACGGTCAGGGCTCGGATACCGTTCTGGTGCAAATGGCGGCGGAGTCACTTGGACTGCCGGTCGATCGCATCACGTTCGCACAACCCGATACCGATGCCTCTCCCTACAACTGGGGAACGTCGGCGAGCCGCGTCACGTACATGGTCGGGCGCGCGATCGTCGGCGCGGCTGAAGAAGCGGTGAAGAAGCTCATCAAGTATGCGAGCCAGATGATGGAGTGCGCTGAGGTCGACCTCGAACTTCGGCTTGGCGGGTTCATCGGACTAAAGGGCGTGCCGGACAAGGTACTGCCGTTCGCGGCGATCTCGGGCTACGCCCACTGGGCAGCCGGCGGGCCGATCATCGGCACGCACGCGTTACATTACGACGGACCGGTGCTCGACCCAACCAAGGCCGTCATCAAACATTTCCCGTTCCGGTTCGGCGTGTGGACGTTTGGCGTCCATGCGGTCGAAATCGAGATCGACGAGGCGACCGGTCGCATCACCCCGCTCGCGGTGTGGGCGGCGCACGACCTCGGCCGCGCCATCAACCCAATGGCCGTCGAGGGTCAGATCGAAGGCGGCGTCGTGCAGGGCATCGGCTACGCATTGTTTGAAGAGATGGTGTGGGACGGTGGCAAAGTCGCGAACCCCTCGTTCATGGACTACAAAATTCCGGGAACGATGGATTCGCCGATGGAAATCCATTCGATCTTGGTCGAAAATCCTGACGGCTCCGGCCCATTCGGTGCCAAGGGCATCGGCGAACCGCCGATCGTCGGACCAGCGCCGGCAATCGCGAATGCGCTTTTCCACGCCACGGGCGTGCGCCTCACCAAACTACCGATGACGCCGGAGCGCGTGCTCCGTGCCCTGAACGAGGCCCCCCGTGCGCATTGAAGACTACCCGCCGCAGGAACCGCTCTCCTCGGACGCAGCCCGTTCCTATCACGCCGAGGTTTTGAAGCGTGGCGCCGGCATTCCCTTGGAAGAGGAAGCGTACGGCGCAGACCCCTACCAGCGCATTGCGATGGTCTCGCCGCCGAAGCGAAAATCCGACGGTCGCGTTCTCGCCGTCATCCACGGCGGCGGCTGGACCAGCGGCTATAAAGAATGGATGGCGTTCATGGCGCCGCCGTTCGTCGCCGCCGGCGTTGTATTCGCCTCGATCGGCTACCGCCTCGCACCGCAGCACGTGTTCCCGAGCGGATTTGAGGATGTTCTCGCCGCGGTGGCATGGCTGCACAAGAACGCCGCTCGTTTCGGCGGCGATCCCGCACGCTTGTTCGTCGGTGGTCATTCCGCTGGCGGCCACTACGCCGCGCTGGCGGCCGTTCGACTAGATTGGCAAGCGCGTTACCGCGTCCCCGCCAACGTCATTCGCGGAGCGCTTCCGCTCTCGGGCGTCTACGATTTCACCGCCGGCGCAGGGCTGTCGGTGCGGCCGCGGTTTCTCGGCCCGGAGGGCAACGGGTTCGAGATGGAGGCGAGCCCGATCCGTCACATCGGCATGGCGCCGCCACCGTTCTTGATCGCGTATGGGGACGATGACTTTCCCCACCTACGTCGGCAAGCCGACGCTATGGAAACAGCGCTAAAAAAGGCGGGTAGTCTGGTCGAAAAGATCGTTTTCGAGGGCCGCAACCATTTCACCGCGCACTACGCCGGCGGAGAACCGCAAGGACCCTGGGTCAACCGTGCGTTGGCCTTCACGGCCGCGGCCCCGTAGGCAGCGGCGTGCGGGTCGGGATCGTGCGCAAGTCCGATCTCAGGCGCCACCCTGATGCGAGCGCGCGCAGGTTTCGACAGGCGGGCTACTGGCGTCCCGAGACACTTCTCGATTGGCTCGCGGTCCATGCCGCCGAGCGCCCGAACCACATAGCCGTTGTCACCGGCGAGCAGCACATAAGCTATCGCGATCTCGCCCGCCTGTTCGATCGCATGCACGAGCCGCGGCCCGAATGTCTCGGATGTATTCTGGTCAACCCGACCGCTCACTTTCAAAACAACGACACCGGCATAGGTCTTTTCGACAACGTCCACGGCGATCCCCCGATCTGGTTCCTCTTGATAAAAAATCTTCCATCGGGTAGCCACCGGGCACAGCTTGGCCCGAATTGACCGATTGGGTCACCTCGACTATGGGTGAAGAAATATGCCGCGACGCGCGGCCAGCGTGCACAATGTTGGAAAATGTTGAGATTCCTTACGGGGCGTATTGGACGACTCCGTTCGCGAAGTGGCAAGGCGCCCTCGGCCACCTGAACGCGATCGAGTTCGCGGCCCACGTCGCCAAGGTCGAACTCGGACGACGCAAGATCGCAGCCAGCGTCTTCGACAGCGCTGCGCTTGGCATCACGACGCCGCAATACAAGGCGTTCTGGGGCGTGCCGTGGTTCATGGGCATGATCGGCGCGCCGTCCGTGACCGGTCCGACGATAGCCCAGGCGTGCGCCACGTCGGTTCGATGCCTTCAAGCCGGCGCCGCGGATATCGCCACCGGTCAGAACGTGTGTTCGTTGGTCGTCGCGGCGGACAAGACTTCGTATACGCCGCACATCTACTACCCCAACCCGGACGGGCTCGGAGGCGTTGGCCAACACGAGAACTGGCTGATCGATAACATGAATCGCGACCCCTACGCGCAGGTCTCGATGATCGAGACGGCCGAAAACTGCGCTGCCAAGTGGCAGGTGACGACGGCGCAGCAACACGATGTCGTCCTGCGCCGCTATGCGCAATACCAGCAAGCGACCGCAGCCGAGTCGGCGTTTCAGAAACGCTACATGACGTTACCGTTCGACGTGCCGGACGCACGCTATCTCAAGACGAAAGTGACGCTTTCGGGCGATCAAGGCGTGTTCGCCTCGTCGCCGGAGGGTCTCGCCAAGCTCAAACCCTTGCGCGAGGGTGGCTCGGTGACGTTCGGCGGCCAGACTCATCCAGCCGATGGCAACGCCGCCGTAGTGATGACAACGCCAGATCGAGCGCGCGACATGGCATCGGATCCGGCGATCCGCGTGCGCGTCCTCGGCTTCGGCAGCGGTCGGGTCGACGAAGCGTTCATGCCGGCGGCGACTGTGCCGGCGGCCAAGTGCGCACTCGAACACGCCGGTAAAACCATCGCCGATATCGATGCGGTCAAGACCCACAATCCGTTCGCCGTCAACGACGTGGTGTTCGCCCGCGAAACCGGATTCCCGCTCAACGACATGAACAATTACGGCTGCTCGCTCATTTGGGGACATCCAAACGCGCCGACCGGGCTGCGCGCTACGATTGAGTTGATCGAGGAGTTGGTCATTCGCGGCGGCGGCGTCGGCTTGTTCACCGGCTGCGCCGCCGGCGATTCCGGCATGGCCGTCGTCATCGAAGTCGGCGACCGCTGAACTCGATCGACGTCAGCGCATGGCGAGAACGATTTTCCCCCGAACGTGACCGGTTTCCGAGAGACGATGCGCTTCAGCCGCATCGGCAAGCGGTAGAACGCGCCCAACCTGCGGTCGAATTTCTCCTTGAGCGACCAACGCGGCCAACCCGCGCAGCGCATCCGGGTTATCGCGCACGAGCGCTTGTTTGACCGCCACGCCGTATTTGGCGCCGTGATCGTCGACCGGCTCGGCGGTGATCCATACCAACGTTCCGCCTTTCTTGAGGACACGGTATGAGCGTGCGTGTATCGCGCCCCCCATGGTGTCGAACACGAGGTCGAGGTCCTTGAGCCGAGCCGAGAAGTCTTCACGGTCATACGCGATCACTTGGCTCGCACCGAGCGATCGAACGTAGTCGGCGTTCGCAGCGCTCGCGGTCGCCACCACTTCTGCTCCACGGTGGCGGGCAATCTGAACCGCGATCCCGCCAACGCCACCCGCCCCAGCGTGAATGAGGACTTTCATGCCGCGCTCGACGGGTGCGGTCGATACCACCGCCATCCAGGCAGTCAACCCCGCGAGCGGGTATGCGGCGGCTCCGGCGAAACTCAACCCTGCAGGTTTGGCCACGAGGCGGTCCGCCGTGAGCGCGATCTTCTCGGCATAAGTCCCCTGTCCCATATGGGCGGCCACGAACGATACCGCATCGCCGACCTTGACCCCGGCAACACCGCTTCCAAGTGACGCCACGACGCCGGCGCCGTCTCGCCCCGGAATGACCGGAAAAGTCGATTTGAAATAACGTTCCAACCGGCCGGACCGAATCTTCCAATCGACTGGGTTGACGCTCGCGGCATGAATATCGACGACGACCTCGCCCGGTCCTGGAACCGGGTCTGGAACCGTCGTCATGGTAAGAACTTCGGGTCCGCCGAACCGTTCAAAGCGAATAACGCGCATCATTTGATTTTCCCCGTTTGGCGACGATCGTGGTCAAGACGGCCCAGTTCAATGAGGTGCCGGCGATTTCTTCAACGCCCGCAGATCGAAGCAGGTCGGGCTACGAAACAGCTCTTCGAGCGGTACCCTGAGTTTCGCCTTTTCGATCTTCTGCGTCGCGGTCGTACGCAGCGAGTCGCGAAATAGAACCCAGCCCGGCGCCTTGAACCAAGCCAAGCGATCACGGCAGAAATCGGCGATCGCCCGCGCGGTGGCCTCGTCCGGCGTTGCCGTCGGGCTGAGCACCACGCACGCCATCACTTCCTCGCCCCGGAACCGATCTTGAATGGCGATCACCGCAGTCTCCTTGACGGCCGGGTGTTCGCCGACCACACCCTCGACTTCGAAGGCGGCAATGTTCTCGCTGCTCCGGCGAATAATGTTCTTCTTGCGATCAACGAAATGCAGACTGTTGTCGGCGGCCTGCCGCACGATATCACCGGTGCGGAACCAACCGCCGGCCCATGCGCCAGCAGTTTCTTGAGTGTCTTTAAGATAGCCGCGAAAGAAGCTGTGCCGTGGCGCGCTCGCCGCGCCACGTACGAGAAGTTCGCCCTCCGCGCCCGGCCCAACCGCATTGCCTTCATCGTCGGCGATTCGGCACTCAAGATCGGCTGCCGGCCGGCCAAAACAACGCGTACCGACATAGCGTGGTTCGCGATTGGCGATCACCACGGCTCCAGGACCGGTCTCAGTCATCGACCACGCCTCGATGAGTGGAAACCCAAAACGCTTCTCGAATGCCGCGTGGTATTTCGAATCGACACCGGCACCGAAGCCAAATCGGACGCGATGCGCCCGGTCGGTCTTAAGCGGCGGCTGCTGCATCAGGATGGCCGGCATGACGCCGAGATAGTGGATCGCCGTCGCCTGTGTCGCAGCGACGTCGGACCACCAGGTCGCAGGGTGGAATCGGTCGAGCAGGACAAGACAGTTCCGCGTCACAACCACGGCGAGAAACGAGAATGCCATGGCATTCATGTGAAAGAGCGGCAGTGGCGTTAGCAAACGCTCGCCGCCGTTGCGCAGCGCGCAGTACCCGCCGATACCGGCGTACCAACGGCCAGCGCCGAGGAAATATTCGTTGCCGAGAATGCAGCCCTTGGGCTTCCCTGTCGTGCCCGAGGTGTAGACTACAGCGCACTCGCCCTCCTCCGGCGGTGCGATGCTTCGATAGTCAACTCGGTGCGGCGAGGGCGCCAGAAACGCCTCGCCAGCGATCCCGACCGGAAGCTCCAAGTTCTCGGCAATAACCAAATTGATCAAGCTTTCGGCCCGCTCCGGCACGGCGATCAGAGCTGCAACCTCGCTGTGCTCCAGCACGAAGGCGAGTTCACGATCGCCGAAGGCTGGATTGAGCGGCACCACCGACACGTTGAGTGCATTGAGCGCGAGCCAGTGCAATAGAAACGCCGGCCGATTCTCGAGCAAAAGCGCGACGCGAGCCCCAGCGCCATAACCGACCGCCTCATAGGAATCTCTAAGCGCTTCGACCGTCGCCGCCGCCTCGCGATAGGTCATCGTCATGCCCTTGGGCGCGTACGATTTGGCCGCCGACGGCGGAACGAGTAGGAACAGCCGGTCCGGCGTTTGCTCGGCGGCGGCCGCGAAGGCCGAATAGACCGATTCAGTCATCGCCGCTGTAAATCGAGGGCAGCGCCCACGCTCACGCCGCTTCCCATTTAACCGCCCGTTCAAACTGCGCCGCTGCCCGATAGATCGTCGCTTCTTCCCAATAGCGTGCGATCAGCATCATCCCAACGGGCAACCCATCGACCATGCCGCACGGTACCGACATCGCCGGGTGTCCGGAAACGTCGAACGGCGCCGTGTTCGTGATCGAGGCGAATCCCGGTCCCATCGATTCGATCCGCGTCGCGTTGGGACCAGGCAGCGGCGGCGCGGTGATCGGGGAGGTCGGCATCACCAGAAGGTCGAGGCGCGACAGCGCCAGGTCGTAGGCGGCGCGCAGCTTGCGCGCCACGTTCTGCGCCTTGGCATAGTAGTGGTTGCGGTAGTAGCGGTGCATATATTGGCCGAGCAGAATGCCGAACTTGAGCCCTTCGGAAAGCTCGTTGGCGCGGTTCTTCCACGCCGCATGGGCATCCAACAGGCTCGTGACATAGAGGCCCTTCCAGTTCGTGCCCATGCCGTTGCCCTTCATCATAAGCTCGGTTGGCCCCTCGCAGGCGATCGGTGTCCAAAGCGACATCCCCAAACGGTGCCACGGTATCGATACGTCTTCGACGGTAGCGCCGCCATCGGCGAAGACCCGAGTCGCGGTCCGTACCTTGCGATCGACCTCAGCCTGCGACTGCGGCCACGCGAACCCTTCCTTGACGACACCGATCCGCAAACCCTGTACGCCGCGATCGAGCGCCCTGGTGTAGATGTCGATCTTCGGCGCGTACTGGCGCGGGTCGAGCCCGTCCGCACCAGCGATCACCTCGAGCAGGAGTGCGTTATCGGCAACCGTCGCCGTCATTGGCCCGACGTGATCGAGCGTGAGTTCGATCGGAAAAACCCCGGTGTAAGGCACAAGCCCATGGGTCGGCTTCAAGCCGTAAATCCCGCAAAACGACGAGGGTGCGCGGATCGAACCGCCTTGATCACCGCCGATCGCCATCGGCACCTGCCCCGATGCGACGACGGCGGCCGAACCAGAGGATGATCCGCCGGCCGAGTGTCCCATCTTGCGCGGGTTGTGCGTCGGCCCGGTCGCATTGGTGTGGCTGCCGCCCGAGAAGCAGAAGTATTCGCAGTGCACCTTGCCGGCGATCTCGCCGCCAGCATCGAGAATCCTCGTCACGACGGTCGCGTCGACGTCCGGCACGTAGCCTTCCATCGTGCCAGCGCCGTTCATCAACGGTACGCCCGCCAGACACACGTTGTCTTTGAGCGCCACGCGCTTGCCGGCGAGCTTCCCGGTCGGTGCGCCCTTGATCGAAGTCTTCACGTACCACGCGTGCAGCGGGTCTTCCTCCGCATCGGGGCGATGCCCGGGGGTGCGCGGGTAACGAACCTCCGGCAAGTTGTCGGGCATCGCATCAAGCGGTCCATAGACGTCGCGGACGGTGGCCGCGATCAAGCCACCGAACTCGGTGACGTCGGCGTCCGATAGGCTTAAGCCAAGATCTTTGGCGACGATTCTTATCTGCTCCGGCGTCGGTGCTTTGACGGCCATCGTCGTTCCCCCTGAAAGGCGATCGTGCGGCGGCCAATAGCGTCGCCGCTCCGCCTCTTATATAAACCAAACGCGGCAAGACGACCTCCTCATCCACAGCCGCGACGCGGAGTTGGGCGGCATGGCGTTCAAAGTCGGGATCGATGTCGGCGGAACGTTCACCGATTTTCTGGTCGTCGATGCCGACGGCGGCCCGCGCGTTTTCAAAACCCTGTCGACGCCGGAGGATCCGGCAATCGGTCTTATTAACGGCCTCGGCGAAGCGGCGAGAAGCTACGGCCTGGCGCCGAAGGCATTCGCGGCCGGGATCGAGACCATCGTCCACGGTACGACGGTCACCACCAACGCCACGCTCACGTTTTCCGGCGCCAAGACGGCGCTGCTGACGACCAAGGGCCTGCGCGACGCGGTCGAAATGCGGCGCGGCATTCGCGAAGAGCAGTACAATAACCGTTACATCAACGTACCCCCGCTCGCGCCTCGCTATTTACGTATTGGCGTCGGCGGCCGCCTCGACCGCGCCGGGATTGAAACCGAACCGCTAGCGCTCGCCGAAGTCGCAGCTGCGCTCGCCCTTTTCAAGGGCGAACGTGTCGAGTCGATCGCCATTTGCTTCATGAACGCATTCGCAAACCCAGCGCACGAGCAAGCCGCCGCAACGCTTGTCCGCAAAGAGCTTCCGCAAGCGTACCTCACGGTCTCGACCGACCTCCTCCCGGCGATCCGCTTTTACGACCGGGTGTCGACCACGGTGCTCAATTCTTACGTCGGACCCAAACTGAGAGCCTATCTCCAGAGCTTGGTCGCGCGCCTGGAAGCGTTCGGCTTTGCCGGCAATCTCCTCATCATGCAATCGAATGGTGGCGTCATTTCGCCGGACATCGCGATGCAGCAGGCGGCCGTTACACTGCTCTCGGGGCCGGCGGCAGGCCCCGGCATCGGCTTGGGCTACGCCCGCGCGCACGGCCGCGAGGACTGCATCACCGTCGACATGGGCGGTACGAGTTTCGACGCCGCGTTGGTGCAAAACGGCGCCGCGCACACGGCGAGCGAAGGCTCGATCAACCGCTATCGCATCGCGCTGCCGATGCTCGACATCAACACGATCGGCGCCGGCGGCGGCTCGATCGGCTGGATAGACGAAGGCGGGCTATTGCGCATGGGACCGCAATCGGCCGGCGCCGATCCCGGTCCGGCGTGCTATGGCCGCGGCGGCAAGCTGCCGGCCTGCACCGACGCCGATCTCATTTTGGGTTACCTCGACCCCGACTATTTCGCCGGAGGCAAGCTCAAACTCGACGCGGCGGCGGCCAAGGCGGCAATTCAATCCGCACTCGGAGCCAAGCTCGGGTTCTCGATCGAGGACGCGGCGGCCGGGATGTACCGCGTCATCAACAACAACATGGCGCAAGGCGTCCGCGAAATCACGATCAAGCGCGGCTACGACCCACGCGAGTTTCCGCTGATCGTCGCCGGCGGGGCTGGTCCGTTGCACGCCTGTGAGATCGCGCGCGAGCTCGAAATACCCGTCCTCATCGTGCCCAAGGAGTCCTCAATTTTCTGCGCGGCGGGTATGCTGGTGAGCGATTTGAAGCACGATTTCGTCCGCACCTATGTGCGTCGGCTCGGCGCTCTCGACCAGCGCGAGGTCGGACGGCTTTTTGCCGAGATGACGAACGCCGGTGACGCATTGCTCGACGCCGAGAAGATTCCCGAACCACGCCGCCGCCACGTCGCGCGCGCCGACTGCCGCTATGTCAAGCAGTACCACGAAGTCTCGGTCGAGTTTCCGCTGACGGCGCTTGCCGGAGCCGACATCAAACCGCTTCTTGCCCGGCTTTTTCACGCTACGCACAACCGCATGTACGGCTACTCGCTCGAAGAGCAGAAAACCCCCATCGAGGTCATCAACCTTCGCTTACAAGCGGTCGGCGTAACCGAGAAGCCGGCATTTCGCGAGGAAAGCTACGCCGGCGCCGACTCGTCTGGCGCGCGTAAGGGCGCACGACGCATTTACGTGCCCGAGGAGGGCAAGTTCGCGACGGTCCCCGTCTATGACGGCCACGCGATGAGATTCGGTTGCCGCATCGCCGGACCGGCGTTGATCGAGCAAGTCAACACCGCCATCCTGGTGACCGCGTCTTTCGACTGCGTCTGTGATAAATTCGGCTCGTTCGCGCTTTACCGCAAAGGGCGCGAGGACCTGGTGACGAGTGCGATTGAAGGTCGATAGTCGCTCTGGCTGGTCGAGCTGCGCAGGAGAATAGAAACGAGCGATGGCCCAGGAGCGTGTCAACGTCGATCCAATCCTTCTCTCGGTGTTCGCGCGCGCGTTCCGTTCGATCACCGACGAGATGTCGATCTCGCTCACCAAGACGGCGCGCTCGCCGATCCTGTGCGAAGCCAAGGATTTCGTCACCGGGCTCTACGATGCGGACGGACTCATGCTGGAGCAGACCGAGAACTTGCCGATCCTCGCTTTCTCGCTGGCGCCGGTGTGCAAATACATCCGCCGCTACTTCGGCGATGAAATCTATGAGGGCGACGTTATTTTCCATAACGACGTTTTCTCGATGGGCAACCAAAACAACGACGTCGCCGTGTACAAGCCGATCTTTTTCGAAGGCCGTCTGGTCGCATGGTCGGCGTGCAAAGGACACCAGGCCGACATCGGCGGCGCCGTCGCCGGCGGCTACAACCCGAACGCGACCGAGGTGTGGCAGGAAGCGCTCCGGATTCCACCGGTCAAGGTCTACGAGAAGGGCAAGCTCCGCAAAGACGTGTGGGAGCTGATCTTCGCCAACATCCGCTTTCCGATCGTCGAGGAAGACATGCGGGCCGAGATGGGCACCTGCGTCGTCGGCGAGCGGCGCTTGTTGGCGCTGCTCGCGAAATATGGCCACGCTACCTTCGAGGCGCACAAGGACGCGCTCTTCGATTCGACGCAGAAAATGATGGAAGCCGAGATCGCCAAGATCCCGAACGGCGTCTACAGGGGCGAGGGCTACGTCTACTACGATGGCCGCAACGAGGGCTCGAAGTACACCATCCGCGTCGCCATCACCGTGAGCGACAAGACGATCGCGTTCGACTACAACGGCACCGATCCACGCACCAATGGCTTCGTCAACGGCACGTACACCTCGAGCGCCTCGGCGACGATTCTGACCTTCCTACAGATGATCAACCCGAACATTCCGCACAACGAAGGGATGACGCGGCCGATCGAAATCATCATTCCCGAGGGCACCATCCTGAACGCCGGGTACCCCAAGGCAACGACGTTCGGCAATCATCTCTGCCCACCCAACGCGGACGCGATCATGCGAGCGCTCGCCCCCGTCATCCCCGACCGCGTCACCGCCGGCTGGAACAACCTGCTCTGCTCGCTCTCAACCGGGCAAGACGCAGCGAAGAACGACAAATTCGTCGACATCATGTTTATGGGCATGAAGGGCGGCTCGGGCGCGATGCGGGGGACCGATGGCTACGACCACATCGGCATGATCGACGCCTCGGGCGGCGTGCTCGATCAGGACTACGAGATGTTCGAGCAGCAGACGCCGCATACGCTCTTGAAGCACGAACTCCTCTGCGATTCGGCCGGCGCCGGCGAATGGCGGGGCGGTCTCGGCACCGAGACCGCGTATCGCGTCGGCTCGGAGGAAACCCAAATCGTCACCTTCGGCGACGGCGACTTCGAACCGGCGTTTGGTCTCGCGGGCGGTAAAGACGCAGGCCTCAATCGGATCGAACTGCGCCAGCCCGACGGTCGCGTCGTCACGCCGCGCAACAAGGACCTGCTGACCAACGTGCCCAAGGGAACCGTCTATCACCAGATCGCTTCGGGTGGCGGCGGCTGGGGCGAGCCCAAGCACCGGCTGGCCAACAAAGTCGCGGCCGAAGTGCGCAACGGCGTCATCACGGTGGCGGCCGCGCGCGACGTGTACGGCGTCGTCGTCAATCCGACCACGTTCGCCGTCGATCAGGCGGCGACGACCAAGCTTCGCGCCACATGAGCCTCCACCTCCTCCCTACCTTCCCTCTGCAAGCACGGAGAGGAGCGTTGGGTTTGTTGCCCCCTCCGCCTCGACACAAGGGAGCGCGGTGCGGGTTGCTTTCTCTCCCTCAACGAGCGGAAGCGCAGTGCGGATTACCTCCTCCCCCTCATAGAGGCGGAGAGTAGGAGGAGTTGGTGGACTTCTCCCTCACCGACGATGAGCGCGCGATTCAAGAAACCTTCGCGCGCTTCAGCGACGCCGAGATCGCGCCGAACGCGGCGGCGATCGACGAGGCGCACGCGTTCCCGACCGAACTCTTCAAGAAAGTCGGCGAACTCGGATTCTTTCGCATGCGTTATCCAGAAAGCGCGGGCGGTTTAGGCTTGGGCTTCCTCCCCTACTGCCTCGCGGTCGAAGAACTCGCGCGCGGCTCGATGTCGGTCGCCGCAGCCTGCTCGATGCAGTCCCTGATGGCGACACATTTTCTCCATGAGCTCGGTAACGCCGACATCAAGGAGCGCTTGTTCAAGCCGGCGCTCGATGGCTTGAAGATCGGCGCCATCTGCATGACCGAGCCTAACGCCGGGTCCGACCTTCACGGCATGCAGACCCGCGCCAAGGCGGTCGCCGGCGGCTGGTCGCTGACCGGCCAAAAAATGTGGGTGACGTCGGCGCCGCTCGCCGATTTCTTCACTGTGTTCGCCAAAGCCGCTGCCGGCGGCGAAGCGGAAGAGAAGATCACGATCTTCCTGGTTGAAAAGGGCGCCAAGGGTCTCCACGTCGGCCGCGCCATCGAAAAGATGGGCGTGCGCCCGCTGGTCACGTCCGAACTCGCGTTCGACGATTGCTTCGTGCCCGAAACGAATCGCCTGTGCGCGGTTGGCGAGGGCGAGAATCATTTGCGCAAGATCCTGGCACAGATCCGCGTCATGACCAGCGCGCTCGGGATCGGCATCGCCCGCGCCGCGCTCGACGCCGCGGTCCAATACGCGAGCGAGCGCAAGCAGTTCGGCAGGCCGATCGGCAGCTTTCAGGCGATCCAGATGCGCTTAGCCGACATGGGCACCGAGCTCGAAGCGGCGCGCCACATGGTGCGCCACGCCGCGTGGCTGATCGATGCCGGCAAGCCGCACCACAAAGAGGCGGCGATGGCAAAGCTCTTTGCATCCGAAGCCGCGGCCGCGATCTGCGAGCATACCTCGCGCATCTTCGCCTCCTACGGCTTCGCGATGGAATATCCGGCGCAGCGGTTCCTGCGCGACGTGCGTTTCCTCCTGATCGGCGGCGGCACCAGCGAGATCTTGAAACTCATCATCGCCAAGGAAGTGGCGGGGCGCGCATGACGGGGTTTCGCGTTTCTTCCGCCTTACCGCCGAGCAGGACGAACGAGCGCCGCTTCGATTCTAGCGACGACGGCCATCGTTTCCTGCAAAACGTCGCTGCCCCAGAAACGCAGATCGCGGAACCCCCGCCGCTCCAACTATGCCGTCCGACTCGCATCGCAAGCAAGCAGATCGGCGTACTGGCCGTTGTCGACTTCGATCGCGAGCCGGGCCTCGAAACAAACGAAGTCAACGATGAAGGGACCAAAAGGTGCTTGACGGCGGTATTTGTAGCCGATGAGCCGACACGCTTTGAGATATCGCCAAACCTTTTACTCGATTTCGGTGCCCGTCATCCCAAGCGCGCGGCCAATTGCGAGCTTCTCCAGTGTGTAGTCGCGGGAGCGTTGGTGTCGACGCATCATGGTCATTATGCAACGACGAGGCGGAGCACCCCTCCCTCTACCCCCTCCCTCAAGGGGACGGACGAATGACCTCGGCCCGAAAAATCAAGGTGCTGCTCGCCAAGCCTGGGCTGGACGGCCACGACGTCGGCGCCAAGGTGGTGGTGCGCGCATTGCTCGATGCCGGCTTCGAGGTGGTTTACACGGGCTTGCGCAAAACCCCGGAAGAAATCGCCAAGCGCGCCAAGGAAGAGAACGCCGACGTGATCGGCATGTCGATCCTCTCGGGCTCCCACATCCCGTTCGCGCAGCGTTTCAGGAAGCTCTGGGACGAGTACAATCTCGGCACCAAGCTCTGGCTGATCGGCGGCAACGTGCCGAAGAAAGACCATGGCGCGCTCAAGGACATCGGCGTCGACGCCGTATTCGCGACCGGATCGAAACTCGACGAAATCGTTACATACATCAAGGAGCAGACCGCCCGATGGCCACGAAATTAGCAGGCGACCCCAACGGACTGCGCCGCGCTCACGTCCCGCTCGATGAAAAACTGCCGCCGGGCGTGAAGCCGGTGTTCAGCGAGTCCGGCATCGAAATGAAGCCGGTCTACACCGCCGCCGACATCGGCCGCGAAGGCGACACGCTCGAACGCCCAGGCCAATATCCGTTCACGCGCGGCATTCACGCGGAAATGTTTCGCCGCCGGCCATGGACGATGCGCCAGTACACCGGCTTCGGTAACGCTCGAGCGACCAACGAGCGCTTTCTCTATCTCATCAAGAACGGCCAGACCGGCTTGAACGTCGCCTTCGACCTGCCGACCCAGTGCGGCCTCGATTCCGACGACCCGGCGGCCGAGGGCGAAGTCGGGCGCGTCGGCATGGCGGTCGATAGCTTGCGCGATTTCGAGGTCGCGTTCGAGGGCATCGACCTCGACAAGATCACGGTCTCGCTCACCATCAACGGTACGGCCGCGATCCTGATCGCCATGTACCTGGCGATGGCGGAGAAGAAAGGCTTCGATATCAAAGGGCTGCGCGGTACGGCGCAGAACGATATCTTGAAAGAGTTCGTCGGCCGCGGCACTTGGATCTTCCCGGTCGAACCCTCGATCAAGCTGGTCGGCGACACGATCGAATATTGCGCGCGCCACGCGCCCAAATACAGCCCGGTCTCGGTCTGCGGTTACCACATCCGCGAATCAGGCTGCGATCCGGTCGAGGAGATGGCGTATGCCTTCTGCATCGCCAAGGCCTACATCGACGAAACGCTGAAGCGTGGCCTCGCGATCGACGATTTCGCCGGGCGGCTCTCGTTCAACTTCAACATCTTCGGCAAGATTTTCGAGCAGGTGTGCAAATTCCGCGGTGGCCGGCGACTGTGGGCGAAGATTCTGAAGGAGCAGTACGCCGCCACCGATCCCGACACCATGTGGCTCCGCATGATCGCGGGCGGCGGCGGCTTCGGCCTCACCATCGATCAGCCGGAGAACAACATCATGCGCGGCGCGTACTATGCGCTGATCGCCGCTCTGGCCGGCGCGCAAACGGTCGCGCTCTGTTGTTATGACGAGGCCTACACCATTCCGAGCCCTAAGGCGCAGCGCATCTCGCTCCGCACGATGCAGCTGCTGATCGAGGAGATGGGGCTTTGCGACACCGTCGATCCGTTGGGCGGTTCCTATTTCGTCGAAGCACTGACCGACAAAATGGAAGCCGAGATGAGGCGGACCATGGCGCGAGTCGATGAGTTAGGCGGTATCGTCAAACTGATCGCCGAGGGCCGCCTCCAGGATCACGTCAGCCAACAGGCCTACGAGCACGAGAAGAAAGTCGAGAGCGGCGAAGTGCGGAAGGTCGGCGTCAACTGCTACCGGGTCGAGGAAGACGAGCCCGACGTCGAAATGCACCCGACCAAACCGGAAGATCTGGCGCTGCAACTCGCGAGCTTGGCGACCATTAAGGCGGAGCGGAGCGCAGTCGAAGTCGGATGCGCACTCGACCGGCTCGAGGCCGACGCCCGCGCCGGCGTCAACACCATGCCGGCGATCATGGCGGCGGTGAAAGCCTATGCGACGGTCGGGGAGATGACCAAGGTGCTGGTCGATGTTTACGGCCGCTACCGGGAGCCCATCCGCTTCGCCGCCGAGTAACACCGCCGGACCTTCCCGTCCGCGAAGTGGAGCGAGGCGGACGGCAGTGGATTTGACCGCCGGCGCCGCAATTCGCTCGCGCCGCTGCGCGACGGCGTCGGTCCGAGAACAACGCCAACACGACAATCGCGATCGCCGTTCAATCGATGGAGCTGGGGCGCGTCGGCCATCGCCTCGATCAGGCGCGCAAGCGGCGCCCTTTATTGCTCGATAAGCTTGCTCCGAGGATTTTTCGTCGGAGTCGCTCCCCGCCCCGGCCGTGCGCCGCTCGGCAGCATGAGCCCCAGAACCAACACCAGCACGGCGATCGCGGTCGCGGTCCAATAGATCGAACCGAGCGCATCGGCCATCGCCGCGATCACGCGCGCGAGCGTCGCCTCGTCCATCGCCGCTCGACGCGCCGGGTCGATCGTTGCCTCGACCAGATGCGCGCCAGTCCGTCTGGCATCAACGCCGGACAGACCCACGTTCAAGATAGCGCCGAACAGGGTGGCGCCGAACGCTTGCCCGAACACCCGGCCGAAATGCACCGCCGAGGTCGCGCTGCCGCGCTGTGCCCAATCGACGCTGGTCTGAACCGAGATGAGAAATACGCTGTGGGTGAGGCCGAGCCCAAGTCCGAACAGGAATGCCCCGGCCAGCAGCAATCCGGTTCCGCCGGCATGCACGACGGCGGCGAGCACGGCCGCGCCGCCGATCAACGCCACACTTCCGACGATGGTGACGAAGCGATACGAGGTGCGAAGCATGAAGACCCCGCCGAGGCCAGAGCACGTCGCCCAGCCCGCCATCTGCGCCGCCACCGCGAACGCCGCGAGGCGCGGCCCTTCGCCCATGACCGCCTGGATGTGGGCCGGCAGGAACGCCGGAACGCCCATCATCAGGATCCCGAGCAGGAACGCGCCGGCGGTTCCGATCGCGATGATCCGGTCCCGCCAAAGGCCGATTGGCACCAGCGGCTCGGCGACCCGCCGTTCGTAGCGAACGAAAACGGCGATCCCAAGGCCGCCGGCGAGCGCCAGGCTCGCGGTGAGCCACGCCGGAAACGTCGCCCCCTGCATGAGCGCGGTCATTATCGCGCTCACCGACGGCACTAAGAGCGCCGCGCCTAGGAAATCGATTCGACGCTGCCGAGGCTCGATGGTTTCACGATGGTAGATCCGGATCATGCCGAGAGCGACGACCGCCACGGGGATGTTGACCCAGAACGCGACGTGCCAGTCGGCGAAAGCGAGAATAAGAGCGCCGAGCGAGGGTCCGACGATCGCCGACGTGCCCCACACCGCCGCGACATAGCCTTGAACGCGAGCTCGCTCCTCGGGCGTGTAGATGTCGCCGATGATCGTGGTCGCCATCGGCAGAATCGCGCCGCTACCAATGCCTTGCAGGACGCGGCAGGCGATCAGCATCGGCAGGCTGACGCTGAATCCAGCCGCGAACGATGCCGCCACGTACAGTCCCGTCCCGGCAAACAAGATGCGCTGTCGGCCAAAAAGATCGGCCAGTTTGCCGTAGATCGGCACCGATACCGCCTGGGCCAACAAAAAGGCGGCGAACACCCAGCCGTAAAATTCGAAGCCGCTTAGCGCCGACACGATCGTCGGCATGACGGTAACGATCATGGTCGATTCGATCGCGGCGATGAAGATCGTCGCCAAACAAGCCGCCAGCACGAACCCGCGACGCGGCGTCGCTCGAAGGTCGGTCACCAACGTACCAAGGGTCTTTGACCTTGCCACGGCGCTCGCCCCCCGCTAGACCCGGAGATGATTCGCGCCCGAACGTGGACGGTAAAGGCAGGAGATGAAGCCACGCACGATTATCTCGATGGAGCAGGCGTTGTCGATGACTTATGCGACGCTTCGCTTCGTGCACCTCGGATGGCGGGTGATCCGGCTCGAGGCGACGCCAGCCCGCGGCGATAAGTTACCGGGCGATCCGAATCGTTACGTCGGCAGCCGAATCGCCGACGACGACCGGCGCTCGTACTATGTCGCGCCCAACGTCGGCAAGGAGGCGATCGCGCTCAACCTCAAGGGGCCCGAAGGCCAGGCGATCCTGCACCGGCTCATCGAAGAACTCGACGTTGACATTTTCTGCTGCAACACGATTCCCTCGCGCTACGCCAAACTCGGCATCGACTACGCGACCCTCAGCCGAATCAAACCCGATCTCATTTGGGCCGGCATCTCGGCGCAGGGGCCGGCCTACCCTGACGTTCCAGGCTACGACCCAATGATCCAAGCCATGCTCGGACTCATGGAGGTCACCGGCGATCCGAATGGACCTCCGACCCTGATGGGAATTCCGGTGGTCGACCTCAAGGCAGGCGATGAGGTTTACGCCAACGTGCTGCTGGCGTTGGCCGAGAAAGCCGAAACCGGCAAGGGCCGCCGGATCGACGTGTCGATGGCACAGGCCGCGGCGTCGTGGCTAATCACGCTGCTGCCGCTTATCGACATGAACTGCGGACCGGAGGAGATCACACGCTGGGGCAGCGCGCACCGCAAGTTCATCCCGACCAACGCCTATCCGACCAAGGACGGCTTCATCTACATGGCATTGGGATCGAACGTGCAGTGGCAACGCCTAACCGCTATCCCGAAGTTCGCGTCGCTCAAGGCCGGCGGGCGGCGGGACTCAGCCGAGGGACGCTATCGCGAACGCGAGGACATCTACCGCGAGATCGGCGCCATCACCGCAGGGTTCGACATCGACGGCATCGCCGCCGATTTTGCCAAGGCGAAAATTCCGCACTCCCGAATCAACGACATCCGCGCCGCGCACGAACTCGATCTCGTTCGCAGCAAGATGCCGACGACCAGCTTACCCGACGGCCGAAGCCTTCGGCTGCAACCACCGGCGGTCGATCTTCCCAGGGCCGCCACGACCTATCGCTTTGCGCCCAAGTACGGCGAGCATACGATTCAGATCTTGCGCGAGGCGGGCTTTAGCGCCAGCGATTGCGACGGTATGCTAGCGCGCGGCTTGGTATCAGGGCAGCTCGCACCCACCGTTCCTTAGACAAGCCGCCATGTTAGACAAGAGCTTCATCGGAAAAACCTATCCGCGCTTCGTGTTCGAAGTCGAGAAGGGCCGCATCCTGCAATTCGCCGATGCGATCCGCGACCCTAACCCGATCTACCGCGACACCGCGGTGGCGCGCGCCGCCGGCTACCGCGCGATCCCGGCGCCTCCGACGTTCGGCTACGTCGCGGTGATGGACCACGACCAGTCGTTCGGGCTGCTGCGCGATCTCAAGGTTGCGATTCTGCGCGTGCTGCATGGTGAGCAGTGGTTCACATACCAGCGGCCGATCTACGCCGGCGATCTTCTGACGGGCGAAACGAAAGTTCTCGACATCTACGACAAGAAGGGCGGCGCGCTCGATTTCATCGTCAGCGAAACATCGCTGAGCAATCAAACCGGCGAGCGGGTGTGCGACATGCGCACGGTCATCGTCGTTCGAAACTAGAGCGCAGCCTTAAGCGCCAGTACCATGCCCTCGCTCCCATCCTTCGCGACGATCGCTATCGGCGACAAGCTCCCAGGTCTGACGAAACCGGCGATCGATCGCGTTCAGCTCGCGCTCTACGCCGGCGCGTCGGGCGATCACAACGATATCCACCTCGACGACGAGCGGGCCAAAGCCGGCGGACTGCCGGGGGTCATCGCCCACGGCATGTTGTCGATGGCGTTTCTCGGCGAGTTGGTTGCGAGCTGGGTTCCGATCACCGCTATCCGGAGCTTGGGCGGCCGGTTCGCAGCCATCACGCGGCCGGGCGATGTCATCGCCTGCGTCGGCGTTGTCGCGGCGAAATCCACGTTCGAAGGCGAGAACCGGATCGAAGTCGATCTGACCGCAGAGTCGGTCACGGGCGAAAAGACCATCGTCGGCAAAGCGTTCATCGCCATTCCTTAGATCGCCATTCCTTAGATCGCCATTCGATCGACGCAGCGCAGCACCCAGCGTTAAACGCCCGGCAAAAAAAGCAGGGGTCAGCCATGGGTGAACTCGACGGAAAAATCGCAATCGTTTCGGGCTCCGGCCGCGGTATGGGCCAGTCGATCGCGCTCAAACTGGCG
>SHVV01000087.1 GCA_009694095.1 Alphaproteobacteria bacterium | reverse complement strand
CGGTCGCGCAAGCCGCCCACGTTGGAGCTTGAGACTTTTCCGATCGGTCTGGCGTCGACGGAGGGCATCGTACGTCACGCTGACGATCGATGGCCGATTGCGCTGCTGCATCGGCGCGTTACGACCGCGGCGAAAAGACGACCTCTCGTCCTCGATGTCGCCGGCAACGCCTACGCGACGGCGTTCGAAGATCGACGGTTCAAGCCGGTGACGGCCGAGGAATTTCGTCAGGCCGCTTTGTCGATCTCGATCTTGAGCGAACCGACGCCGATCCGATTCGCCGATGAAGCGGATCTTCTGCGCCAACTGCCCCCGGGACATGGCGGGCTCATTTTTCAGGATGGCACGCAGCGAGCCACGTTCCTACCCCAAGTATGGCAACAGCTCCGCGCCCCCAACGACTTCTTGCGCCAGCTCCAACTCAAGGCTGGCCTAACTGCGACGCATTGGTCGACGACGATTCTGGCTTGGCGGTATTTCACGAAAACTTTTGCCCGTGGCGCGCTAAAACCAACCGCGACGTGAGGCTGCGCCCCCCAAGAAAACCGCGATTTCGACTTAAAATCGCCTCGAAGAGCATTGATTCATAAGATAATCTTAACTTCGATAAGCGTCTCAACCTTAATACCAGCGATTCGACCGAAATGGGGAACAGTTGGCATCCACTGCCTTGAGTCGACTAACCGGCGCCACGTTCAACCGTCAATGGCGCGAGCTAACCACGGCTCAAGGCCGTCGCACCGCGGGTATCGGCGCCTGTCTCGGCGCCATCGTAGCGACTGCTCTTCTCACCGCGGGTTCATTGTTCGAGACGAACTCCGAGCCGACCAGTGTTAGTGCAGCCGGTTCGCTAGATGCCACGGTTGTCGAAGATCGCGGACCGGAAAAACTCACGCGAAGCGAAGCCGCGACTCGCTCTGGCCAGGACCGCGAGGCAATCGCCGTTGACCTAGCAACGACGACCATTCGCATCGCCAAGGGCGAGTCTCTATCGCAGGCGTTAGCGCGCGCCGGCGTGGCGAGCGGCGAAACCAAAGCGGTCAGCGACGCACTCCGCCTGCACGTCAACCTCCGCCGTCTCGATTCGGGCCAGCCGCTAACGCTCGACTTCGAGCCCCAATTGAACGGCCAACAACGGCGGCTCGCGATGGTTTCGCTGCCGCTCAACATTGATGCGACGATTGTAGCCAGGCGCACCGCGGACGGCTTTAAATCCCGGCGCGAGGACCGAGACGTTCAAACCAGCGTCGTGCGAATCGTCGGCGCGATCGACAATAGTCTATTCGCTTCGGCGCAAACGGCCGGTATGCCGGCCCGTACGATCATGGATTTCGTCCGGCTGTTCAGCTGGGACATCGACTTTCAACGCGGAATTCAGCCCGGCGATAAATTCGAAGTCCTTTACGAGCAGTTTCATGCCGACCCGGGTCGTGCCGCAAAGATCGGCGACATCATGTTCGCGGCTCTCACGGCTAAGGGCGAGTCGATCAAGTACTACCGCTACCGTGCCGCGAGCGGGGTCGACTACTTCAATAACCGCGGCGAAAGCATGCGCAAAGCCTTGCTCGGAACGCCACTCGACGGCGCCCGACTAACGTCGGGGTTTGGCAAGCGAACGCATCCGATCTTGGGCTACACGCACATGCATCGCGGCGGCGACGATCGCCGCGCCGACGGGCGCGCCGATCGTCGCCGCCGGTAACGGAACTGTCGATCTGGCGGGCCCGAACGGAGCCTATGGCACCTATGTCCGTATCCAACACAGCAGCAGTTTTGCGACGGCTTACGCCCATTTGTCCGGGATCGCCCCCGGCATTCGCAAGGGACGGGCAGTACGTCAGGGACAAGTGATAGGTTACGTCGGCGCGACTGGCTTGGCGACCGGTCCCCACCTGCACTACGAAGTGATGGTCGGCAACAATCAGGTCAATCCGCTCTCGGTCAAATTCGCCGGCGCCGACAAGCTAGCTGGCAAGGAACTTGCTCAACTGCGCGCGCATATCAACGAGGTCGATGCGCGCGTCGTCGCCCAGCGACCCCTAATTGCGATCGCTACACGCAACTAGGGCGGACCGAACTCAGGCCGCTTCCTCGATCGCCCGCCCGCTCAAGATCAAGCCGTTCTCGTCGGCGCTGACGCCGATCGTGGCGACGTCATTGATCGAGCCATCAAGAATCATGGTGGCCAGCGGGTTCTGGAGCTGGCGTTGGATGATGCGCTTGAGCGGGCGCGCACCATAGACCGGATCGTAGCCTGTACCGGCGAGCCACGCCCGAGCACGCTCATCAAGCTCGATCGTCAGCTTGCGATCGGCGAGCCGCGCCCGGAGATTGCCGAGTTGAATTTCTACGATCGCGCCCATGTCGGAGCGGCTCAAGCGATGGAACAAGATAATTTCATCGAGCCGATTCAAGAATTCGGGCCGAAAGGCGCCGCGGACGACGGCCATCACCTTGTCGCGAACTGGCCCGGGAATGTCGCCATCGGCCTGCTGCGCCAGCAGATCGCTGCCGAGATTCGAGGTCATTATGATAATGGTGTTGCGGAAATCGACCGTATGCCCCTGCCCGTCGGTGAGGCGGCCGTCATCCAGCACCTGGAGAAGAACGTTGAACACGTCGGGATGCGCCTTCTCGATTTCGTCAAATAGCAAGACTTGATAGGGCCGACGCCGCACTGCCTCGGCAAGCGCGCCACCCTCGTCGTACCCGACGTAGCCGGGTGGCGCGCCGATCAGGCGCGAGACCGAGTGCTTTTCCATGTACTCCGACATATCGAGCCGCAACATCGCGGTGTCGTCGTCGAACAGGAACGCGGCCAGGGTTTTGGTAAGTTCGGTTTTACCGACGCCGGTCGGTCCAAGGAAGAGGAAAGATCCAGTCGGGCGCTGCGGATCCTGCAATCCTGCGCGTGCGCGGCGCACTGCGTCGGCGACGGCTTTGAGCGCGTCGTCCTGGCCCACCACCCGTTTGCGTAACTCGCTCTCCATGCGCAACAACTTCGCTCGTTCACCTTCGAGCATCTTGTCGACCGGAATACCGGTCCAACGCGACACGATGTGGGCGACGTGCTCGGCGGTCACGGCTTCTTCGACCATGCGGCTCTTTCCGCCGCCCTCGGCGGCCGCCAAGCGTTTCTCAAGGCCCGGGATGACGCCGTATCGCAGTTCGCCGGCGCGGGTGAGGTTGCCCTTGCGCTGCGCCACGTCGAGTTCGTTCCGCGCGGCATCGAGCTCTTCTTTGATTCGAACCGAACCGGCGAGCCGCGACTTCTCAGACTGCCACTCCGCGGTCAGCGCCGCTGAATCGCGCACGAGATCGGCGAGTTCGCCCTCGAGGTTCTTAAAGCGTTCGCGCGAAGCGTTGTCGGTCTCCTTCTTCAGAGCTTCGCGTTCGATTTTCAATTGGATGATCCGGCGATCGAGTTCATCGATCTCCTCGGGCTTTGAATCGATTTCCATCCGCAGCCGGCTCGCGGCCTCGTCGATCAAATCGATCGCTTTGTCCGGTAAGAACCGGTCGGTGATGTAGCGGTTTGACAGCCCGGCCGCGGAAACGATCGCCGCGTCGGTGATGCGAACCTTGTGGTGCAGTTCGTATTTCTCCTTGAGCCCGCGCAAAATCGACACCGTATCTTCGACGTTCGGCGGCGCGACGAAAACCGACTGGAAACGGCGCGCCAGCGCAGCGTCCTTTTCGACACGTTTGCGGTATTCATCGAGCGTCGTCGCACCGATGCAGTGAAGATCGCCGCGCGCGAGTGCCGGCTTCAACAAATTGGACGCGTCCATCGAGCCTTCCGCTGCGCCGGCGCCGACCAACGTGTGAAGCTCGTCGATAAAAAGGATGACGTCTCCTTCGGCCGCGTGCACTTCGGACAACACGGCTTTCAGCCGTTCCTCGAACTCACCGCGGAATTTAGCGCCGGCAACCATTGCTCCGAGATCGAGCGCCATTAGCCGTTTGTTTTTCAGTGCTTCCGGTACATCGCCATTGACGATACGCTGCGCCAAGCCCTCGACGATCGCAGTCTTGCCAACACCGGGCTCGCCAATCAGAACCGGGTTGTTTTTGATGCGTCGCGACAATACTTGGATTGTCCGCCGGATTTCTTCATCGCGTCCAATGACTGGATCAAGCTTTCCATCGCGTGCACGTTGCGTAAGATCAATGGCGTACTTCTTGAGCGCCTCGTAGGTATCCTCGGCGGTGGCGTTGTCGGCCTTTCTGCCCTTGCGGACATCGTTTATCGCTGCGTTGAGACCTTGCGGCGTGACGCCGGCGTCCTTGAGAATTTCGGCGGCGCGCGTTCCGGTCGCCAGAGCCAACGCCAACAAGAGGCGCTCGGCGGTCACGAAATTGTCGCCGGCTTTCTCGGCCAGTTTCTCAGCCTGCTCGAACAGACGGCCCGTTTCGGGGGCAAGATAGATCTGACCCGCCCCGCCGCCTTCGACCTTCGACAATTTGCCAAGGGTGGCAGCGGCGAGGGCCTTTACTTGTTCGAGACGCCCGCCGGCGGCGCCGATCAGCGAAGCCGCCAGACCCTGGTCGTCATCGATCAGAACTTGGAGAATATGTTCCGGGGTAAAACGCTGATGCCCCGACCGTTGCGCAAGACTCTGCGCTGTTTCAATGAAGCCGCGCGATCGCTCGGTATAGCGATTGATATCCATCGATCCGCTCCTTGCGCCCCGTTTACTAGGCACGCGTTGATGCACCGCCTAAAATAGGCCGGTGCTCATCCATATATGGGGCTAAAGCTTTTTGGCGCAAGGGCCGCGACGCGCGTCCCTTGGCATTTGCGTCGACCTAACGAAGCGTCAGGTCGTCGGCGTTTGCTGCGGCTCGTTCGAGGGTGCTGGCTGTTGTTGCGGCCGCTGCTGGTAATCGGCGGCATCGCTCGGCTGCTCGCTCGAACCGGCCGTTTGCGGTTGGGGCGTGCCCCCTTGATCGAGCGGCGGCGGAATCGAGGGATCGTTGCTCCGTGGCCCCGACTGGCGCGGCCCTTCGGTCGAGCCAGTAAATAAACGGTAATAGTGTTCAGCGTGCTGGTAGTAGGACTCAGCAGCGATCCGATCGCTGGCCGACGTCGCATCTCGCGCTAACGACAGGTACTTGTCGAATATCTGGTTCGCGGTTCCTCGCACTTTAACATCGGGGCCGTTACTCTCGTAGCTGCGATTTCCGCCGCCGCCGCCGCCGCCAAAGGTGTGTTTGCCGTTGTTACGGCCGTTGCGATTCCGCCGCGGGTTCATTCCGTGCTTCATGTTGTCGAATCTGTTCACGCAGCCCCCATTTTTTCACCGTCGCGGTCCAGCCAAGAGCGCCGGCAGACGCGCGTTCGTTTTTCAGAGGTGGATACGTCCGGAACCCATCTGCCCCCCAAAGGCAACGTCCGGAACGAATCAAAAGCTAGACCGACTGAGTGCCGAAGCCAATCATTTTTTTACGCCGCCGCGTGACGGACGACGACGGCGCGCTCGATTCCGGCGAGGTCAGTGCGTATGGTAACGACCTTGAGCGCCCGTTCGGCTACGACCACGCCGACAGGTCCGCGCTGCCCAACACCGATCTCGAGGATCGCGACTCCGCTCGAGGCGAGGAGGCGCTCGAGTTGAGGCGCGAGCGCGCGGTAGGCAGCAAGACCATCCGGGCCGCCATCGAGCGAACCGATCGGGTCGAAGAGAACTTCGGGCTCAAGCGATCCGAGGGCGGCGGCTTCGATATAAGGCGGGTTGCAGACGATGATGTCGAAGGCGGCGGCGATCCCCTTGCCCCAATCGGCTACGACGAAGGCCGCGCGATCGCCGACCCCCACCGCTGAAGCGTTGACACGGGCAAGTGCAGCCGCGCCAGGGCTGCAGTCTATGCCGACGCCGGAGGCGTTCGGCAACTCGACAAGAAGCGCCAGAAGGAGCGCGCCAGAACCTGTGCCGAGATCGAGCAGGCGCAGCGGAGCGGCGCGATCGGCGATCGATACGAGCGCCGCCTCAACGATGGTTTCGCTGTCCGGGCGTGGATCAAGAGCGGCCGGGGTCAGCACGAGATCGAGGCTCCAGAATTCGCGCCGGCCGAGGATGCGTGAAACCGGCTCGCGGTGTCGGCGGCGGGCGAGTAACGCCGCAGCCGATGCCTCGGCATCGCGATCGAGCGTGCGCTGGCGGACAAGTCTAAGCTCGTTTCGCCGCAGCCCGAGCGCTGCGGCGACCAAAAGTTCCGCATCGAGGCGCGGCGTGGCCACCCCAGCTGATGCCAGTTCGGCAGTCGCACGCGTCAGGTAGCCACCGATGGTCAGCGGCGCGAACTCGTTCGCCGCATCAGCCGACCGCATTGAGCGACGCCAGGCGCTGCGCCTGATCATCCGTGAGAAGCGGCTCGATGATTTGATCGAGCGCCTCGCCGGCCAGGAACTTCTCGATGTCGTGAACGGTCACGTTGACGCGGTGATCGGTGACGCGGTTCTGCGGGAAGTTGTAGGTGCGAACACGTTCGGAGCGGTCACCGCTTCCGACCTGACTCTTGCGCATCGCGGCGCGCTCCTGATCGAGCAGCTGCCGCTCTCTTTCATAGAGCCGTGCCCGCATGATCTTCATCGCTTTCGACTTGTTCTTGTGCTGCGATTTTTCGTCCTGCTGACTGACGACGATTCCGGTCGGCAAATGGGTGATGCGCACCGCGCTATCGGTCGTGTTGACCGACTGCCCGCCAGGGCCACGGGAACGAAAGACATCGATCCGCAGATCCTTTTCGTCGATCTTGATGTCGACCTCTTCGGCTTCCGGCAGCACCGCGACGGTCGCGGCCGAGGTGTGAATGCGTCCGCTTCCCTCGGTGACCGGCACCCGCTGCACACGATGCACGCCGGATTCGAATTTCAGCCGCGCGAAAACGCCTCGCCCGCTGATTGACGCCACCGCATCGCGCATCCCGTGCAAGTCGGTGGCCGACATTTCCATGATTTCGAATTTCCAGCCTTTGCTTTCGGCGTAGCGCTGGTACATACGAAAAAGGTCGTAGGCGAATAGAGCCGCTTCATCGCCGCCGGTTCCGGCGCGGACTTCGAGAATCGCGTTTTTTTCGTCCGCCTCGTCTTGGGGCAGCAGCATGAGCCAGAGCTTTCGTTCGGTCTCCGGCAGTCGCGCCTTTAAGTCGCGGATTTCGCCTTCGGCCAACGACTTGACCTCGGGGTCCTCGGTATTGTCGCTCAGGATCGCATCGAGCGTCGCGATCTCCTTCTGATAGCGTTGCAGCAGATTGATCTGACTGACGATCGGCGTGAGCTCGGACAGCTCCCTCGCGGCACGAACGTACTCCTCGCGCGGCAAGGCGGCGCTGGCGAGCGAGGTCTGGAGCGTCTCGAAGCGCGTTCGGACGGCGTTGAGTTTTTCAGCCGTGATCATGGCCCACCCCGAGAAACCCCGGACACAGCGATGGCGGCTTCGATCTGATCGAAACCGACCGTTCGCTGCGCTCCGGTATCGAGGTCACGCACGGTCGCGGCACGGCGGCTAAGCTCATCGTCGCCGACGATGACTGCGTACGCGGCATTCACCTTGTTGGCACGCTTGAGACGGCGCGAGAGATTGCCGGTGAATGCGATGTCGACGACCAGGCCAGCCCGGCGCAACCGCTGTCCAATGCGCGCCGCCTCGACTTCGGCCGCCGCTCCGACCGGCACAAGCGCTATCGGGCGGCGCTGTGCCGGAAAAGCGGTGCAAAGAAGCGCCAACCGCTCGATACCGCCGGCCCAGCCAATCCCGGGCGTCGGCGGCCCACCCATGGCCTCGATGAGGCCATCGTAACGGCCGCCGGCAATGACTGCGCCCTGGGCGCCGAGCGCCGTCGTGGTGAATTCGAATGCGGTGTGCGTGTAGTAGTCGAGGCCGCGGACCAACCGGTTGTTGATCTCGAACTCGATCCCGAGCGAACCGAGCCCGCTCTGAACGGCGGCGAAGAACGCAGCAGCGGCTGGGGTCAGGTGATCGCTCAGCAAAGGAGCGCCGGCGACGATGCGCCGGTCGCCTTCGTCCTTCGAGTCGAGAATGCGTAGCGGATTCCGCTCGAGCCTGATCCGGCTGTCTTCCGACAGCCCGTCCCGGTGCTGCTCGAAGTGGCGCACCAATACGTCACGATAAGCGACTCGGCTTTCGGGGTCGCCCAGGCTGTTGAGCTCGAGCTTACAGCGCCCTAGAACGCCAAAAACCTCGAGAATGTGCGCCGCCATCGCGATCACTTCAACATCGGCGCCCGGTTCGGCGACGCCCAGGACCTCGACGTCGATCTGATGAAACTGCCGCAAACGGCCCTTTTGTGGCCGTTCGTAACGGAACATCGGACCGGAGGCGAAAAACTTGAGCGGCAAGAGTTGTCGCAATCCACCCGAGATGAAGGCTCGCGCGATACCGGCGGTATATTCTGGCCGCAGCGTCAATTCGTCGCCGCCGCGATCGACGAATGTGTACATCTCCTTAGTGACGATGTCGGACGTCTCCCCGAGTGTGCGGCGGAAAACGTCGGAGAATTCGAAGATCGGTGTCGCGATCTCGTGATAGCCGTACTGCTCGGCGACCGCGCGAGCGCGTTCGACGACGTGGCGATGGCGCCGATTGTCGTCGGGCAAGAGATCGTGCGTGCCACGCACGGGTTGCAGCGATGCCACCACGATACTCCGTTAGGCGTGAGGGCGGACAGCGAGCGGCACCGCCGGGCCTGCCTCGATCTCGGCCGCCTTCTTTTCGACCAGAGCGACGAGGTGATCGACGATGGCTGCGTCGTCGATCTTGTGATCGGCGATTCCGCTCAAATAGACGAGATGGTTACCATGGCCCCCGCCGGTCAAGCCGATATCGGTTTCACGCGCCTCGCCGGGGCCGTTGACGACACAGCCGATGACCGAGAGCGTGAGCGGGGTCGTGATGTGCGCTAGGCGCTTTTCCAGCGTTTCGACCGTCTTGATGACCGGAAAGGCCTGCCGCGCACATGACGGGCAGGAGATCACAGTAACGCCGCGTCGGCGCAAGCCAAGCGCCTTGAGAATTTCATAGCCGACTTTCACTTCTTCGACGGGGTCGGCGGACAACGAAACGCGAATCGTATCGCCAATACCGGCCCACAGCAGCGATCCCATGCCGATCGCTGACTTGACCGAGCCGGTGGTGAAGCCGCCTGCCTCGGTGATTCCGAGGTGGAGCGGGTAGTCGCACGCCTCGGCCAATTCTTGATAAGCGGCGACGGCAAGAAAGACGTCCGATGCCTTGACGCTGATCTTGAACTCGAAGAAATCATTCTCTTCCAAAATCCGCGCGTGGTTGAGCGCGCTTTCGACCATCGCCGCCGGGCACGGCTCGCCGTATTTTTCCAGCAAGTCGCGCTCGAGCGATCCGGCATTGACGCCAATCCGCATGCTGACGCCGTGGTCCTTGGCCGCTTTGACCACTTCCTTGACCCGCTCGCTCGAACCAATGTTGCCAGGATTGATGCGCAGGCAGGCGGCGCCTGCCTGCGCCGCTTCGATTGCCCGCTTATAGTGAAAGTGAATGTCGGCGACGATCGGCACCGATACCGCCTTGACGATCGATTTGAGAGCCGCGGTCGACTCGACGTCCGGGCACGACACGCGGACGATATCGGCTCCAGCCGCCTCAAGCGCGCGTACCTGTTCGATGGTCGCCGCCACATCGGACGTCAGCGTGTTGGTCATCGATTGAACCGAAATCGGCGCATCGCCTCCGACCACGACACGACCGACATGGACCTGTCGGCAGCGGCGGCGCTGGATGTCGCGGTACGGGCGAACGCTCATGCGTGCGATCTCGCAGATCTACAAGTCTCGACGGAAAGCGCCCGCACTCGCGGCGCGCGCGCCTTCCATATCACGAGGAGGCGAAGGAGGGAATCTCGCCTAAGGAGCGGAGTTCGCGCTCAACAACGCTTCCGGGCTAAGCGAAATGTCGCGCCTGACCTCGCCGATGGCACCAAGCATTAGCAGAGTCTTACCGTCGACGGCGATCTCGATCGCGCCGACGTTTCCGGTCATCAACGTCAATCCCGGCCGGTCCGGGACGTGATACTTGTCGCCAGCACGCAACGCGCGGGTCAGAAGAAACTCGCTGTTAGCTCCGCGGATTTTCACCCAACTATCGACGCGAGCGGTCAGAGTCACGCGCGATGCGCCGACCGAGCCAAATGCCTGCGGCACGTTGCCGATCGCCGTTGGCTTCGACTCCGGAATATCCGGCAAGGATGCGACCGCACCGGGACGGACGCGCTCGACGGGTGTCGCGCTATCCTGGTCCGAGCGCGTGACCGTCGGCGCGTTTCCTAGCGGCGCCGGAACACCCAGGGCTGGAGCCGCCGGGCGGGCCGCCACCTTGATCTCGGTTGACGCTGGTTTCTTTGCAGCAGCCTCCGCTGATGTCTCGATCGACGCCGGCGCCGCCTTGACCTCAGCGGCAGGTCCGGGTTTTGCGCTCACTGTCTCGGGGGGCGTTAGACTGGCTGCGACTGCCTTTGGCGGCGGCTCGATGATCTTGGTCGCGACAGCGGCGGTGGCT
>SHVV01000086.1 GCA_009694095.1 Alphaproteobacteria bacterium | reverse complement strand
GCTTCTTTAACCGCGCACTTTGGTCGGCCTTCGAGAGGTGAAACCATAGTTCGAGGATCAACGCACGCTCGTCCGCAAGCATACGCTCGAATCGGTTGGTCTCGTCGACATGCCGATCGAACTCAGGATCGCCGGCGACCCGCTCGAGAATCGGATCGGTGTACTAGGACCCGAAAAAGATGCCGATCTTTCCTTTTGGCGGTAAAGCCCGCCAATAACGCCACATCGGTGGCCGCTCGCGCTCCTCGTCGGTCGGTCGGAATGGGTCTGGGTTCGATTTGTCTTGGATCCATCCAGGCGTTGAGCGTATTGACCGTTTCGCCCTCACCCGCGCCGTCGACTCCGGCGATGACGATGATACACGGAAATGCTTTGCATTCTTGAAGGGCGAACTGCGCTTCGAGCAAGGCCTCGCGGAGCCTCGGCTGCTCTCTCTTGCAGGCGCCCTTCGCCATCCTGCGGCCGAGTTCTGCCGATTCGAACATGGTTCCTGCTCCACGGCAGGCCATACTAGAAAGAACGCCCAGCCTCAATCGCCCCTAATCAGCGCGTCGACCGCAACAACTCCTTCGCCCCGACGTCTGACGATGAGTGGGTTGATCTCGAGTTCGGCAATTCTGCTCGCCGCGAGCTGCGACAGTGCGGCAATTGCCCTGGCGAGCGCTTCGACGTCACCGGCCGGCCGACCGCGATATCCCTCGAGAATTCGGAGCCCTTTAACTTCGACGATCATCGAATGCGCTTCAGCGATCGAGACCGGCGCCAAGCGTACTGCCACATCGGCATAAATTTCGGCGAATAGGCCGCCGATGCCGACGACGACGATCGCGCCAACCTGCGGATCGAACCGATAGCCGATCAAGACCTCAGCAACACCACTTTCCATCGACTGGATAACGTAACCGTCGATCCGTGCATTCGGCATTTTCTGCCGAACCGCGGATTCGACGGCGCCGATCGCCGCGCTCGCTTCGCTTGCGTTGCCGATGCCAAGTGCAACACCGCCAACGTCCGACTTATGAGCGATGTCCGGCGAAAGGACTTTGACAACGGCCGGATAGCCAAACGTGTGGCGCTCCGTGCCCGCTGCGCCGTCCACCCTGGCATGGCGCGCCACGGCGATACCGAGGGCGGCGACAACGCCGTAGGCATCGACTTCGTTCGCCCGCGCCGGCAGCGCCGCAAGTGCAGCCAACGCAGACGGTGGAAGCGTCGCGTCGATCGCTGCGCGGGGCGCCCGCCACTCGAAGAGCGAACAAATGCAGTCGGCGGCCGCTTCGGGACTTCGAAAAGCGGCAAGCCCCTTGGCAATCAGCATGCGCCGCGACTCTTCCGAGGGCGGCACGATGTACGCAACAAGCGGCTTATCCCGGTTAGCGAATTCGGCGATCGGATCGACGGAAAGGTGCGGATAGAACTGCGCCGTCGAGCCGGCAACCGCAACCACGGCATCGACCGCTGGATTGGCGAATACCGCGTCAAGCGTGGCGACAACGATGTCGTGCCGTATGCCGGCGGCGGTTAGGTCGACCATGCTGCTCTCGCGCTGTATCGAGATCCCTTTTGATTGCGCCGCCGCTACGGTCGCGGCGTCCGGACGGACGAGTTTGAGCCCGGCGGCACCCAGGCGATCGACCACCATCGCTCCGCCGCCTCCGGTCGTGGTCAGCACTGCGACGCCGCCATTGGTTTCGCGCAATGAGGCTTGAGGCGGCTTTCGCCCGAGAACGAGCGGCGCCATGTCGAGCAATGTTTCAAGAAAGTCGACCCGAATGATGCCGTGCGCAGCAAAAAAAGCGTCCGCTGCTCGATCCGATCCGACGAGAGCACCGGTGTGCGAAACAGCGGCCGTGCGCCCGGCAGCGGAGCGCCCCAATTTGTAGGCGATGATCGGTTTTCCCGCTGCGTGGGCAGCGCGGGCAAACGCGGCGACCCGATTCGAATCGCGGAACGTTTCAAGGAAAAGTATGAACGCCTCGGTCTCTTCGTCCTCGACCAAGGCTAGTCCGACTTCGCCAACGTCCAAGTCGGCTTCATTGCCGACCGAGACCAGCTTGGAAAAACCCAACCCGCGCTCGAAGCCGCGCGAAAGAAGCATCCCGGTCAAACTACCGCTTTGCGAGATCACGGCAAACTTTCCCGGAATCAACCGCTCAATCTCGAGAACGTTGCTGGCCGAAAGCGCAAGCTTCCAATGCGGATTGATGACGCCGAGACAGTTGGGGCCGACCAGCCGCATGCCGCCTTCGCGCGCGATCCGCACGAGCCGCGCCTGGCGCGCGAGCCCATCCGCGCCCGCTTCGGCGAAACCACCAGCGAAGACGGTCGCGACTCTGACGCCGGCAGCTGCGCAGTCGCGTAGAGCGCCTTCGACCGCATCGGTCGGCAAGAGGATGAATGCGTGATCGACTGCTTCGGGCAATGCGTGCAAGTCTGGGAACGCTTTGTGGCCAAGCACGGTCTCGCGATTCGGATTGATCGGGTAAGCGCGACCCTCGAAGCCGTGCTTCTTCAAGAAGTGGAGTGGCCGGCCGGCCATCTTCTTTTTATCGTCAGACGCGCCGATGAACGCGATGGCCCGCGGTCGGAACAGGGGCTGCAGCAAGCTAGCGCCCGTCAGCGGAGGAAACACAGGGCTCTTCGCCATGAGGCGTTCGAAACGGGCTCTTCTCTAGTCGTTCGCGCCCGCACGCGGCGGTCGTTGCGAGAACCGGCGGCCGAACACGCCCTCGGCAATTCGGTTTTTCATCATCTCGAGCGAGCCGCCCGCGATCTGCATGCCCCGCGTACGCCGCATGCAGTAATCCACGAGCGTTTCTTCGCTAAACCCCATCCCGCCCAGCACCTGCATCGCTTCGTTACATACCTCGAATCCGTATTGATTGCACATGTGCTTCGCCATCGACGTTTCGATGGCATCGGGCAATCCACGCTCGGCGGCGATCGCGGCCTTGTAGAGCATCAGTTGCGCCGATTCGAGTTTCATCGCCATCTCCGAGAACTTCCATTGCACCCCTTGGAAATCGCAAAGCGGACGTCCGAACTGTTTGCGCGTCGCCGCGTGGTCGCGCGCGATGTTGAATGCGAGACGGCCAAACGCGATCGCGCGCGCAGAGTTGCCAATCCGCTCGGCGTTAAATCCAGCCATCTGCTTACGGAAACCGCCCGCCTTGAGGACGATATCCTCGCTCGGCACCAGTACGTTCTCGAGGTAAATCTGACGCCAGTTTTCACCGGTCATGAATCGTGATGGCTTGCCAAAGGTCACGCCGGGCGCCTTCAAGTCGATCATCACCGAGCCGATGCCCTCGATCCCTGGCCCAAAACGGCAGTAACAAAGAAGCGCCGTCGCATCCATGCTGTGGGTCGTGAAGATTTTACCGCCGTTGACTCTGAAGTCGCTACCATCCGGCGTCGCCGACGTCCGGAGGTCGGTCAGCGCCGAGCCGGCCTCTGGCTCGGTCATGCCGATCGAAATTAGGCCTTCACCGCGCAACACCGGAGTCAGATATTTTTTCTTCTGCGCCGGCGTTCCGTATTCGGCTAACGTCCGCGCCGGCCCGAAATTTCCCGCTTGAATGACGTCGGCGCTGCGCGGACAGACGTACGACACTTCTTGAATCGCAATCAGCGCGTCGAGGAAAGTTCCGCCTTGGCCGCCGTCCTCCTCGCGCATGGTGATGCCGAGAAGGCCCTGAGCCGCCATGAGTTTAGCAACGTCCCACGGATAAGCTGGCTCGCGCGCCCGTTTGAGCGCACCGACGCGCAGATTGTCCTCGGCGAAACGTTTCACCGAGTCGCGAAAAAGTTTTTGTTCGTCGCTGAGCTCGAAGTCCATTGCGGTTCCCGGCTCCCATCGTTAGCTATTGCGCGAAGAAACTGTTGCTGGCCGCTGGAGAGGGGTGCCTACCCTTCGCCAGTGACGGACCTTAGCGTGCAATCAAGAAGACGTTCGCCGGATCGATCGCGACACGTACCTTCGCTCCGCGGGCGAAGATACCGGCATGGCTCGTGATCGCACGAACTCGAACGGATCGTTGTTGCGCCTTGCCGAAGAGCAGAATCGAATCACCATAATTGATGGTGTCATCGACCACGATCTCGAAGGTGAGTTCTCCATCCGCCACTCGGTCGTTTGGCGCGACGATCCGAAGCCACTCTGGCCGAACAAGAACATCGACCGCACGCCCCTCCAACTTGGGGTCGGCCCGCGGCGGCCTAATCGCTCCGATCCCGGTTACATCAACAGCTCCGCCTTTGACCAAGCCGTCGAAAAGGTTTGAGTCGCCGACGAACTCGCCTACAAAGCGGGTCGTCGGCTCGCGATAGACTTTAAGCGGAACATCGATTTGCTCAATCTTGCCCTTGTTGAAGACGGCAATCCGGTCCGACATCGTCATGGCTTCGGTCTGATCGTGGGTTACGTAGACCATCGTGATCCCAATTTCGCGATGGATGCGCTTGATCTCGACTTGCATCTGTTCGCGCAGATTCTTGTCCAGAGCACCCAACGGCTCATCGAGCAGGAGAACATCCGGGTCGAACACGAGCCCGCGCGCCAGCGCAACGCGCTGTTGTTGTCCGCCTGAAAGTTGGCGTGGGTACTTGGCGGCATGATCGGTCAGTGCAACGAGGTCGAGGATCCTACGCACCCTGGTCTCGATCTCCGATCGATTAAACTTTCGCATTCGAAGCGGAAAAGAGACGTTCTTCTCGACCGTCATGTGTGGAAACAGCGCATAGTTTTGAAACACCATGCCCACATTGCGTTTATACGGCGGTATTTTTGTCAGGTCGCGCCCGGTGAGTTCGATCGTGCCCGACGTCGGGTGCTCAAATCCAGCCACCATCAAAAGCGTGGTGGTCTTGCCCGAGCCGCTCGGCCCTAAAAGTGTGATGAATTCGCCCTTGGCGATTGAAAGATCGACGCCATCGACGGCATTGATTTTGCCGTCGAACGACTTGACGATTGATTTGATCTCTAAATAGTCGGTCACGGAAGCGCCTTGAATTGCTCGCGACGCCACTTGAGCGCGGCACCGAGCCCCTGTTCTTTGCGAATTCGCTCAAACTCGCCACCGCTTTCCGTCTTTGCGGAGTATAGCGGGGCGATAACATCGAGCCCAGCAAGGATCGCGTTCCGAAACCCAGCAGCCTCGGCCCCACGGTTGAGCGCAAGCTTAGTCCAAGCGAGCGTTTCGGTGTCGATGAGCGCCATTCGATCGGCGTACTTCGCGGTCGCGGCCGAAAGCTCGGCGAGCGGCACAACCCGATTGATCATACCGTAGTCAAGCGCGGTCTTGGCATCGATCATGTCGCCCATGTAGAGCAGCTCCTTGGCCCGCTTCATGCCGATCAGAAACGGCATGACGAAGCCAGGACCCGTGTCGGAAAAGCGCACTTCCGGTTCGCCGAATTTGGTGTCGTCGGCGGCAATGACGAGATCGCAAAACATCATCAGCTCGCAGCCTCCACCGACCGCGTGGCCTTGAACCGAGGCGATCACCGGCTTCCGCAGATCCCACGGCGTCATTTCGAATTTGATGCCGCGGCTCAGGTTCGAATGCCATTTGAGGGCGTCATGGCGCCACGTCGCTTTTTCCGGGTCGGTGCCGCCGATGTCGTAACCGACGCAGAAACTCCGTCCGGCGCCGCGCAGCACCACAACTCGAGTCGCAGGATCGTCATCTGCCTGGTGCAGAACTTCCACCGCGCGATCGCGCAGCTGCGGCGAAATCGCATTGAGCTTGTCGGGACGGTTCAGCGTTACGTAGCTGACTTTGCCTCTGACTTCATAGAGAACGACATCGGTATCGGACATTTCCTGCTCCCTTAAACTATCGCCGCGGTACGATGAGAGCGTCGACCGCGACGCACCCCTGCCCTTCGGACAGGACTTTGATCGGATTGACGTCAATTTCATCGATCGAATCACGCTCCGCGTAAGCGTAGTCGGCCAAAGCGTACAACGCACGCGTCAATGCCGCGACGTCGGACGGTGGGCGACCGCGATGGCCTTTCAACACGGCGTGCGCCTTGGTTTCGGCGATCATCGCTTCAACATCGCCTTCGCGCAACGGCAGCATTCGAAGCGCAACGTCACCCAACAGTTCGACAAAGACGCCGCCGAGCCCAAACGCGAGGACCGGCCCGAAGCTCGGATCGCGCTTGATCCCGGCGAGAACTTCTATCCCGTCCGTCACCATTTGCTGCACGATGTAACCATCGATTGTCGGCCGCGGCGAGAGTTTCGCGATACGAGCATCGAATTGCTTCCACGTCGCCTCGAACTCGGTGTCGCTCTTGAGCCCAACCGCCACCAAACCGACATCGGTTTTATGCGGGACCGCGTCCGACGCCACCTTGAGGACCACCGGGTAACCGATCTCCTTGGCCGCGATTTTTCCATCGGCGATGCTGGTGACGAGCTTCTCGCGTGCGACCGGGACGCCCGCCGCGGCGAGAAGGCGTTTCGAGTCGAATTCATGCAAGGTCGGCCGCTTGCGACCGGTCAAGAGCGTGGCAAGCGAGAGTTTGGGTGGGCCAACTGGCGGGCGTTCTTTGCCCGGCCCCTGCACATACTGAGCGACGCGGGTAATCGCGCCGAGCGCCGGCCGGGTACCACCTAGCATCGGCACGCCATGTTCGGCGAGCATTCGAACTTGATCGCTCCGAAAAATTCCGAAGCGCATTCCCATGTAATAAAATGGTTTGTCATACTTGGCGGCCGCGGCGCCGATCAAGTCGCAGTACTCGCGCGCCTTCTCTTTGTAGTCGGTCGGCTGACCGTCATTACCTTCACCAATATAGACGATCGAGTCGTAGTCGGACGATGTGCCGAAACAATCGAACGCGTGCGGGATATTGACGAGATACTCGCCGTGGCCCCAAGCGTCGAGCGGGTTGCCATCGCCGAGCAACGGCCCGATAACTTTTTCGGCTTTTTCGCGCAGCGCCGGTTTGAGCGGCGGCAGGTCGTACCCTTTCGTCGTCGTTAGGTCGAGGATGAGTTCGGTCTGACCGCCCGAAGCGGCGACGACGCCGATCCGACGTCCCTTGGGCAGCCTTGCCCCACGGCAAACCGAAATGACTTCGGTCATCTCATCGAGGTCGTCGACCTCGATCGCCCGATGGGCGCGCAGCACGGCCGAGAACACGCGCGACTCTCCCGCGATGCCCCCGGTGTGGGTGGAGACCGCCGCGCTGGCACGGCTCGACTTCCCGACTTTGAGCGAAATGACCGGCTTGCCTTTGGCAGCCGCGCGATCAAGCGCCGCCACGAACCGATCCGGTTCGTGGACCGTCTCCGTAAACAAGGCAATCACTTTGGTCTCGGGCTCATCGACCAAGTACTCAAGATACTGAGCGGTTGTTGTGACCGCTTCGTTGCCCGATGAGATCACGTGGCTGTAGCCGAAGCGGCGAACGTCGGTGACCATGCCGATGCATATCGAACCCGACTGCGCGACGAGCGCAACATCGCCGATCAACGCCGTCGGATCGAGCAACGCCGTCATGTACGAAGTACTCCGGAAAGGCGGGTTGAGAGCACCCATGCAATTGGGCCCGCAAAGCGACATCCCCGCCTCGCGGCTGAGATCGACAATCCGCTTCTGAAGCTCTTTGCCTTCGTCGCCCGCCTCGGCAAAGCCGCCATCGTAGATTGTCGCGCCGCGGATCCCCTTGCGTGCAGCGAGTTCGTACTGGGCGAGCAGGTGCTTCGAACTAATGCAAAACAGCACCAAGTCGACGCCGTCAGGCAGGTCGGCGATCGACGGATAGCAACGGTGCCCGGCGACGTCTTCGTACTTTGGATTGACCGGATAGACATTCCCGGTGAATCCCATCGCACCAAGCGTTTGAATTAAAGACCGACCGATCGACGGTTTTGCCGAAGCTCCGACAACGGCGATCGACTTCGGCGCAAGGATGGCGTCAAGAGCCATGAAACTGCCTCCGACGCAATAAGGCTTGTAACAAGAACATGCAAATCACCAACAGAAACAACATCGTGGACACCACCGCGATCACCGGATCCGTGTCGAGCTGAATGCTCTCGAACATACGCTTGGGGAGGGTCGAGGCGGCGCGCCCGGCGATGAAGAGCGACACGACCGTCTCGTCGAAGGAGTTGAGGAAGGCGAACAATCCGGCGACGACGATACCGGGCCGCAACACTGGGAACGTGACATAGAAGAACGTGCGCAAGACACCAGCGCCCGACATCATCGCCGCGCGCTCGAGGTTGCGGTCGTAACCTTTGAGCGCAGCCGCCATGATCAGCATCGCCACCGGCGTCGCGAGGCAGGTATGGGCGAGAATAACGCCGATGTGGGTGCCGACGAGCTTCGGGTAGCTCAGGTATTTGTAGTATGCGATCGCGCTGATGATGGTCGGAACCAGCAACGGCGTGATCAGGAACATATTGGCGAAGGCGCGGCCTTTGAACCGATAGCGGACGACGGCATAAGCAGCGGGGATCACAAGCGCGAGCGTCAGTATTGCGGTCCCTAGCGCGATCGTGAAACTATTGATCGTGGGCAGGTACCACGTCGGATCGGAAAAATACTTCGCGTACTGCCCGGTCCAGTATCCCGGCGGCGGAAAAGCGTACGATTGAGAGGTCGTGAACGACATCGGCACGACGATCAGCACCGGCGCGAACAGAAAAACCGTCACGATGAGCGCGAAAATGATGACGATCGGCATCAATCGCCCCATAGCCGGTCGAGCCCGGCGACTCGGTTATAGATGGTGATGACAATCGCGGTCGCAGCCAGCAGAACAACGGCGAGCGCCGAAGCGAACCCCCATGCGAGCAATTCGTTGACCTGCTCGGCGACGAGTTGCGAAATCATGCGCGACTGCGGTGATCCGAGGAGCTGGGGCGTGACATAAAATCCCATGACGATCGCGAACACCAGAAGCGAACCATTGATCACGCCCGGAAGACTCAACGGAAAATACACGGTGCGAAAAGCGGCGAACGGCGGCGCACCAAGGCTATGCGCGGCGCGGACGTAGTTGTCTTCGATTCGACTCATCACGGCGTACAGTGCCATCACCATGTAGGGCAGCATCAGATGCGTCATCCCGAGCGTCGATGCAAACGACGTAAACAGAAGTTGCGGCATCTCGCCCCACCCCATCGCCTCGTAAAGCGCCGCGATTGGGCCGCGATTGCCGAAAATCACCAACCAGGAATAGGTGCGAACGAGAAAGCTGGTCCAAAAACTGATACCCACGATCGCCAGCAAGATGATACCCAGTCGGCCCTTCGACCGCGCCATCACGTAGGCCAATGGGTATGCCAACACTAGACAAGCAGCCGTCACGGTGAACGCCGCCTGGAACGTCACCCCGAGCGTCCGTAGATAGAGCGGAGCGGAAAAGACGCGGATGAAATGATTGGCTGACAGCTTCGGGTCGGTAAAGCTCAGGAATAAAACCTGAACCAACGGCGCGACGAACAGGACGACGAGGTAAATCGTCGCCGGGGCAAGCAATGCCCAGGCGACGATTTGCGGCCGCACCATCAACATAGCGGCGCGTCTTCAGTCACTGACTGCGCCGACAATCAGGTCGCGACGAACTGCTTCCAGCGTTCGTTGAGGTCGTTCAATCGCGGCGCGAGCCACTCGGAGTCCGGCGTGAACGCCACCTTCTGATGCGCCGGATAAGTCGGCATTCGCTTGCCTTCTTCTTCCGTGATGTACTGGAAGGCATCGGGGTTTAGCGGGCCGTAGGGCAGAATCTTGCAGAATTCGGCGCTCGGCTTGGCCTGAACGACGAAGTTCAGGAATTGCATCGCTGCATCCTTGCGCGGCGTGCCCTTCGCGACGTACCACCCGGAGCCATACGTCTCGGCCCCGTTCCACACGATGGTGCCCGGCATCTTTGCCTTCTCGATCGACTCGACGCCGCGGGCGCTCCAGATCGCCATCATATCGACTTCGCCGTCTTGAATCAGTTGTTGTGACTGATTGCCTTGAGTCCACCACACGCGGATATGTTTTTTAATCTCGCCCATTTTCTTGAACGCTCGATCGATATCCATCGGGTAGAGCTTGTCGAGGGGTACGCCGTCCGCGAGCAACGCGTACGCCAAGGCCGTAAAGCTCCGATCGTAGAGGCTGCGCTTGCCGGGGAACTTTTCGACGTTCCAGAAATCGGCCCAGTTTTGCGGACCGCCGTTGGGGAATTTGTCGGTGCGATAGATGAGCAATGTCGAGAGTGCGATAAATCCGAGCCCGTTGGCGTAGACCGGCACTTTCAGCTTGCTCTTGTCGATGATGTTCCAGTTCAACGGTTCGACCAAACCCTCGAGATCGGCCTGTTTCAACTGCGGCGGATTCATGCTCGAGACGTCCCACTCGTAGTTGCTGCTCTGCACCTGCGCTTTCAGCTTGGCGAACGTGACGGGAGTCGAGGTCTTGATCTGAATCCCCGTCAAAGCGGTGAACGGCTTAAACAGCGATTCGTGCTCGGCCGCGGTCCAGCTTCCGCCCCAGGTATTTATGATGAGTTCCTTGGTTTGGGCTTTCGACGGCGTAATGACATATGGCGCTGAGGCCGTCACCGCCGCAATCGCCGCGGTCCCTTGTAGAAAGGTCCTCCGAGTTGGA
>SHVV01000085.1 GCA_009694095.1 Alphaproteobacteria bacterium | reverse complement strand
AGCGCCGTCAATCGTCAGGCTTCAATGAGGCCGAGGCGCGAGCGCCTCGGATACCCGCGCGGCGGCGGCAGTTGACGCATGCTCCCAGTAGCTTCAATGAGGCCGAGGCGCGAGCGCCTCGGATACCTGTTCGGGGCGGCAAACTCCACCTTCGGTTTGAACCTGCTTCAATGAGGCCGAGGCGCGAGCGCCTCGGATACATCCCGTCGGCGCAATGACCAACTGCCAGCGCGTCGGCGCTTCAATGAGGCCGAGGCGCGAGCGCCTCGGATACGATGATCGCGCGTTGCAAGCAGCTCGGCTGGGCGTGCAGGCTTCAATGAGGCCGAGGCGCGAGCGCCTCGGATACAATTCAGGCACGATGTTGGTAAAGTATTTGAGGTTCGCTTCAATGAGGCCGAGGCGCGAGCGCCTCGGATACTGGCACGCTACAAACCCTTGGCGGTCAAGGCAATCTTGATCCATTTGCGACCGGTGTCGCGTGGCGGCCGAAAAAGCCGTGATGGCGGGGCGCCGCTGAATTAACGATGTCAAAGAGCGCTGGCATGCCAGCAAGTTACCGGAATCGAGCGGGTAACGTCATTTCGACGCCACCGAGCCGCTCGAATCCTGGCGGCGGGCACGGCATGAAGGCGCGTGTCCGATTGCCGTCATGCAGAAGTCTTTCGTCAAACACCTTCTATCATACCACCGTCGCGCGCTTTTCGATCTTCGCGAAAGTGCGCTCCCCATTGAAAGCGACCGTTGGTCCCAATCGGCCACCGCCTAGCACCACCCGCGAAATCGACCCTGGTGGTTGCTATGTGGTTGCTACACTCTTTGGCGGACAGTTATGATGTTTACTAACCCATTGAAAAATATGGTGCGCCCGGCGGGATTTGAACCCACGACCCCCAGATTAGGAATCTGGTGCTCTATCCGACTGAGCTACGGGCGCCCACGCAGCGTGCGTCCGGAACTTTGCATAAGCGTCGATCTTACGCTAGGGGCGCGCGCAATCCGCTTCATCGTGTAGATCGCGGGGGCGATCCGCGGCTCGGGTTTGCTCGCCGCATTCCACCCGATCGCGCCGACCGATCCGACGACAAATCCGCCGCTCGCGGTCACCGCGAGCAGGATGAGCGCTCGGACCGATTCGAACGCGTAGACCGATTTGATGAAATGGATGCAGCACACGAAATTGGTCACCGGTTGGTGTCTCGCGGCCCCTGTTAGGCACCCATCCGCTCCCGGTGCGCCGATTGCCCTGCTAACGCTGCAGCTTCGAAAACGGCACCGCGTAGGTGATCGTGAGAATCTCGGTGCCCGGGTTGCGATCGGCGATGCTCGCGTTCGAGATGTGGCTGAACGCAAGACCAAGCCGCGAGCGATCGTCGAAGCGGTAGGCGAGTTCGATCTGCGATCGGAACTCAATGTCGGAGCCCAAGTCCTTGCCGTTGCCGTTGTGGAAATAACCGGCGGCGAAGGAGGGTGTCATGACCGCGCGCCGACCGAGGTAAAGGTCGAGCAGAACGCCGGCATAGCCGTGGAACGCCGAGTCGGTTGTCACCATCAAGCCGGTGAAAGGCTTAAGGAAGAAGATTTTTTTGTCCGAGCGGTACTCGAGCCGGAATTCGGCCGCGCCATCATCGTCGTTGATGTCGAAATAACCGAGCCCGAGACTCAAGAAATCGGGATCGTCGACTTCCTGGGCCACCGCTGGCCCGGACGCCTGAAGCGCCGCGCATCCGTAGACGACTGTCGCCGCTAGAAAAACGAGTATGCTGCGATACATTGAGCGAACGTCCATGGAGCCCTCGAAACAATGGCGAATCCGCGCTTAATGGCCCGAACCTGTGAGCGTCGGCAGTCTAGAGGAAGATAGAAACGTGACCAAGCGTTGATGCCATCATGCGCGTGATCTTCGGAGCGACGACGTTTGCGGGCAGCGCTTTCGCGTTGGCCCTGCTCGTCTTGGTCGACTGTGGAATCGCCGGGCCGCTCACGTCCGAGCGTGTCGGACGCGTTGTCGCGGTCGTCGATAGCGATACGCTCACCCTCGACGATGGTCGCGAAATTCGTATGGTCAGCACTCAGGTGCCCAAGCCCCCACTCGGCCGTCCAAATTTTCCGACGTGGCCGCTCGCTGAGGAAGCGAGGGCTGCGCTCGAGTCCGCTCGGGCTCAACCGCTTCGTCGCGCTCGGCTTCGGCGGCGCGCGCGGCGACCAGCATGGGCGCGTACTTGCCCATCTCTATGACGAAGCGGGAATTTGAATTCAAGGTGAAATGCTGAAACGCGGCTTCGCTTGCGTTCACACCTTTGCCGACAACAGGGCTTTGGTGCCTGATATGCTTGCGCAAGAACGAGCGGCGCGCGTAGCCGAGCGAGGCATCTGGCGCCACCCGTATTATCGCATTCGCGCGCCTGACGATGCGGCGCGTCACGTTGGCGGGTTCGAGGTGGTCGAAGGACGCGTCGTAGCCACGGCACGCGTGAGCGGACGCACCTTTCTCAACTTTGGACCCGGCTACAAGACCGATTTCACGGCCGGCATCGCTGCCCCCAATCGCCGCGCGTTCAGCACCGCTGGCGTCGACCCAATGGCGTTAAAGGATCACCACGTGCGCGTGCGCGGTTGGATCAAGAGCTCGAACGGCGCCATGATCGAGGCCACCCACCCCGAACAAATCGAACTGCTCGATGAATAGGGTCGCCCATGACGATGAATATGTTTGAGTTCGGCGTCCGAAGTGCTGCTGCTGGGTTCATTCTCGGTTCGGTCGGGTTGTTCTCGTCTTGCACCGACAATCCAGCAACCGGAAAGAGCGATTTTACGCCATTCATGTCGTCGGCCGAAGAAAAGAGGATCGGCGCCGAGGAGCACGCCAAGGTACTCACGCAATACGGCGGCGCCCACAACGATCCCGAAATCGGCGGTTATGTCGCCGAAATCGGCGGCCGGATCGCCGCCCACTCGGAGCGGCCCGACATTCGCTTTACCTTCACCGTGCTCGATTCGCCGGTCGTCAATGCGTTCGCCTTACCTGGCGGCTACGTCTATGTGACGCGCGGCCTGATCGGGCTTGCCAACTCCGAGGCCGAGTTGGCCGGTGTCCTCGGTCATGAAATCGGGCACGTCGTCGCGCGTCATTCGGCGCAGCGTTACAGTCGAGCGGTCGCGGCACAAATCGGCGCTACCATTCTGGGCGCCGCGATCGGCAACCAGGTGGTCAATCAACTGGTCGAAACCGGCGCCTCGCTGTACCTGCTTTCGTTCTCGCGCGAGCAGGAGCTCGAAGCCGATCAATTGGGGATTCGCTACCTCGGGAAAACCGGCTACGAGCCGGCGGCCGAAGCGACGTTCCTACAAAGTTTGGTTTACGAGAAGGAGCTCGATGAAAAGCTTATCCGCCAGAACAATCGACCCGCCCGGGCCGAGTTCCTACAAACCCACCCGAATACGCCCGAACGCGTGCACGCGGCGATTGCGAGCGCGGGAGGGCCGCAGGGGCTGCCGCTTCGGCGTGAGGAATTCCTGCGCCGAATCGACGGTTTGGTTTACGGCGATTCGCCCGAGCAAGGGTTCGTGCGCGGCCAGCGCTTTTTCCACCCGGCGCAATATTTCACCTTCGAAGTACCAGCCGGTTTTCGTTTAACCAACACACCGGCGCGTGTCGTCGCACGCGGGCCGCAGGACTCATTGATCGTGTTCGACGATGCAGGAAAGAAAACCCATCCCGACATCGGCACCTATCTGCGTTCGGTGTGGGCCGCCAATCTTGACCTCGATGAGTTCGAGCGAATCGATATCAACGGCTTTCGCGCCGCGACGGCCCGGACGCGCATCAACACCCAAAAAGGAACGATGGATTTGCGTCTGGTCGCAATTCAGTTCGCGCCCAACAAGATCTACCGCCTCCGCTTCCTCACGCCGCGCGACCTGACGAGCCGTCTCGCCGTCGATCTGCGGCGTTCCACCTACAGCTTTCGCGGCCTCGCGCCGGCCGAGGTGAAAACGTTGAAGCCGCATCGGATTAGGGCCGTCACCGTCGAAGCCGGTGACACCATCGCGGCCTTGGCGCAGCGAATGCCGTTCGACGACTTCAAGGTCGAGCGTTTTCTCGTCCTGAATGGCATGGGCCCCAACGATCAGCTAAAAGTCGGCAACCGCATCAAGATCGTGGCCGAGTGAAGGCCACGATCTCCAGAGTCAGCCCGTGCTGCCGGGTTGGACCGGCAACGACGGAGCGAACTTCAGTACGGCCGTGTTAGGCCAACTTCCGCCGGATCGCCGACGGCGTGCGTGATCGAGTTGCGAATCTTGCCAAGAGCCTCGAATTCGATCTGACGGACACGCTCCTTGCTGATGCCGAGCTTATCGCCCAACTCGGAGAGCGTGACGCCATCCTCGGCCAGTCGCCGTTCGCGGATGATCGTCTGCTCGCGCGGTGTAAGCTGTCTGATCGCATCCTCCAGCCAGCGGTTCCGCGCTTTCGTCTCGCTTTGTGCGATGACGATCTCCTCGGGCGAATCGGAATCGTCGGCGATAAAGTCCTGCATTTCGCCGTCTTCCATCTCGCCGACGGGATCATTCAGCGATTTGTCGCCGGCCGAAAGGCGACGGTTCATCAGATCGACATCCTTGACCGTGACCTTAAGGGCCTTGGCAACTTTCTCCATCGTTTCAGGGTCGAGCGTTGTGCCGCTTTCGAACTTGGCGATGCGGGCGCGCACACGGCGCAAGTTGAAGAACAGCGACTTCTGAGCCGCCGTCGTTCCGGTCCGTACGATCGACCAATTGCGCAGGATGTAGTCCTGAATCGAGGATCGAATCCACCACGTGGCGTAAGTCGAAAAGCGGAAGGCGCGCGCCGGCTCGAAACGGGCAGCAGCCTGCATCAATCCGATGCAGCCTTCCTGCACCATATCGCCGATCGGCAAACCATAGCTTTTGAACCGCGCAGCAATCGCGACGACGAGGCGGATGTAGGCCGTGGTTAGTTCGTGGAGCGCCGCCTGATCTTTCTTGTACCGCCACCGCCGCGCAAGTTTGAGTTCGTGCTTGGCCTCGAGCAAATCGACCTTCATCGCTTTGCGGATGAATCGGCGATTGGCTTCCAGTGTTTCGAACGTGTCGATGTACCCCATTGGGACCTCCGCGGGCTCAGGACCCGCAATAAACGTTACACGACGGCATCCCCCGATCCCGGCGCGCCATAGTCCTTATATCGGAACGAATATAACGGTCGTCAAGACCATGATTTTGGCCGGTGTCGATAGTCGCGATCGATTCCGAGCGCCCGACTAAGCTTCAATCCGCTCGGCAACGTCGCCTTGGGGGGTAAAACAAGCAGCCACGAGAGGGCCCCCGAATCCGCACCCACCATCTATGGTAGCTGTAAATTCTTTTACCACTACTCCAGATCGCGATCGGTCATAACCGCGAACGACCTTCTTAAATTGGTGGAACGCCGAGGATATCTCGGCGAAATACCCGCTACCCCACCAAAAAGTATCGCGCTGCTCGGTGAGGGGTCGGCCTGGATCGATGCCAGCGTGAACAAAGAGGATCGTGTCCGTGAAGGCGGCGCGTTTTAGGTGGTTGAGAACGTCGGTATGCCCGGGATGTCGCTGCACGGCGTTGCGTAAGGCGGATGTCCAGTGCGTCAGCGGCAGAACCCCCTCGCGCGCACGGCCACGACCTTCGACTGGGTCGCCGCCGTAGGCGCGAACTGTCGGCTCGACCCCGTGGCTGAGCATCCAATCGAGCGTTTGCGCAGGTCCAATAGCGAATTGGAGCTGGAGCAGCTTGTCCCACATTTCTTCTTGGGCACCGCGGAGGTAGACAATGTCGGTCGCCTCAAGATAGGGCGAGAGAAGAGCGAGCAGCAGGCGGCGAAAACGAACGAGTTCATCTAACGTCGCGGTGACGGCGTTCCCGATCCCAATATAGTTGCCGAGGTAGACCAAGCGGTCGCCCGGTTCGAACTTCGTTTCCAACGTTGCATGTAGCGCCCGCAGGCGCCCGGCCTCGGCGTGGATCGATGCGACCGCCCAGATCCGATTGGCGCGAGTTAGGACCGCGAAACGTTCGTCCGCCGCAGGCATCATCGAGGGTAAGCGTTACTTCCGCGAAACGCCCAATCGGTGGGCCAGGCTCTATGCGACAAGCGTTGCGACGTTAGGCAGCGCGCAGCATTTGTTCGAGCTTCGTCGTCGCCTGGACTTGATCGATGCGCTCGACGGCCGCCAGTTCGCGGGCGAGTCGATCGAGTGCCGCCTCGTAAAGCTGTCGCTCGCTATACGATTGATCGGGCTTTCCGGCGCTGCGGTGCAGATCGCGGATGACTTCGGCAATCGAGATTGGGCTGCCCGAATTGATCTTGGCTTCATATTCCTGGGCACGTCGCGACCACATCGTGCGTTTGATGCGAGCGCGACCCTTGAGTGTCGTGAGCGCGATATTCATCTCGTCCTTGGTCGCCAGCTTGCGCATGCCGCTAGTCTGGGCTTTTCCGACCGGCACTCGAAGCGTCATTTTGTCCTTCTCGAACGCGATCACGAAAAACTTGAGCTTCTGTCCGGCGACCTCAGCCTCTTCGAGGCCAGTGATCTGGCCGACACCATGAGTCGGATAGACGACGTAGTCGGCTGCCGCGAAGCTACCACGGTCGCGTTTTTCCGGTTTCTTCACCTCGATCTTCTTGGCCTCGGGTTTTTTGGCTTCGATTTTTATTGCCGGTACCGGATTCCGTCTGGCCGCGATCTTCTTCACGGGTGCTTTTTTTTTATTCTTCTGGGGCTTAGTCGTCTTGGCAGGCGTTTTTTTCTTGGTGGCCATGTTCAATCCGCTCGTTTGCTACGCACAAACCTGGCTAGAGGGGTCGACTCGCGTCGTATTCCGACGCAATAACTTCAAATTGGGGCTAAACCCCGCATTTGAACTAACTCGTTCGATTTCTTTCGGGCGGCCCTTGGGCCACCTATCGCCAGTTGAAATTCTCTGCTAGGGTTCCTAGTCGACCAATAGTACCTTAGCACAAAATACGTGGATTTACTATGGGAATAAGGGCTAACCCCAAGCGCGGGGGCGTGTTGTTCAACGCTTGCCCGGGTTGTTGTTGAAATACTTGGCGAATTTATCCGGCTCCTTGGCGAACTGATCGGCGTCGGCGGGAGCCGTACCCTTGCGCGTGATATTGGGCCATTGCTCGGCGTAGGTGCGGTTGAGTTCCAGCCATTTGTCAATGCTGCCGGCGGTATCGGGAACGATCGCTTCCACCGGGCACTCGGGTTCACAGACCCCGCAATCGATGCATTCGTCGGGGTGGATCACCAGCATATTTTCCCCCTCGTAAAAACAATCGACGGGGCATACCTCGACACAATCCATGTACTTGCAACGAATGCAGTTCTCGTTCACGACGTAGGTCATCGCACTCTCCGCGGGGCGTTCCGATCGCCCGCATTAAACTAGCTCGGTGCGCAATGCAACCCAGCTATAGCTCTTCGTAAAGAGCGCGCGCTTCGGCTGCCGGACCGCGCCGCGACGCTAGCGCCCGCACTCGCACGACGCGCACCAGATCGTCGTGCGGAAAGGTGAGCACGTCGCCTGGGCGGACTGCGTGATGGGCCTTGTCGACCAGCACCCGATTGACCCGAATGCGGCCCGCTCCGCAAGCAGCGGTCGCCCGCGAGCGGCTCTTAAAAAAGCGCGCGTACCAAAGCCATTTGTCGAGGCGGAGCGAGGTCGCCGCCGGCGCTTGGACCGCGCGGGTCATGGTCCGCTCGCAGCAGCATTCATAGGCCAACCGGGGCCGTCAGCGCGTGCACCGGAAGCGCCGCCGTCCGGCTCATGCCGGCCGGCGAGGTTTGGTGCGCCCTAGTCTGGCCAGTACGGCAAAAGGCGACTCGCGGTTCCCGGCGCGCGTCGCTGGCGCACGCGATGCCCGACGCCGCCGCCGGATCACGGTCGCGCCCTCGTGAGCGACGGCGCGAAATCCGAGAGCTTTCACGACCGGTTCGAACTCTGCCCGCGGGCAGCCTACCAACGCCATCAGTTCGTGGAGCTTGGGCGCGCCGCCGCCGGTGACCAGCCGGTTGAGTTCGCCGACGAGTCGTTCGGCCAGGTCGATCCGTACCCAGCGGGCGCCCAAGCGAATGAACCCCGGGGGTTCGCCCAGACGCGCATCCGACGCCGCGAACGAGGCCGCGCTTTCGCCGCTCCAGGCCGCCGTATCGCGCTCGCGATGGACCGCGTCCAACAGACTCAGGAGTGCTCGTCGGCGCGGTTTGAGGAGCGCCGGCACGTAGACCGCGAGTCGCCCGATGGTGATGCCCAAGCGTTTGAGCGCCGCTCGATCGGCGCGCGGTAGCGAGGCGAGCAGCGCGTCGACCGCGAGGCGCGGGGCAAGACCGGCGCTACGCGCGACTTCGTAAGCGATCCCGCGCGCGACACCGTATAGCCCTTCGGCCCCGACCAGGACCACGAGCGGCGCCAACTCGCGTGCGACGTGGGTGCGGAGCCAGCGCTCGGTCCGGGCGGCCGCCTGCGCGCGCACCTCGGCCGAAAGGAAATCGTTCGGGAGCAGGAGTACGCGCGGCGTTAGCGGATCGGCCCCTGCCGCGAGGCGCGCGACCGCGGCGCCTCGCCACTCGATCTGGGCACGAGCGTTGAGCGCGAAGGCTTCGTCGGCATCGGCAACCAGCGCCAGCGCGCGTTCGGCCGTCGGACCGGGCAGTGCCTTCAGGGCGGCGGCGCGAAACACGCGCCCGTCCTCGCCGGCGGCCGCTTCGTCGGCGATGAAGCGCAGTCCTTCGAGCCGCCCGACGGTATGGCCTTCGACGAGGACTTCGCCGTCGGCGGCGACCGCGGCAATGACTTCACCGGCGCTCTTGAGCTTGCGACTGATCGCGCCGGCGCGGCGATCGACGAAACGCTGGGTGAGTCGTTCGTGCAGCGCGTCCGAGAGCCGGTCCTCGATGGCGCGGGCGCGCTCCTGCCAGAACGCCGGATCGTCGAGCCAATCGAGGCGATGCGCCACATAGGTCCAGGTGCGGATGTGCGCGATCCGGGTCGCCAGCGTGTCGATATCACCATCGATGCGGTCAAGGCGGTCGATATGACCGCTGAGCCAATCGGTCGGGATGCGCCTCGCCGGCGCCATCAGGTGGCGGTAAATCTGCGCCAGCAGCGGCACGTGCGCATCGGCGAGAGTCTTGCGGTAGTCGGGGACCTGGCAGACGTCCCACAGCATGCGGATCGCGCCGGGCGTGACCGCAAGGGCGGCGATATCAGGGAGCTCGACGATGGCGCGTAGACTTCGCTCGTCCTCGGCGGTTGGCGCGCGGACGAGTTCGCGTCGAACCGGGCGCGCTTCGAGGCATTTGATCAACGTGCCGACCGATCGGAATTCGAGCCCGGTGTTGCGCCAGTAGAGCGAGGCGAGCGGATCGAAACGATGGGCCTCGACAGCTTCGATCGTTTCCGGATCGAGCGCGCCGGCCTCGCCCGTTGTTCCGAACGTGCCGGCGTTCATGTGCCGACCGGCGCGTCCGGCGATCTGCGCCAGTTCCGAAGGCGCGAGCGGGCGATAGTGGGAGCCGTCGAACTTCTTCACGCTGGCGAACGCGACGTGGTTGACGTTCAGATTGAGCCCCATGCCGATGGCATCGGTCGCGACCATGTAGTCGACCTCGCCGTCTTCGAAGAGCGCGACTTGAGCGTTGCGGGTGCGGGGCGAGAGCGCGCCCAAGACGACGGCGGCGCCGCCGCGTTGGCGGCGGATAAGATCAGCGATGCCGTAGACCTCGACCGCCGAGAACGCGACGATCGCCGAGCGTGGCGGCAGACGCGAGAGCTTCTTCGGGCCAGCGTAGGTGAGCGCGGAAAAGCGCGGCCGGGCGATGAACTCGGCCGCCGGCACCAACTTGCGGATCAAGCCCCGCACCGTCTCGGCGCCGAGGAACATGGTCTCCTCGGAGCCGCGTGCATGCAGCAGCCGATCGGTGAACACGTGGCCGCGGTCAGGGTCGGCCGCGAGTTGGATTTCATCGACCGCCAGGAACGCGAATTCCCGGTCCAACGGCATCGCCTCGACCGTGCAGACAAAATAGCGCGCGTGGGCGGGGACGATCTTCTCCTCGCCGGTGACGAGCGCGACCGCGTTCGCACCTCGCGCGGCGGCGATGCGGTCGTAGATCTCGCGCGCCAGCAGGCGGAGCGGTAGGCCGATCACGCCGTCGCGGTGGCCTAGCATGCGCTCGACCGCGAGGTGGGTCTTGCCGGTATTGGTCGGCCCGAGGACCGCGAGGACCTTGGCCGAACCGGAACGGGACGCGGACACCATCGGGGGAACTCTCAGCGAAGGACGGGCGCGTGGCAAGACCCTATCGCGATCTCGCGGGGCGCCCTGTTGGGGCAATCGTTGCTTCGTCAACGGCACCGACGACCCGAGCGAATCGATCGAAGCCGCCGCTGCCAACGACCGCGGCTACACCGGCCACGAGCACTTGCAAGGGGCCGGCCTTATCCACATGAACGGCCGGGTATACGACCCGCTGATCACCCGCTTTGCCTCGGCCGATCCGGTGATGCAGAGCTGGTCCGACGGCCAGGGCTCAATCGATACTCCTACGTCGACAACCACGGCGGGTCTGCGCTGTATTTCGCGGACTTGCTCGCGGCCGGAGAGTGCGAGGGCGGCGTCACCAGCATCTACGTGACGCAGAATGCACTCGATCCTACGGCGACTACGCATCCGAGAATCCGATTTTTGCTGGGCGACAGTGCGACGGAGTCCGTTTTAAAGCAGG
>SHVV01000084.1 GCA_009694095.1 Alphaproteobacteria bacterium | reverse complement strand
ACGCTGGCCACGCTGACGAAGACTTAGCCAAGCAGATAACCTTCGCGCTCGAGATCGCCACCGGCGGCGGCGGCAGAGTACCGCCGCGTCCGCGACGGCGTCAGCACGAGCCAAAAAGCAATAATCGGCAGGCTGATGGCGAGATTCTTCAATACATACTCGATCGCGCCGAATTGCAACGCCTCGATCTTGACCACGATCGGTCCCCCGACCATCCCAACCAACAAAAGGATCAAGCCATAGACCAGTGCGCGGATGGGTTTGGCAGGCATAAATCCTCGGTAGTTTCGTCGCCAGTCGATCCCGTCTGTCGGACGAGGCGCACGACCAACGATCATTCGCCCCGGCGCCGCATCACAACAGATCATTGGGACCGATGCAGCCCCAACCGGAGCGAAGCGGATCCGCTCTATCCCACCCCGATCGCCGCGACGCGTTTTGCGGTCGGCTCAAACGCGCGCACATCCTCGATCGGACGATCGCCGAACGGCACCAAGATCACCGTTCGAATAGCGAGCTTCGCATATTGGTCGAGATCCTTGACGAACGCGTCCGCCGCGGCGCCCAACGGCAGCCGTGGCGCCGCGTATATCATGGTTTTCTCGATTTTATCGTAATCGCGCTTTTCGTCATCGCAGTGACGCTTGAGTACGTCAAGTTTATGCGCGACGAATGCCGGCCCCTCGCGCGAGAACAAATTGCAGGCATCGGCATAGCGGGCGACGAGCTTCAGCGTCTTCTTTTCGCCGCCGCCGCCGATCATGATCGGTGGGTGCGGGCGTTGCAGGGTCTGCGGCAGGCTCAAGGTCTCGGCGAGCTGGTAGTGTTTGCCGACGAAAGGACCGTTGTCGTCGCTCCACATTTGCAGGCAGATCTTGATCGTCTCCTCGAGCCGCTCGAACCGCTCTTTCAAGGGTGGAAACGGCACTCCAAGTCCCTTGTGTTCGCGCTCATACCAAGCAGCGCCGATGCCGAGTTCGGCCCGGCCGCCAGACAGAACATCGAGCGTCGTTACGATTTTCGCCAAGACACCGGGTTGGCGATAGGTGACGCCGCCGACGAGGAGCCCGAGCCGCAAGCTCTTGGTCTTGGCGGCGATGAAGCCGAGCGCCGTATAACCCTCGAGCATGTCGAGGGTTGTCGGATCGCCGATCATCTCCATCTGAAAGTAATGATCCATCACCGACAATTTCGCGAAGCCGGATTCCTCAGCTGCCTCGGCGATACCACCGAGCGTCGCCCCGATCGCGCGCGCACCGCCTGGCCAGGTGAAATTGACGACGTGTAGCCCGAGTTTCATTTGGATCACTCCATGTTGCCGCGCCGGGCGGCCGGAGATCTTACCGCAATCGGCCGGCGTTTAATCGAACGTTAACCATGGTTCGACAGGGTAACAGCTTCGCCGCTCGGAGTTGCCCATGTCCGATCCCGACGTCTCGGAAGTTACCGCGCTCGACCGGCGCACGCTCGCGCGCGCAGATAGTCTATTCGACGAATTTGAACCGTGGCGCGGCATGGCGCCGGTCGGTCGGACGCGAAATTTCCTCGGCATCCTATTGCCGCCCGGGGTCGGGATCGCCGCCGACGCACCGAGCCGGATGTTCGAGCCCGAGCGCCCGCGCCTCCGCTGGGGCGAGGGGTTTTTCGAGTTCTACTCGACCCTGTAATCGGTCCTGGCGGAGAAGAAACGCTATACCGCTGTCTCACTCGGCGCTCATTACGGCGGGCCGCTCGTCAACGCCGCCGCCGTTCTCAAGCGGGTTCGGCCGGGCCTGCCATGCAAGCTGGTCGCGGTCGAAAGTGTCCCGTCTATGTGCAGGATGATCAACAATCACTTTACCGACAACGGCTTTGATCCTCTCGACCACGCGATCATCAACGCCGTCGTCGCCGAGGACAACCGGCCGGTCTTGTTCACCATGTCGCCGGAACGGACGGGCGCCAACGTCGCGTTTCAAAGCCAAGCGCAACGTCTGCAACTCGCCCACCGCATCGCTCAAGCGGGCCTCGAGAAGAAAGCGGCGCTGTCGCTCGTCCTCGACGGCACGATGACGCTCTCCGTGCCGATGACCGGTACCGGCGTTCGGGGCGATCTTGCGTTTTCCAGCACTATAACGATCGCCGACGTCATCGGGACTCTCGATATCGTCGACTATCTCGAAATCGATATCCAATCATCGGAGGCCTTGGCCTTGCCGCCGGCAATGCGGATGATCGATCGCAAGGTCCGATGGCTTCACCTTGGAGCACATGGCGGGCAACTTCACGACGAGATTCGCTTCATGTTCCGCGACCACGGATGGGAGATTAACGTCGATCTAAAACCGGAGAGTCGCTTCGCCTATCCCGGCGGCGAGTTCGAAATCCAGGATGGGGTTCTATCGCTTTACAATCCGCGGTGAGTGAGCCGAGCCTTTAGGAAACGCAGGCATTCCGGCGGTTTCCTCCCTTAGTGGTCGGCGCCATGGTGTGTTGCTAGAGTATGGTTTCGGAAGGGGGGGAGGGTTAAAGTTGAGCGGTCCGGGTTATTTTTGCCCCGCCCCTCCCCTCAGCAAGAAGCGGCAACGGATTCCCAAGTTCATGGCCCCGGTCCATCGCTAGAAGGCGCCCGCTACATCCGACGCTGGGCGACTGAAGCGCCTGATCGATCTCGGCATCACGCTGACCGCCGAGCGTGACCACAACCGGCTGATGGAGATGATTCTCACTCAAGCGCAGTCGCTCTCGAACGCCGACGGCGGTACGCTTTATATCCGCGAAGGCGACAATCGACTCGCGTTCGCGATCATGCGCAATGAATCGCTCAACGTCACGTTAGCGGCACTAGCGGCCAGATCATCCCGTTTCCGCCGCTCTGGCTTTACGAAGAAAAAACGAATGAGCCCAACGAACACAACGTCGCAACGTACGTTGCTCTCAAGAACGAAACGGCCAACGCTTATGACGCGCAACGATTCGACTTTTCCGGGACGAAGGCGTTCGACCTCAACACAGGGTACCGCTCGAAGTCATTTCGCACCATTCCGCTCACCAACTCCGAAGACTATGTGATCGGCGTCCTGCAACTGATCAATGCCAAGGATAGCGCCGGAGAGGTGATCTCCTTCAGCGACGAGGTGCAACCGATCATCGAAGCGCCCGCCTCGCAGGCCGCCGTCGCGCTCGACAACCAACAGCTGCTCGCCGGACAACGCGAACTCCTTGAATCGTTCATTAAGCTGATCGCTTCGGCGATCGACGAAAAGTCGCCTTATACAGGCGGCCACTGCCAACGCGTGCCGGTCCTCACCGAGCTCCCGGTCGAAGCTGCGTGCGAATCGGATGATCCGGCATTCACTGACTTCAACCTCAGCGCCGACGATCGTTACGAAGTCCCCATCCCCGGCTGGATGCACGACTGCGGCAAGGTGACGACGCCCAAATACGTGACGGACAAATCGACCAAGATTGAAACTATTTTCGACCGCATCGAAATCGCGCGGATGCGGTTCGAGATGCTCAGACGAGACGCGGAGATCGTCTATCTCAAGAAGCTCGCCGCCCACAATCAAGATGCCGCACAGCTAAAGGCGGCGCACGACGCCGAGCTCGCGGCGCTCGCCGACGATTGGAAGTTTCTCGAAAAAGCCAACGTCGGCGGCGAAGCGATGGCTGACGCCGACATCGAACGAATCAAGCGGATCGTCGCTGGCAAGGGGTCGCCGTTGCTGTCCGAGAACGAGGGCTACAACCTCGTGATCCGCGCCGGCACGTTGACGAAAGAAGAGCGCACCATCATCAACAATCCCATGGCGGTGACGATCAAGATGCTGGAGCAGTTGCCTTTCCCGCGCAATTTTCGGCGCGTACCCGAGATCGCCGGCGGCCACCAAGAAAAGATGGGCGGTACCGGCTATCCCAAAGGCCTCACCCGCGATCAGATATCGCTACCGGCTCGGGCCATGGCCATGGCCGATATCTATGAAGCGCTCACGGCGGCCGATCGACCCTATAAAAAGGCCAAGACTCTCTCCGAAACGATCCGCATCATGTTCAACATGAAAAAGACGGCGCACGTCGATCCGGAGCTGTTAGATCTCTTTCTCACCTCCGGCGTCTATAAAAAGTACGCCGAGATGTTCCTCAAACCAGAGCAGATCGACGACGTCGACATCACCAAGTACTTGGGGTGACGATGTCGGTTTTCTGCGCTGTTAGGCGACCCACGGTCAGCCGATCGTCGCGAGCCATGGAAAGACTTCGATCAACAAAAACGCAAGGCGCGTTAAATCGCCGGTAATGATCGTGGCGCCGGTCGCGACGAGAAAGATACCGCCGGTGACCTCGACGGCTCGGACATAGCGGCGAAATTTCTTGAGAAAGCGCGTGAACGGCCGCAACGCCGCCGCCGCGGCGATGAACGGAACGCCCAATCCAAGCGCGTAGGTGGCAAGCAGGGTCACCCCATATCCAAGCGAATCGGACGCTGCCGCAACGGTCAGAATTGCGGCCAAGATCGGTCCGATGCAGGGAGTCCAGCCGAACGCGAACGCAAGACCAATGCCGAAGGCGCCGAACAGTCCGGCCGAGGCATTCGGTTGGAAACGCGCCTCTCGATCGAGGAACGGGATCCGGATCAGACCGGTGTAATGAATGCCAAGAACGACGATCACGACGCCGGCGACCTTGCTGATGATGTCGACATGGCCGAGGATGAGAGCGTTCAGCGCCGACGCCGACGCGCCGAGGATGACGAAAACGGTCGCAAACCCCAGCACGAACGCGAACGCCGACCCAAGCACCCGCCGTTCGACTGCGGGGTTCGATTCACCGTCATAGGCGATGCGTTCGAGCGACTGCCCGGCGACGAACGAGAGGTAGGCCGGCACGATCGGCAATACGCATGGCGATAGAAAACTGAATACGCCGGCCAGCGCCGCCATGCCGTAAGTTATTTCCGCCGCTGAAGTCATCCCGCATCTTTCCAATCGCCCTCCAGGCTTAGCCGACCGGCCGGGCGACGCGAATCACTTTGTCGTGCCTTGGTACCGCTCTAGACTAGTGTCCTCACTCCATCAACCGGACCGATCACGCGACTCATGCCCGTCCTCGATGCCAAAGGGCTCTCCTGTCCGCTTCCCGTGCTCAAGGCGCGCAAAGCTCTGGCCGCGCTCGAACTCGACGACATGCTTGAAATCGAGGCGACCGATCCGGCAGCGCCACGCGATTTTCGTGCGTTTTGCGAGAGCAGCGGTCACGAGTTGCTCGAAGCGACCGAGCGCGGCGGTTCATTCGTTTTCCGCATCCGCAAGCGACCGCCGCCGAACACCTAGCGCCGGAACAAGGCCGCCGCCAGACCTCCGCCGAGCACTGCGATGACGATCGCAGCGATGCCATAAAGCGCTGGATGCTGGTGCGCGAAGTCGAACACATCGCGCTCGAAGCCGGCCTTGTTGATGAAGAAGAACGTGTTATGCGTTTCCACAACCGCGCCTTTGTTGACGAGGTAGAACGTCACGTAATAACCACCGTCGGGCGCATATGCTGGCAGCACAAGGTCGGTGCGGAACAGGCTGTGACCGTTGAATTCGATGATACCCCGATCGCGTCCGTAGAGACCGAGGTCATTCTTGCTGCGCAGCAACGCGTCGCGAAAGAGTTGGGCGACGGCCGGCTTGATGTCGCCGCGTGGCGTAAGCTTAAGATGTTCGGCGCCGACCTGGAGCGATGCCCAAAGTCGCTCCGGCGCGATTTCGCGGAGCGGACGACTTGCGGCGACAGCGAAGAACCCCGGTACATCATCGAAGATGACCGACTCGTTGTTGATCCAGATCCCCCCGACCCGACTTTTTTGTCGGACTACTTCAGGCTGGGTCGGACCGCGGATCACGACGACGACGTCCCCGGCGCCGAGGCGCGTGCCAAAGAGAACGATGCTGGCGCCTGTATAGTTCGACCTGATCTCGATCAATCGCGCCGATACATCGCCCATAAGCTCTTCGGCTCGGGCCGACGCCATGTCGATGCTAAGAATAAGGGCAGCCGCGACTAGCCAGTCGATCCAACGCGCCGCATTTACGGCCAGCCTCATTCGCCGGCCAGCGGAACCACCGAGAACATGTCCGATGGTTCGACGACGAGGTCATAGCCGACCTTGAATCCGACTGCCAATACCATGAGCCCCAATAAGGCGCGAAGTTGTTCGCCCCTGAGCTGGGAGCCGACCCGAGTGCCAATTTGTGCGCCGATCACGGCACCGATGAGAACAACCAGCGCCAAAACGACGTCGACGGTCTGGTTGGTGACAGCGTGCAGGAACGTCGCGGCAGCGGTGACGAAAATGATATGAAACAACGAGGTGCCGACCGCGACAGCGGTCGGCATGCCGAGCAGGTAGATCATCGCCGGAATCAGCAGGAAGCCACCGCCGACCCCCATGATCGCCGCCAGAATGCCGGCGAAAAACCCGATGCTGACCGGTGGCAGCGCGCTGATGTAGAGCTTCGATTTAGGAAACCGCATTTTCAGCGGCCATCCGTGCACCCAAAAGTGGGTGTGGAGTCGCCGTTTCGTCGGAGAGCGGCGGCTGCGGGCGATGGCGCGAAAACTCTCGGCCACCGTGAGCCCACCAACGGTACCGAGGAGCAATACGTAGGCGAGCGAGATCACCAGATCAATTTGGCCGACGTCGCTCAGCAGCCGGAATACCCAGACTCCGATTCCCGAACCGGCGACGCCGCCCGCCAGCATGACCGCCCCCATGCGGACGTCGACATTGCCGCGACGCCAATGCGCGAGAACGCCGGACACCGATGCCGCGGCCACTTGATTGGTGCCGGTGCCGACCGCAATGGCGGCAGGCACGCCGATGAAGATCATGAGCGGCGTCATCAAGAATCCGCCACCGACGCCAAACATGCCCGAGAGAAACCCGACGAGGCCGCCTAATCCGAGCAGTATGAGAACGTTGACCGAAATTTCCGCGACGGGCAGATAAATTTGCATCGGACCGACTCGGCCCCATCAACATCGGGCGCCGGCAACAGATGAATTTTGGCTAGTCTAGGCCGCCAGTCAGGCGGTGACAATTCGGCTGTCGGCTGCAGCCTCGCACCCTCGCAAGAAGGCGCCGCTGACATAGCGGCGAATTTTCTCCCGGCCGGCACGCAACCCGGGTAAAAAGAGGCTCCAATTCCGGTCACCCATGCATCCTGCCTACTCCGTCATCTTTTTTACCGTGGTGTCAGGCGCCGGCTATGGGCTTCTTTTCGTCTTCGCGCTCGGGGTCGTTCTCGGCCTGACGCCGGACGAACCATGGCTCGGCCGTGCGGCCATTGTTTGCGCGTTGACGGCCGCCGGCATCGGCGGCGGCGCGTCGTTTTTTCACCTCGGACATCCGGAACGGGCCTGGCGCGCGCTCTCGCAGTGGCGCTCGTCATGGCTGTCGCGCGAGGCCGTTTTGGCGCTTGGCGGCATACCGGTGGCGCTCGCACTCGCAGCAACCCTGGAGGTCGCGGCGGTCGGACATGCTAGCCACGTCGCAGCAATCATTGCCGGCGCTGTCGCTGCGGCGACCGTTCTTGCTACATCGAAGATCTACGCTACGCTCCGGGCGATCCGGCAGTGGCACAATCCGTGGGTCACACCCGGCTACCTCGCGCTTTCGCTGATGAGCGGTGCGCTTGGGTATCGGTGCCTCGTCGCGGTGTGGCGCCACGACGTGCCCGGGTTGAGCGGTCTATGCTTGGCCTCGATTGCCGCCGCCGCTGCCGTCAAGTTCTTTTACTGGCGGAGCATCGATGGCGGTGCAGCCATCAGCACTGCCGAGAGCGCGACCGGGCTTGGTGGCTTCGGGCAGGTCCGGCTTCTCGACCCGCCGCACACATCGGCCAATTTTCTGTTGTCGGAGATGGGCTATCGGGTCGCGCGAAAGCATGCTCGGCGGCTTCGCGCCGTCGTGCTGGCCGGCGGCTTCGCGGTGCCAGCCATATTTACCGTTGCAGCTGGGATCGCCACCGGCGGTACCGCCGCGGCACTATCCGCCGCTGCGTTCGCGGCCGCCCTTAGCGGTCTCATGAGCGAGCGCTGGCTTTTCTTCGCCGAGGCGAAGCACACCGTGACGCTCTATTATGGAGCGTCGCACGCGTAGTCCGGTTTTTTAGAACCGGCGAGAAACGCCGAGCGTGACGGAATTGTTGTTGCGGTCGAAGTTGAGCAGATTGCTGGAAACGACTGACCGCTGCAGCGTACCGATCACCGTCCAGTCAGCGTCAATCGGAACAGCTTGAACCAGGTTGACGCGCCATTCGTTCTCGGTCCGGACGACCGTCGACGAGACCGACGGATCGGGCGAGTCGTATTCGGTCAAGCCGCGGTGGAGAGTGATCGATGTTGACCACGGTTCGCTGCTGAGTTTGAGCTCGCCGCTGGTTTCCTTGCTGATCTCCTGCAGCATGACCTGGACGAAGTCGGGGGCACCGTAACTCTTGTTCACCCCGATATCGAGGAAGCGCGTGTAGTTCGAGCGAAAATTGAACTTATCCGCCGACTCGCCAGTAACGCCGCCGGTGGCGCTGAGGAGGATGCTTTCGGTTACCGCGAAGCGCGTCGAAAGGCGCACGTCCGACTGTGAGCCACTCTGCTGCGAGATTGTCCGGCTTCCGCCGGCGCCGTTCGAAAATTCGCGCTCGATGAATTCGCCGGTCAACTCGACGAACCAGCGCGTGTTGAACTGGTTGGTGATATTACCCCCGAAGCCACCCGCTTGGGTATACCGAACACCATCGAGGCGCGCAATATTGCCGATCAAGTACGGTCGGAAAGTCATGTCCTCGAACACGCCGGGCGCGAAACGCTGGCGCGGACCGCTATCGACGCGAAGAAACACGAGATCAAGATCCCCCATCCGATGCTGCTCCGAAATGTAGGCTGTCCCGTTCGATTCCCACGTGTCGCCGAGCTGGGTCTGCATGTCGAACACATGGCGCACCGAGCCCGAAATGAAGGCATTCGAGTCGTCGGTCGCCGTGGACTCCGTGCCGACGTTAGCCTCAACGCCGTTGGCAAATACTGCGACGCGCCCAGGGGCTGAATTGGCGTTCGACTGCCATTTCAAGCCACCGAAAACCGACCCGCTCCACTGATGGCTCGATTGCCGGAGTTTGATTTCTTCGAGGAACACGTCCACGCGCTGGCGCACATCTTCGGGCACGTTCGGCGTCGCCAACGCCCCTTCAAGGTAGGTTTTCGCCAGTTCGTGCGAGGCTAGGCGGAAATAGAGAACACCCAACTCAAGTCGCACGCGAGGTAGGTCCGGTTCCACGATCAGCATCCGCTCCAGCGCACTGATCGCGGCCTCATAGTTGCCAACCTGAATCGCGATTTCGGCGTAGCGGAACGATTTGTCGAGGTTGCCAGGGTCGGAGAATACCGAACGGAACGCGTCGTCGTATTGTCGCTTGAGCGCTTCATCGGCACCCGGATTGACTCCTTGCGCCAAGGCGAATTGCCCGCCGGCCGCCACAGCGCACAGGAAAAAGGCCGCGCTGGTCAGTCCGCGCACCCAACTCGTCAACGTTGACACGCTCGATTCCCCTCCACCGACGCACGTTCCGTCTATTCTCCATGGCGCACGGCCGTGAAGCTTCTCTGAGCGCGGTATAGCGCCGAAAAGACCCTGGTTCCAGGCGCTTGTTGGGTAAACCGGGCCGTCAAGCCACCTCCCCCCGGGTCCAAATCGGTTCAAAGACGGCCCGAAATCCCGAGGAAATACATGCTAAAATCGCTGGCGATCGACCAGGATAGATAACGGAATGTTGCCGGTTTGTTACGCTCGACGAAAAAATGCGTGACCATGGCAAAGAAATATCCGCTTGCGATCGCCACCAGCAGATACCACGCCTCCCCGGTAACGTGGAGCGTGACCAGAAAGGCGATCGCGAGCGTCATGCCCAGGTAGTGAAGCACCCGCGTCGTCGGCTTGCGGCGCTCCCGCAGATAGGAGGGCCAAAATTCATGATATCGGTCGATAGTCTCTTCAGCCATGAAGCGACCAGCCAGAAAAGAGCGTTTGAAAAATTGTATTGTCGTTCCGGCGTGCCAGCAAGCGCTTTTGACCGGGCACCACGCGCACACCAAGTTCTAAGCTCGGACGACGCGGGACAATTGGAAATTCCATGCGCCATGGGCGCGACGTTAGCGGGCAGAACTTCTACTCGCTCGACAGCAAACTCGTGGCCGTCCTCGAAAGCCTCGATCCGGGCGCAGCGAGGCGATGGTCCCCCACCCTCGCGGAATTCGGCGCTTGGGTCGGCGACGATGTCGACCGTGAAGCCGAGTATACCGACCGGTTCGCCCGACCCGTGCTTGATACTTACGATCGCGCCGGAACGACCGTGAACCAGGTGCGCTATAACCCGGCCTGGCAGGCGGTGGCGACCGAGGCCTACCGGCGTGGCGTGGTCGGTCTCAACTACGGACCCGATCCGGCGCCCTATCTCATCGCCTTCGTCCTCGATCGCCGTGGCCCAGCCGCCGTTAAATCGCGCTATTTGCCGGATCTCATTCGTCGCGACGACAAGGCGCTCACGGGTGGCACTTGGGCGACCCATCTGCACGGCGGAAGTGATGTCGGCGCCTCGACGACGATCGCCCGCGCTGTCGGGGCCCACACGGTCCTGTCCGGTCTGAAATGGTTCGTGAGCAATGTCGACGGCGGCCTCGCCCTCGCGACGGCACGTCCACCAGGCGCGCTTGCCGGCTCGCATGGCCTCGGTCTCAATCTCGTGCCATTTCGCCTCGAGGACGGATCACCCAACGCACTTCGCGTCCGTCGCCTCAAACAGAAGCTCGGCACCTGCGGAATCGCCACCGGCGAAGTCAATCTGCTCGATGCATGGGCGGTCGAGGTCGCTCCGCCGCCCAACGGTTTCCGCTTTATGATGAAGGCGCTCAAAATCGGCCG
>SHVV01000083.1 GCA_009694095.1 Alphaproteobacteria bacterium | reverse complement strand
GGCACCTCACCAAGGTTTAGGAAACAATTAGGGCCCGGCCTGGCGGTTCGCTCCGGCCTGCGCCGGTCAGCTTCCCCATCGCAGCCTGAAGCGTCGTGAAGATCTGCTGATTTGCCGACTGCGCGACATTGAAGTGCATGAAGCCGCCGTCCATTCACGCCTCGGCCGTCGCCGCCGGGTAGGCCCGTAGGTAAATCGCATCGCTGTGCGGCAGGTCCAGGGCAAAGAAGTGGGCCTTCCGCTCGACCCCGCCGATCACCAGCGTGGCTTCGCCAAAATCCGCCTGGGCATTGCACTTGCCGCCACGCTACTTCACGAGCAAGTCGCTTCGCTGATGCTCGTCGTGACGGTCGGCGAGGTGGCCTGCGTCGTAGGCGCGAAGAAATTCGCGCACTGACGTGTCGTGTCCTGTTTTCAACGCGCCAGAGCTCGGAAACAGGCGCTATGGATATTCGCTCGACGAAGACAACGTTGCGGGCCGAGAGAGGATCGCCTGGGGATTGCTGTCCCGGGTGCTGGCTCGGAGCTGAGCCTCAGGCGCCGGGGCGGCGGACGCTCAATGTCGTGTAGTGGCCCATTTTTCGGCCCGGTCGGCTCTCATCCTTGCCGTAGAGGTGAAGCTTGATCGCCGGGTCGCGCAGAAGTTCGGGCCAGCGCAGCCACTCATCGCCGAGGAGATTGTTCATGACTACATCGCTATGACGTGCGGGAGAACCGAGCGGAAGACCGCAGATCGCGCGGACATGCTGCTCGAATTGATCGGTCGCGCAAGCATCGATCGTCCAATGTCCGGAATTGTGGACGCGCGGCGCGATCTCGTTGACCAAGAGCCGTCCGCCGGCCAGGACGAAGAACTCGACCGCGAGGACGCCGACGTGGCCCAGCCCATCGGCGATGGCGCGTGCGATCGAGATTGCCGTGTCGCGGGTCCGCCCGTCGATCCGCGCCGGAACGCTGCTTGAGCGAAGAATTCCGTTCGCGTGGACGTTCTCGGGGATATCGAACGCGACGAAGGTGCCGTCGATGCCACGCGCGGCGACCACCGAAATCTCGCGCTCAAACGGTGCGATCGCCTCGAGGATACTCGGTGCCGCGCCCATCTCGCGCCAAGCAGCCGCCAACTCGGTGGCCGACTCGATGCGGCGCTGGCCCTTTCCGTCGTAGCCAAACCGTACCGTCTTGAGAATAGCGGGCATCCCCGTGATGGTCGGCGCGACGGCGTGATCGCTTGACGCATCGATGGGGGCGAAGGCCACGGTTTCGGCGCCGACGCTTCGAGCGAATTTTTTTTCGACCAATCGGTCCTGCGTCGTGGCGAGGCTCGTCGTGTCGGGCCGTACCGGGATCCGTCCGGCGAGGAATCGAACAGTCCAATCCGGCATGTTCTCGAACTCGTAGGTCGCGAACGCGACGCTGGCGGCGAATCGTTCGAGCGCGGCTTGGTCATCGTAACGTGCACAGGTGAAGATCGAGGCGACGTGGCTCGCCGGCGGTCGATCCTCGGGGCAAAAAACATGGGTCCGGTAGCCCAGTCGGGCCGCTGCGATCGCCAGCATCCGGCCGAGCTGGCCGCCACCTAGAATTCCGATCGTCGCGCCGGGCGCGATCTCGTTCATCGTTTGCGGTGGCGAGCCGCCGCTGCGGTTGCCGTTCGATCGGGCGACTCGGCGATCGATGCCGTCTGCGCGGCTCGGTAGCGATCGAGGGCCCGGGCGATCGCCGGATCGCCGAGCGCTAGAACGGCGGCTGCCAAGAGGGCGGCATTGATGGCGCCGGGCTTGCCGATTGCGAGCGTACCGACGGGGATCCCCGCCGGCATCTGGACGATCGACAACAAGCTGTCTTGGCCGCCCAGCGCGTTTGTTTCGATCGGAACGCCGAAGACCGGAAGCGGGGTGTGAGCGGCCGTCATGCCCGGGAGGTGGGCCGCTCCGCCGGCGCCGGCGATGATGACCCGGAGACCGCGGTCGCGAGCCGCTTTGGCGTAGGCGGCGAGTCGGTCGGGCGTTCGGTGCGCTGAAACGATCTTAACTTCGTGAGTGATATCGAGATCGTCCAACGTGCGCGAAGCATGTTCCAGCGTCGCCCAATCGGACTGGCTCCCCATGATGAGACCAACACGAGGTGGCGATGAAGTCGATTTTTTCATCGTTCGGTCTGGTGCTTGACGAGCGGCTGATCGCTCTAGCGCGGATACGGCGGGCAGGTATGGCCGGCCGGCGACACGGTGAAAATCTCATGGCCGGTCGCGGTAACCCCGATCGTGTGCTCAAATTGAGCCGACAACGACCGGTCCTTGGTTACGGCGGTCCAACCGTCGGCCAGTATCTTCACCTGCCAACCGCCGAGGTTGACCATCGGCTCGATCGTGAAAAACATACCTTCTTTGAGCACAACCCCGGTACCGGCTTCGCCATAGTGCAGGACGTTCGGCGCGTCGTGGAAGATGCGTCCGATGCCATGGCCGCAAAAGTCACGTACGACGGAGCAACGCTGCTTCTCGGCATAGCTTTGGATCGCTTCGCCGATATCGCCGAGCGAGGCACCGGGCTTAACCACGGCGATGCCGCGCATCATCGCGTCATAGGTGACGTCGCAGAGACGCCGTCCTTTGACGCCGACGTCGCCGACCAGATACATGCGGTTCGAGTCGCCGTACCAACCGTCGAGGATCGTCGTGACGTCGATGTTCAGGATGTCGCCCGATTGAAGCAACTTATCGCCCGGAATGCCGTGGCAGACGACGTGGTTGACGGAGGTGCAAATCGACTTCGGAAAGCCACGGTAATTCAGCGGCGCCGGGGTCGCGTTTCGTTCGACGATGAAGTTATGGCATAGCGCGTCGATCGCGTCGGTCGTAACCCCCGGCTGGACGAAGGGCGCGATGAAGTCGAGCGTTTCCGCCGCCAACCGACCAGCCGCCCGCATCCCGGCGAAATCACCTGGTTTATAAAGCTTGATGGCTCCGGTATTTCGGGGCGGTGCGGATGCAGCTTCGAGATAGGCCATGGCGTGTTGAGCAATGCAGCGGTTGCGGCTTCTTTAGGTGAACGAGAGCGCTCGGTCCACCACGATCTCGTCCGGCGTTACTCGACAGGCATAGACGACGGCCTCGACGCCGTGCTCACGAGCGGACGCGTAGGCCTTAGCGTAATTTGGATCGATGTCGCTGGCGAGGGCAAAGCGGTCGCAGTCCGTTCGTTGGACGACATAGACCATGACCGCTCTACCGCCCGCTTTGACCACTTGAGCGAGTTCTTCCAGGTGTTTGGCGCCGCGCACGGTCTTGGCATCGGGAAACTCGGCGACCGGCGGCCGGCGCGCGAGGTGGACGCTCTTGATTTCAACATAGCACGGCGGCCGTTCGTCATCCTCGAGCAGGATATCGATACGTGAGTTCTTGCCGTACTTCACCTCGCGCCGAAGCCTGGCGTAGCCTGTGATTTCGCTGATGGCGCCGGCCGTTAGAGCTTCGGCGACGATCGCGTTCGGGTGCATGGAATTAATCCCGACCAGGTTGGTGCCGACGCGGATCAATTCCCAAGTGTAAGCGAGCTTTCGCGCCGGGTTGGGTGACTTCGAGAGCCAGACTTCCGACCCTGGCGCGGCGACCCCCGCCATGGAGCCCGGATTAGCGCAATGGGCCGTTATCGCGTCGCCGGAATCGAGGATGACATCGGCCAGGAACCGTTTGTATCGGCGCACTAGTAAGCCGCGGACCAAGGAAACGGGAAAACGCATTTTAAGAGTGATGGAGTGGACGGCTTGGTCGTTGTCGTGGGTTCATGTCAGACCTCATGACGGGGCTGCGCCGACAATCCCGAAGTGCTAAAACGACGATAGTCATCCGATAGCGGGTCTTTTCGGACTTGTCATGTCTTCAGCGTGCGTCCTCATCATCGGCAACGAGATTCTGTCCGGCCGTACCCAAGACACGAATCTCAACTACATTGCGAAACGATTGGTTGATCTCGGCATCGACCTGTTGGAAGCGCGCGTGGTTGCCGATGACGAAGCCGCGATCGTTCAAGCGGTTAACGAGATGCGCTCGAAGTATGACTACGTCTTCACGACCGGCGGCATCGGTCCGACCCACGACGACATCACGTCGGATTGCGTCGCAAAGGCGTTCGGCGTCAAGAATGTCCTCAATCCCAAGGCGGTCGCGCTTCTGCAATCGGCTTACAAAGATCCGAGCGCGCTCAACGAAGCGCGGCTTCGTATGGCCCACACGCCCGAAGGCGCGACGTTGATCGACAATCCGGTGTCGCGCGCGCCGGGGTACCAGATCGGCAACGTTTTCGTCATGGCGGGTGTGCCGAAAATCATGCAGGCGATGTTCGACGGGGTCGCGAGTCAGCTCAGCGGTGGCGCTCCGATCTTATCCCGCACCCTCTCCGCCTACCTAGCCGAAGGAGATCTCGCGAAACCGCTGGCCGACCTACAAGAGCTCTATCCCGACGTGGCGATGGGGAGCTACCCATTCTATCGTGCGCGTAAGTTCGGCGCCTCGCTTGTGCTTCGATCGCGCGATCGAAATCGTCTTGACGCCGCAGTCGCTGAACTCGCGGTGGCGATCCGAGCGTTCGGCGTAACGCCGATCGAAGACGAGCCGGTCGATGACTAGCCCCGAGACGTTCGTTCGTGTTCGTCGCGCCGACTTCAACGATGCCGGTGCGATCGGTCGCGTTCACATCGAGAGTTGGCGGTCTTCCTATCGCGGCATCTTGCCGGGCGAGTACCTCGACGGCATGTCTGACGTTCGCCACGCCGCGATGTGGTCCGATGTCCTCAACAAGCAGCCGGCCAATCGAGCCACATTTGTGGCCGACAGCAATTCCGAGGGTATCGTCGGGTTCGCCGACTGTGCGCCGGAACGAAGCGGCATAGCGCAGGCGGGAGAAATTACGGCGATCTATCTGCTGCCAGCGTGGCAGCGCAAGGGCCTTGGGCGTGGGCTCGTGGCCAACGCCGCCCGCCATCTGGCGGCACACGAGTTTGAGCACTTAGTGATCAGGGCTCTGCGCGAAAACCCATGGCGCAAGTTTTACGAAACGATCGGCGGTACGCTGGCCGGAGAGCGCGACATCAAATTCGCGGGCGAGAACCTCAAAGAGGTGAACTACGTTTGGAATGACATCGCCGAAATCCTGCTGATCGACTTCGTGGGCGCCCACCGCCAAAGCGGACCCGCATAGGTTTTTCTCGGCCTTTTCAGGAGCTCGGTGAACTCCAAGCGGCGATCAGATGTAACGCCGTCAAACAATCGTTAACCACGATCACCTAGCCTGCGCCGGTGAATCGTGAACCAGCGACACCCCTAGAGCGGGCGCTCAAGAAGTCCCCGGGCCTACCTGAAGTCCTCGGAGCGGTCGGCGCGACGCTCGCAGGTCTCGGACGTTTTTCGGAGGCGATTGCGAAATACGAAACGGCGCTGGTGATCGATGCCAACAATGTGACGATGCTCAACAATCTCGCGTCGTTTTTCCTTCGCGGCGGCGACCCTTAACGAGCAGCTGAACTTTTCGCGCGTGCGATCGTGCAAGACCTTAAGGTTTTCGAGCCACGCTACAATTTGGCTCGTATCCACCTACAGAACGGCGACGATCAGTCAGCCGAAAGACTATTTCGAGAGCTGGTCGAACGGGCGCCGCATCAGGCGGAGGCCTATATCGGTCTGGTCGCCATCTTGAACGGCGGTGGTCAGGCGAGCGAGGCCAAGGAAGTGGCGACGCCCGGTCTCGCGGTTGCGCTGGACAACGCCAACCTTATGTCCGCTTTAGCGCTCGCTTCGTACTTTGTAGGCGACCTGCATGAAGCCCAACGAACCGCAAATCTTCTTGTCGAGCGCTACCCGCAGTCGCCTAAATCGCTTAGGATATGGCCGCAAGTCCATAACGATGTCTCTCACGGCCACGAGCAGATCGCGGCGCTGAAACACGCGCTCGAACTCGAACCCGAACCCGACAATATCGAAGCATTGTCCGCTCTCGGTTCTCTTTACGTCCATTTGCGCCTGGTAGACGACGCTTACGAGGTGTTTTTACGTCTCGCGCTGTTGTTCTCCAAGAATGGCTTCGCGCTTTTCTTGGCGATCGATGCGGCGCTGTCGATCGGCGAGTGGGATGTGTATCGTTCGTTCCGCAACAACCTTCTGACTCTCGACATTGACGTCGGCGCGAAATCCGTCGCCGCCGCGGATATGGAGTATTCGGCCGTGGGGGTCGCGCCGATTTACAACGGGTCGTTAGCGAGGAGCGGCGCTCGGTTGCGGATCGGGTTCCTGATGCCCTAGACCAATTGGCACAGTCTCCCGATGATTCGCAAACCCGTCGTCGAACGCCTAGATCGCGCAAAGTTCGAGATCTACGGCTACTCCACGACCGAGTCGACGGACGATTTCAGCCGATCCTACCGAGCTGTTTTCGATCATTTCTCCGACTTTCCGGTCGGCGATGCCCGCGGATCGGAGCAGCGGATCGCTGGCGATGGCATCCACGTCTAGCTCGAAGTGTCGGGGCATACCATCGGCTCGTGCTTGCCGACCCTCGCCTTTCGTCCGGCCCCGGTTCAAATCCACGGACTGGGTTATTCGATCACCACGGGCGCCAATTTCGTCGACTATTTGCTGACGGAGCGCCGTTTCATGCCGCCAGAACTCGCAGCTCACAACCGCGAGGCGAGCGTCAACATGCAGCATAGTTTTATGATCGCGCCGCGGGCCGCGCTGCTTTGCGAGGCGGTGGGACTTCCGCCCAACGCGGTCGTCTTTGCGAATTTTAGTCATCCTTGCAAGATCGAGCCAGACGCTTTTGGCGCCTGGATGCGGATCCTGCCGGCAGTACCTAACGCCGTGCTGTGGATGGGCGCCTTTTTCGAGGGCACGGTGAAAAACCTAAGCCATGAAGCCGCCAAGCATGGGGTCGATCCCGCGCGGCTGATCTTCTCGCCACCGGCTCCGCGCGAATAGTATTGCGCCCGTCTCGCTCACGCCGATTTGGCGCTCGACACCTATTATCATGGGGGCGGAATTATGAGCGTCGATGCGGCGTGGGCTGGGGTCCCGCTTATTTCGGTCGCCGGCTCGACCCCGAGCGCCCGCCTCGGCGTTACGCTTCTAAACGCGGTCGGCTTGTCCGACTTCGTTCGCCGGGACCTCGCGGAATACGAAGCGCAAGCCATCGCGTTGGCGAGGGATCCAGCGGCTCGCGCCGCGCTGCGATTACGACTCGTCGCCAATGTTGCCACCAGTCCGCTCTTCGAGGTGGCGCGGTACGCGCACCACCTCGAAGCCGCATTCTCCGCGATGCGGCAAAACTACGTCGATGGACGTACACAGGATCCGATCGTTGTCGCGGCAGGCGCCTAGGAGGCGCTCGTTCCATCCGATAGATCCGTCTAGAATGACGCGATCAGAACGGAGGCAGCATGGCGGCGTTTGTACTTGTGCACGGTTCCTGGCTGGGCGGCTGGGTGTGGCGGAAAGTCATCCCAAAGCTTCGCGCCGCCCATCACGACGTCTATGCCGCTACGCTGACCGGACTCGGTGAACGAGCGCATCTGGCCCGGCCGGAGGTCGATCTTGCACTCCATATCGAGGATATCGCGAGCCTGATCGCGCGCGAGGAACTGCGCGATATGGTGCTCGTTGGGCATAGTTATTCGGGCATGGTCGTGACCGCGATCGCCGATCGTATGCCGGAGCGGGTCCGTCACCTCGTGTATGTCGATGCGGTCATCCCGGAAAACGGCAAGTCAGTGCTCGACGTGATACCGCGGGAGATGGCTGCGAGCGTGCGCGCAGCGGTGAAGGCTAACGATGGTTGGCGATTGCCGCCGGCGCCGCCGGAGGCGATGGGCATTACTGACCCCGGCGATGCTCGTTGGGTCGCCGCGCACGCCGTCGGCATGCCGATCAGAACGCACGAGCAGCCGATCGAGCTCAGCGGGCGTTACCGCGAGGTCAAAGGTCGAACGTTTATCTATTGTTCATCGCCGGCGATCGGCGGACTTGAGCCGGCCGCCAAGATCGCTCAAGGCGATTCAACCTGGCGTTATCACGAGCTCAAGACCGGGCACGATCCGATGGTGACGATGCCCGAGCAGTTGGTGCGGATTCTTCTTCAAGCCATCTAGTTTAGCGGCAGTCTTTCGCCGGGCTCAGTGCAAAAAAACGGGAAGCGAAAGCTTCCCGTTTTTCTCGTTACGGACGCGTCACTTACTCGGCGGCAGCGCGAAGTTGTTTCGGATAGTCGAGGCCGAATAGGCGAGCGCAGTTGATGCCCTCGACGTTGGCTTTCACCGCCGCGGGCATGCCGCTGCAGATCCGGTCGAGAATCGCGCGGCTGTTGGGGAACGTGTTGCGCGGATGCGGGTAGTCGGAGCCCCACATCAACTTGTCCGCGCCGCACGCGACATCCCAGGCCTTGTTGACGTACTGGTCGTCGGTAAAGCCGATCCAGACGTGATCCTGAATGTATTGATCGGCCTCGCGGGTCGCGGGCGGCAGCCGCATGGCGAGACCGAGTGCGCCACGCATTTGCCGGAGGCGGAACTGGAAGTACGGGAACCAGGAGCACTCGTACTCGCCCAGCATGAGCTGCAGTTTGCGGTGGCGATCGAAAATGCCGCCGAAAATGAACTCGTTGACGAGCGTGCGCTTGTGATCATCGAAAATGTCGAGGAAGAGCTTGGGTCCATCTTCCTGTTCCTCGGGCGTGACCAGCGCAAACGGATCGACCGTTTCGCCGGTGCCGAGGTGCAGCACGATCACCATGTCGAGGTCGACCGCGGCGGCCCAGATCTTGTCGTACATCTTGCGCCGATAGGGCTCGAACCCGGACGGCAGATCGGTATTGATGATGGCCGCTTTCATGTTGCGCTTGGCCATGCGCTTGAGTTCCTTTACGGCCCAATCCGGATCGCGTGTCGGCACCATCGCCGTGCCGACCAGGCGCTTCGGGTCGTGGCTGCAATATTCGGCGCAGTAGTCGTTGAAGACCGCCGCGACGTCGTGCAGCGTGGCGGTATCCCGCGTGCGCATCGCCAGGAGGGTGTTGGTGCCTTGGATGATTTCGGCCGAAACGCCGTCGTGGTCCTGCAGCTCGAGACGAACGCTCGGGTCGCTATTGGACTTCAAGACTTTTTCCGCGAGTTCGCGCGGCAGGTCCCCGGTCGGGATAGGCACGGTCGAGTCGAGCGTGTCTCCGGCATTCTCCTGCCGCAGATCCTCGACGCCGAGGTAGTCGTGGCCGGTGAACATGAAGTCGCCCTTGACTACTTTCGTGCCGTCCAGGCTGCGCGCTTCCTTGACCCGATGCGGTACCTTGTCGCCGTGCTTCTTGCCGAGCGCCTTGGTCCAAAGGTCATAGGGCTCGATGATGTGCGAATCGGCGGAAACGATAAAACGCGAGCTGGCCATGGGGCGCCTCCCGTTGGGCTGTTTCTATCGCAAAACGGTACCACCGCGTTTTCGGCGCGACAACCAGCGAACGGCGCTGCGCGGCGGCCGCGCTACAAGGGCGGTGCGCGACGGCCCTGGCTGCGCGACGCGGTCAATTCTGCTAGATCGTTCAGGCGCTTTCATGTCCAGGCGGGCGTCCATTCACGCAGTGGCGGCGTCCTGGAACCATGAACGGCCGCTCGATGCGGACGGCGGAGCCCGCGTGGCGAAACGGTAGACGCAAGGGACTTAAAATCCCTTTCTGGCAACGGAGTGTGGGTTCGAGTCCCACCGCGGGCACCAACCTATTCAATGGGTTAGGTATTGGAGCGAAACACCTCGTTTGGGCGAATGTGTAATTCCTGTGTAGCGGCGTCAGGATTTCTGGGCTTGTGACCCGGCCGGCAGTTCGACAATCGTTCCGCCTTCCATGCGGTCGAGCGCTTGGTTCACGGCGCGGTCCTGGGCGTGCGCATAACGCAACACCATCACCATCGATTCATGGCCTGAGAACTCTTGGAGAGTTTTGATATCAGCGCCGCTCACGGCGAGCCGGCTAATCGCTGTGTGTCGCATCGTGTGAGGCACCACGACCGCAGGTTCCATGCCGGCAGTCTTGACGCAGCGCGAGAACGCTTCGGACAGTTGTTCGATGTGTCCGCTCTTTGTGCGCGGGCTCGGAAACAGCCAGCCGTCAGGGTCCTGAGCCATCTTGCGCTCGTTGGTGATGGTCTCGGTTATGCCTTTGGTCAGCGGCTGGCCCTGCCACTTGTCGCCCTTCACCTGAACTCGCAGGCGGCGCTTACTGGCATCAAACCCATCGAAGCGGGCGCGCAGTATCTCCGTGTGGCGCAGGCCGCTCGCCAGCCCGATCTTGAAGAACAGCTAAATGTATGGCTGGCTATCTTTCAGCGCAGCATCGAGAAGTGCCACCTCCTCCTGTGCCTACCGAGAACTAAATCCGGCAATACTGATGATGCAGTCCGCCAAGGATCGGTCGCGCGGTGACCCGCCCGAGCCGTTTGATCGACCGATGGGCCGGCGAATCCTTGTCCAGGGACAGAGTTCACTGCCGCATAGGCAGCTCAGAAGATGTACGAAGCGATGATCGAGGAACTCGAAATGTTCACTGCCGCATAGGCAGCTCAGAAGTCAATAGCCACGCCCGCGCCCATCGCCCATCGCGTTCACTGCCGCATAGGCAGCTCAGAAGATTAAACGGGCAAACGTTTGAAATCCCTGACCGTTCACTGCCGCATAGGCAGCTCAGAAGTATCAAGGGCGCGGCAGCCATCTCATCAACGGGTTCACTGCCGCATAGGCAGCTCAGAAGATCGACGCTACACGTTTGTTGCAGGTTTATTCGTTCACTGCCGCATAGGCAGCTCAGAAGCGATAACACTCGGTGATTCGACTGGGCTACCCGTTCACTGCCGCATAGGCAGCTCAGAAGTCGATCTCGGCGAGCCTTGCGACGGCAATGCCGTTCACTGCCGCATAGGCAGCTCAGAAGTATCTCGCCACGAGCGCGGCGACCCGCTACCTGTTCACTGCCGCATAGGCAGCTCAGAAGTGGAACGGCGGCGGTATCGGCCACGACGC
>SHVV01000082.1 GCA_009694095.1 Alphaproteobacteria bacterium | reverse complement strand
TGGGCGTCACCATGGTCCCGATCGACGACGTCGCGTGGGGCGTGCGCGAACTCGAACGTGTGGTGGCTCTTGGGCTTAGGGGAGTGATGATTGGGACCAACCCGATTCCGGGCGACCTACCGCGATCGGAGCTACGACCGTTTCTGGGCCGCCGCGGAGGCGCATCGCCCGCATGGCGCGCTTCAGAATCCTGCCCAAGCTCAAGCGGCCGGTCGAACACTACGTTCGTGATCATATTTTTTTTGGCATCCTGGCCGACCCGCAAGCGATGCAGCTTCGCGATGCTATCGGCGTCGATCAACTGATGTGGGGATCGGATTTCTCTCACCACGGCGGGCAGTCCCTTGCGACGCGGGCGAAGCTCACGGCCTATCTCGGCGATGCGCTGGGCGACGTTCAACAAAAGATCGCCGCCGGCAACGTGACCAAGCTCTACGACATTCGCCCATAGCCACCGGTGTCTTGACCGAATGACGGCTGGGCTTCTCGGGAAATGGCGCCCCCTCGCGCCTGACAGCGACGGTTAACGTGGTTTAAAGAACGGCCTCCGCTCCGTCGGTAGCATAACGAGAATCAGGTCAACTCATGGAGGTTGTCACATGTTCGAATTAGCCCCGTGGCGTAGGAATTCCAGCCCCGCCCGTTTCGATGAGGCCAATTCGCCGCACTCACTCCGACATGAGATGGATCGTTTGTTTGAGGATTTCTTCGGCCAAGCTCCGTGGGCCCCGCGCGCCTGGGACCGCGGCTGCAGTCCGACCGTCGAGGTGAGCGAGACTGACAAACAAATTGAAATCATGGCCGAAGTGCCGGGTGTCGACGAAAAGGACGTCGACGTGTCGCTGTCCGAAGGCGCTCTCACCATCAAAGGCGAGAAAAAGAGCGAAAAAGAAGAGAAGGATGAGAAAAAGAACTACTACCGGCTCGAGCGCCGGTACGGGGCGTTTCAACGATCCTTCCAGATGCCCGGCGACATCGACGACGCCAAGGTCGAGGCAACCTTTAACAACGGCGTGCTCAAGGTCGTAGTTCCGAAAAAGCCATAGGCCAAGGCACGGTCAAGAAAATCGACGTCAAGAAATCGACCTAGCGAAACAGTTTCGTCGCAGGCAAGTCGACCTCTCTCAGCTTCCCCTCGACCCTTACGATGAGAGAGGCGGTGCAAGTTCGCACCGCCTCTTTTTTGCTTGAGAGGCTAGTTTATCTGGTTCAAGGCGCTCGATGGCGTTCTCGCTAATGTGTGAGCACGACGCAAATGTGGAGGTGGATTGATGGTACTAAAAAAATACGACATGAATTGGCGCAGACGCAAGAACATCCGGACGGGAGTCGGGACTGCGGCTACGAGTTTATCGTCCCGCTCAAGTCCGACGGCTATATCGATATCGATGCGTTCCCGGCGCATAAGGATGAATGTGCGGCGCGGCGATTTTGGGTCGGATTCGGCGAGCGCAAAGGCGAGTTTCGGTGCACCCGCAACCGCAACTGGGCGTTCTCGTACGTTCCGGGCGACGAGGACGACGAGCACTTATTTCACATCGAAACTCACATCTTCCGCGTCGGCGAGTACGTTTCGATTCGCGAGTCGGACGGCAAGACTGATCCGTTCAAGGTCGTCGCTGTATCCGATGCGAAGGAGCGCGTAGCCGCCGCCGATCGAAAGTGAAGGACGTCCGCGCGATCGTGATCGATCCGAATCAAATCTTTCGCGCCGGATTGAGTAGTGCGCTCTCGTCGTTCGGATTTTCCGTGTGCGCCGAAGCAGCCTCGCTCGCGGAACTCGCAGCGATTCACGACGAGCGGATCAACGCTGGCGCGATTATCTGCGATGAGGAGGCTGTGGCGGTTCAATCGGATCCCGCCCGCGCGGTCGATCTTCCTGCTCGCTGAGTCACAGACGATCGAAACGAGCGCTTAAGCTGCCCGCTTCAGCTTCGCCTTGGCGTTCTTCGGCACCGTTAAGCCGAAAAGGCGCGCGGCATTGAGGCCGGCTACGTCCGCTTGCGTCTTGGCGTCGATCTTGGCCAATACGCGCTTCAGAATCTTGTGCGTGTTGGGGAAGGTGTTGCGCGGGTGCGGGAAATCCGAACCCCACAAAATCCGCTTCGGCCCGGCCACGTCGTAGGAGCGGTCGAAGTACTTGTCGTCGACGAATCCGTGCCACACCTGGGTGTGCATGTAGTTATCGACCGGGCGCTTGATCGGCTTGATGTCGAGCGCTTGGCCGAGCGAGCCTTGGATCTGCTGCAGCCGAAACATGAACCACGGTAACCACGAAATGTCGTATTCGCCGAGAATCACCTGGAGTTTGGGAAAGCGGTCGAAGATGCCGCCGAAGATGAATTCATTGGCGAGGACCGGACCGACGTCGGAAAGAACTTCGAGCATCATCTTGGCGACCATTTGTCGCTCGGCGTTTCCCTGCAGCGTGAATGGATCGCGCACCCGGCCGGTGATGATGTGGAGCACGACCGGCATTTCGCAGTCCTGCGCCGCTGCCCAGAATTTGTCGTAGGCACGGTCGCGATAAGGCGCCATGGTGGGTTTGACGTCGGTATAGATAATTGCCGACCGTAGGCCTTTTTTCGCCACCCGCTTCAGCTCGCGGGTCGCCCAGCCGATGTCTTCCATGCCGATGACCGCGGTGCCGAGCAGGCGCTTCGGATCTTCGCTGCAGTATTCGGCGATGTAGTCGTTGAAAACGGTGCAGCAGTCCTGCACCAGCCGCGCGTTCGGCGTCCGGAGCGTGTAGCACATAAAAGTCGGGTTGATGAGTTCGCCGGCGACGCCGTCCATTTCCATGAGTTTCAGGCGCAGCGCGGGGTCCCAATTGGAGCGGTTGATCTTCTCCTCCAGGCCGCGCGCGAGATCGGTCGCGGCGCTGGTCGAATCCGGCGTGTCTTCGACCTCGACATCGGCGAGCTTCATGTACTCGTAGCCGGTGAACATGTAGCTGCCCTTGACGCCATTGCACTCTTTGACCCGCTGCGGCAGCCGGTCGCCCCATTTCTTGCCGATCGCCTTGGTCCACAGGTCGTACTTTTCCATGATGTGCGAGTCGGCGGAAAATACGTAGTCGAATGCCATCGGAGTTCCCCCTCACTCGGTGGTGCGGTACAAGGCGGCGAACCGAGAGACTAGCAGACCACGACCAGCCCGTCTGCCCGCGCCGGATGCCGGAAAAAGGGAGGTTCTTGCAGCCTCCCTTTTCAAATCTTCGGTCGCGTAGTCCTAAACGAACTCGTACTTGAGCACGAATAGAACGGCGAGGATGGCGTTGATTGGCGAGACCTCGCGGACCCGACCCGACGAGATTTTAATCACCGTGTAGGCGATAAAACCGCCCCCGATTCCCTCGGCAATTGAATAGGTGAACGGCATCGCGATCGCCGTCAGCACCGCTGGTCCATATTCGGTCGCGTCCTCCCAGTCGATCTCGGTGAGGGCGGGCGCGGTGGCGAACGCCGGCACCGACCCGGCGAGCGGCGCGAAGAACAACGCCAGCACGAACAACACTGCGACGACGACCGCCGGCTTTGATGCCGGCCGCCGATTCGAGGTAGCTGGCGGTGGTCGACGTGCCGAGGACGGCGCCGATCATTGCCGCCGAGGAGTCGACCGTCAACGCTTGCCCGAGCCGTGGAGCAGTGCCGTCGGGTCGGAGAAATCCGGCGCGGTGCGCGATGCCGATGAGCGTGCCCGAATTGTCGAACAGATCGACGAACAGGAACGCGAACACGACGGTGACGAGCCCGATCGAAAGCGCGCCGCCGAGGCAATGCCGCCGAACTTCTGCAATCCGAGGAGCATCGCGACCACGGTGACTGCGAGCACGCCGATGATGATGCCGCCGGGAACTTTGTCATGATCGAGCGCGATCATCGCCGCGAACCCGAGCCCGGCGAGGATCACCGGCCATTTCGTGAAGTCGCCATGCGTCACCAAGGTGACCGGGTGGTCGACGACGAAGCCACAGGCCTGCAAGCCAATGACACCAAGGAAAAGTCCGATACCGGCGGAAATCGCCATCTTGAGCGACTTGCGGATCGAATTGATGATCCATTCGCGAACCGGCAGTACCGAGAGAATGAAGAACAGGATGCCGGACACGAACATAGCGCCGAGCGCGATTTGGCAGCTGAATTTCGGATCGACCACGAAGGCGAAGTGGGCGTTGAGGCCCATGCCCGCTGCGAGCGCGATCGGATAGTTGGAAATCAAGCCCATCATGGCGCTGGCGATCGCGGCGGCGAGACAGGTCGCGACGAACACCGCGTTCTTGTCCATGCCGGCGTTGGCGAGGATCGCCGGGTTGACGAAGATGATTTAGGCCATCGTCAAAAAAGTCGTGATGCCAGCCAAGACCTCGGTGCGAATCGTGGTCTTGTTTTCAGCGAGGCCGAACAAACGCTCGATCATGTCTGGTCCCCCAGTTGTGGGGCGCTCGGCCAGGTCAAGTCCGACCCGATGCGGAGCGGACGAACCCCCCTGGCCGCGGGAGCGAACCTTGCGCTCGGCGGCGAATCGCGCTCCGGTCTTTTCGAAAAAAAACGGGAGGCCCCCGGCCTCCCGTTTGGTCGAAATAGTGGGTCGTCGCTACTTCACTTCGACTACGTTACCCTTGTCGTCGAAGATCGCGACCGTCACGCTGCCTTTGATGTCGCGATCTTGGTCGAATTCGATCTTGCCGACCAGACCGTCGAACGGCGTCGCCGCGAGCAGGGACGCGGTGTCGACTTTCCCCGCCTTCTTGTACGCCGCAACGATGATCTGCGCGGTGTCATAGGCGTAGGCCTCCATCCACGTCGCATCGAGCTTGTACTTCTCCTTGTAGCGGGCGCGCCAACCGGCGGCCGCGGGGACCTTGCCTTCGAGTTCGTAGTCCGGAAGCCACATCGCGACACCTTTAAGCTCTTCGCGCGGGGTTTTGTTGTAGATGAGATCGACCGTATCGAGCGCGGCGATGATCCGACCCGGTTGTGCCATGTCGTAGGTCCGCAGCACCTTGAGGATCGGGTAGATGTGGAATGAGTAACCCTCGACGATGATCATGTCGGGGTTGTACTGCTTGGCCTTCAGAGCGATCGTTGAATAGTCCTTGGCACCGAAGTCATAGATTTCGCCCTGGAATTCAATCCCGCGCTTCTTCATTTCGGGTTCGAGGATCAACTTAAACAAGTCCTGGATCGACGACACGTTGAGCGAAAGCGTGAATACCCTCTTCGGCTTCTTGATGTCGAAGTACTTGTAATAAGCATTCGCAGCGATCTTGTAGTTGGGCAGGATGCGGAAGCGATCCTTGCCTTTCTGCGTGATGTGGGCATCGAACGCGACTAGGAAGTTCGGAATGCCCTTGCCGTCGACGGTCGGCGAGACCGCGTTGGCGCTCGGGCTCGTTCCGGAGATGAATACCGACGGGTTATCGAGCAGTTGCTTCTGGACCACCGAGAGCGCCTGCTCGGGCTTTTCAGCGTTATCCTGAGCATCGAGCTTGATCTGCTTGCAGTCGACTTGCATCGACTTACAGGCGTCCTCGAGGCCCATTTCGAAGCCCTTGAAGTAGTTGCCGGTGACCGCGGCGACCGGCCCGGTCAGCGGCAAATTGCCGGCGATCTTGACGGCTTGCGCCGTCGCCACGCCTGAAAGTGCGGTCGACAATCCGAGCGCGACGGCGCTCGCGATCAACCCGCGCGAAAACATGAACGTCATCTAATAGTCCCCTTCGTTGAAGATCCGCTTCCTCAAGTCGACCCAATACCAACGTATCATATGGCAGGCTGCACCCTTTGTGGAGCAACAGCGTACGCCTCTCAGCTACCCTGCGGGGACCCTCGCGATGATGTCATGGGTAAGCCGTTCCGCCGATGCGGAAGCAGCTTCCCGTTCCGGGTCGAGCTCGTCGGCATGGATACGGATCGCGAAATTGACGAATAACCAGCGGTGCAAAGCATCCGCATGCTCGCCGACCCAGGTGGCGACTTTGGCGACCTCCAGCGGCCCATGACCCAAGAAATTCGGCAGATGCCCTTCGAGATCGAGGTTGGTTTGTAGAACCTCATCGGAGTTGGTGACGACATGGATCTCGTCGCGGTCGTCGATTGCATTGGTCACGAAATCGAGGTCGATGGTTTTCGCGAACGGACCGTAGCGACGTGGCCATACCGGAGCCGGATGGAAGTAGAATGTCCGCGTCAAGAGGCCCGTCGTCGAGCCCGGCCAGACCAATATCGACGGCCAGGTCGTGAAACGGGGGTTGCTGACGAACGATGCGCGTGTGACCGGATGTAGATCGGGAACTGCGCTCCGCACGAGGTCGCGTGACGCGCAGCGAGCAGACTACGTCGCGGCGTCGAAGAATTTCTCGGCGAAGACGCGGATGAATTTCTCCATCGTCACACGCGTCCCGAGCGTGAAGACCGCCCGCTTGCCGGATTTGAGTCGCTCGGCGAGAGCGGGCAGAGAACCCTCCGACCAGATGCCATCGGCCGGCAGGAATATGAGCGCCGCTTCGCGACCCGCCGCGGTCTTGATGGCGCTCGATGGCATTGCGGAAGGTCGAGATAGTTGCGGACCATATGGTCGGCGCGGGCGACCCCTTCCATGGTGACGACGCGAAACTCAACCGATGCCGGGATGCGCCTGCGCAGCTCCTCGAGATCGAATCGGGGCACTTCGGCCGCCGGGCTATAGAGCCAGAGCGTGATCTGGCCATACTTGGCTAGCGCGCCCAAGTTTCCCGGCGCGCACAAATTCGGCAGGCAGATGTTGGTGAATACGCTCCGAAATAGGTCGCCCCATACCATACCGTGACGACCAGATCGAAATGGCGAGGCGATTCAGCCACCCACTAAAACTTTTCGGCTTCGCCAGCGCAAGCTAGCGGTGAACGCGACGACCGCTGCGACAACCAGTCCGACCAGGCGGCCATCGGCGAACGGCCCGGCCATCGATTGGATCAGTCCTTGGACGATGTGCGGGAAAAGTAACAAGACCCCGGCGAAAACGAGCACCGTTCGTTCGAGCCAATGCAACGGAAACGGGAGGCGGCCTTGCAGCGCTGCGGCAAAGGTGGCGATGCCGAGGGCAACAGCAATCGTCAGCCAAGCGATGGCGCCCCAATCGGCGCCGGCGGGAAGCTTCAACAACAGGCCAACCCCAAGCGGATCGAGCACGAATACGAACGGTACGACGAACGCCGGCAGAGTGTATTTCCAAGCCTGCATCGTCGTGACGTAGGGATTGCCGCCGGTGATCGCGGCAGCCGCGAACGGCGACAGTGCGGTCGGTGGCGAAACTTCGGAGAGGAGCGCGTAGTAGAAGATGAACATATGCGCCGCGAAATCCGGGACGCCGAGCTGGATCAAAGCCGGGGCGGCGATCACGGCGGTGATGATATAGGACGCCGTTACCGGCACCGCGAGCCCGACGATCCAAACGATTAGCGCCGTGTAGAGCGCAGTAAGCAGCAAGCTGCCGCCGGCATAGGCGATAGCGATGGCGCTGAATTTGAGGCCCAAGCCTGTGAGCGTTACGACGCCAACGATGATGCCTGCCGCGGCGCATGTCGCCGCCACGTTGAGGACGCGGGTCGTGCCGTCGGCGATTGCGTGAACGAGTTTGCGTGGATAAAGCGCGCTATCGCGCCGCAGAAAACTCACGGCGATCGTTAGAATCGTCGCCCAAAATACAGCGCGTACCGGCGTCGAGCCGAGCACCATGAAGACGACGATGGTGATGAGCGATAGGAAGTGAAACCAATAGGTCGTGGCGAGGTGCCATAAGCTTTGCGGCTCGACGTCGAACTCTTCGAGCGGAGTCTTGCGCTCGAACTCGACCATGAGGAGGAGTGAGGCGTAGTAAAGGCAGGTCGGGATGACAGCCATCCGGATGACGTCGAGGTAGGAGATCTTTAAGAACTCGGCGATCAGAAAAGCAGCGGCGCCGAGCACTGGCGGCGACAGGATTGCACCGAGCCCGCCGGCTGCTAGCAAACCGCCGGCGGCAGTCGGTGAAAACCCGGCCTTCGCGAGAAGCGGCGCGGCCACCGAGCCAATGGTGACCGTCGTCGCGACGCCGGAACCCGACGGCCCGCCCAGCAGGAACGACGCCAGTACGACCGTTCGCCCGGCCGAGGCACGCTTGCCGCCCGTCGCGGCGAAAGAAAAGTCGATGAAGAACTTGCCCGCACCGGAATGCTGCAACGCGGCACCGTATATCGAGAACAAGATGATGAGCGACGACGACACATCGACTGCGGTGCCGAAAATCCCCTCGAGCGTCATGTAGAGGTGCCCCGTCAGGCGATCGAGGCCGTAACCCCGATGCGTCCACGGCGGCGGCAGTAGCGGGCCGCTCAGAGCGTAAACAATGAAGCCGAGGCAGATCGTCGGCATGATCCAGCCGGTGGCCCGGCGCGTGCCTTCGAGAACGAGCGCGATAAAAATGATGCCGACCGCGATGTCGGTTTGGGTCGGCAGTGTGTTGCGGTCGTTGAAGTCGTCGCCGCCCAGGAAGACGTACGCCGCGACTCCGACGGCGGCGGTCGCAAAAACTAAGTCCCACCACTGGATGCGGTCGCGAAAGCGAACCGCGACTGGAAACGTTACAAACACCAAGACCAGCACGAGCGAGACGTGAACCAGCCGCATCAGTTGCGTCGGTACGATGCTGTAGGCGGCATAGAGGTGGAAGATCGAGGTGGCTGCGGCCAACGCTAGGACGGCGACGGCTGCGACGCCCGTCAATCGATTGGCGACGCCTTCCTCCGCGGCGACGTAAAGCTCAGCTCGTTCGAGGCTTGAGCCTGACCCTGGCGGATCCAGCGGGACGTTCATCGCGAGTTCCGCCGTGCCACCGCCAATCGCCCCGCGCCGGCCACGCGTGGCCGTGTTCGGAGGGGCGGCAACGGCGCGCAACGTCCCGCCGGCTTGTCGGGGGTCGAAGGTCCGACAACGACCGCGCCGATCCGGCTGTCACTGAAGGGGGAACCGCCGCATGCGGCACCGGGGCTCAATTCACTTTAACGCCTTGTTCGGCGAAGTACTTGGCCGCGCCGGGGTGAAACGGCATCGGAGAGCGTCCCGCTTGGGTCTTGATATCGAAGCTTTCAGCTTCTTTGTGAACAGCGACCATATCGGATTTCTTATCGAAGATGGTCTTGACGATCCTGTAGGCGACGTCGTCCTTCATGTCCTTGTGAACGACCAAGATATTCCACACCGTCGCGACTGCGTTGTCTTTGCCCATCCCCGCATAGACGGACGCCGGAATGACGTCTTTGACGTAAAGATCGCCGTACTTCTGGTTCATTGCTGGAACAGCATCGGCCGTGTCAATCATTCTGATCTTCATGCCCGGTGTGTTCGCGAGATCGGTAACGGCTGAGGTCGGCAATCCGCCGACCCAGAAGAACGCGTCGAGCTTCTTGTCCTTGAGCGCCCCGACCGACTCGGCGACGCCGAGCCGCTCGCGCGTCATGTCCTTATCCTTGTCGAGACCCGCGGCTTCGATCACACGGAAGGCCATGACTTCGGTGGCACTACCGGGCGAGCCAGTCGAGACCCGTTTGCCCTTGAGGTCTTTGAGCGTCGCTATTCCCGTACCCTCGATGGTTGCGACATGCATGCGGTTGGGATAGAGCACCATCAAGGTGCGGACCGGGATCGGCGCACCTTTGAATTTATCCTCGCCCTTGAGCGCATCGAGAGCGGCATCGGCCATCGAAAATCCGATTTCCGATTTGCCGGCGCCAATCAGTTTCAGATTGTCGACCGAGCCGCCTGTCACTTCTGCCGTCGCCTGCCACCCTGGAACGTGTTTCGACAAGACGTTGGCGAGGCCGCCACCCATCGGATAGTAGACGCCGCCGGTACCGCCGGTGCCGATCGACAACTTGATTGATTGTTGAGCCTCGGCCGTCCCCGCGCCGAAAAAAACAGCGGCTAGGGCGGCGATCCAGAGCTGGCTTGCGTTCATGAGTTCCTCTCCCGTCGCTAGGCCGAATGCTGCGGCGATAGTAATACAGCGGGCGCTCAGTCGGAAGCGTTCAAACCGCGAGTAAGCGCAAGGAACGGCGTCTAAGCCTGCTTGCGCGTCGGATTGACGACGATCGCGACGCCGACCGCAGCGATCACCATGCCGGCGCCGGCGAGGATTGTCAGCGTCTCGTCTATCACCAACCACGCGATCAAAGCGGCGAGCGGCGGCACGAGAAAGAGGAGCACCGAGACGGCCGCCGTCTTGCCGCGCCGGATCATGGCGAGCAGGAGCGTGATCGAAATCAGCGAGTTGCCGATCACCAGGTAAGCCAGTGCGGCGGTGAATTCGAAGGTCCAGTCGACGACCATCGTTTCCAGCATCGAGGCAAGTGGCAGAATGGCGCCAAGGCCGACCGGGTACTGGACGAGATTTGCGCTCACGGGGTGATGGGCGACGCCGAATCTTTTTTCGTAGAGCATTGCTGCTGACATGCCGACGAGCGCGCCGAGCGTTGCGATCATGCCGATGATCGATCCGAGATCGCCGATCGATTGCTCCAGAATCACGCACACCGCGCCGGCAAGCCCGAGGATTAGACCGAACAACATTTTCTGCTCACCGGCTCGCCGAGCAGATGGGGGGGGCAAGGATCGCCACGAAGATCGGCTGGAGCGAGGTGATGAGGGCGACGGTTCCGGCCGGAACGGCGTGCGCAAAAGCGAAGTAGTTAAGGCCGAAATAGACGACTTGGATCAAAAATCCGACGACCGCGAGTAGCAACCATTCGATCGATCGTCGCGCCAGCGCCGGTCGCAGCCAGACGTAAAATGGCGCCAACGCCGCTAACGCGAGCTCATAACGCAGGACGAGCAGTGTCAGCGGTTCGGCATGACGAACGCCGATCGTGCCGACCGTAAAGCCACCCGACCACAACAGCAAGAAACCGACTGACGCCAACGCAAACCGACGGCTTTCTCCAGCGCCTCCGGGATTCAGCACGCTTCGTCGCGACGGTTACGCATGGCTGCGACGGTTCGTTAGCCGAACGCGTAAGCTGACATGCTGAGGCTCCCCAACAGGTAACTCGCG
>SHVV01000003.1 GCA_009694095.1 Alphaproteobacteria bacterium | reverse complement strand
TTCTCTCAACTCACGCCGCCGTCGACAACACCTTCAACGTCCAACGCTACCTGACATCCGCCCGAACGCACCGCACCTTCCGTGCGGCGGCCATGGACACGTGGCGGACGGCGGTCGCGGCAGCCTGAGAATCTGGCGCCCGCAAGCTCTTCGCGTTCTTCGTCCGGCAACGTGACAAAGCCCTCCGAAACGATTCCCTTTACGCGCAACCCATCGTCCTAAACGACGATGTCGCCGACATTGTCTTCGCGGTGGGTAGCGACGATTTCCGAAAGTTTCGTCGATTCCTTGGCCGTCAACACAGCGTTGACTTTGGCCGCGAGGATGGTGGCGACGTTCATTTCGACCTCCTCAAGTTTGGGCGGCCTGGCCGGAGCAAAGAGCCAGATGCGCTGGCCGACCGCCCCGATTCTGCTCGAACCGACCGTAGACCATAGTGGCCCACGCTCATCTTCTAGTCGTTAGGCCTTGGAATAGTTAGCCGCTTCGAGGCCGGCGATTCGCGCTATCGTGTCAGTCGTCCCCAGCGGCTAGGGCCAAACTCGACATCTGAACTATGCCGGACAAGATCCTCGTCATTGTTCACAGCGAACGTTCCGATCCCGGGAGGGTCGGGACGCAGCTACGTTCGATCGGGTTTTCGCTTGATATACGCCGGCCGAGCGGCGGCGACCCGCTCCCGCCGACGATGGCCGACCATGCCGGGGCCATCGTTTTTGGCGGTCCGATGAGCGCCAACGACGACGGCAAACTCGAGTTCATCCGGCGTGAACTTGAATGGATTCCAGTCGTTCTCGATGCCAACAAGCCATTTCTCGGCGTCTGCCTCGGCGCGCAGATGTTGGCCCGCGTCCTTGGAGCAACGGTTTCGCCGCACCCGGATAAACTGAGCGAGATCGGCTATTACCCGGTTCGCGGCACGCCCGACGGTCGGCATCTCTTTGAGCGCGAAGCACGGTACTATCAATGGCACATTGAGGGCTTCGGCCTACCTGCCGGCGCGACATTGCTCGCAACCGGTGACACTTTTGAAAACCAGGCCTTTCGCTACGGTGCTGCCTACGGCATTCAATTTCATCCCGAGGTGACCGGGCGGATCGTAAATTTTTGGACCACGGTCGCGGCACAACGTTTGTCGCTGCCCGGCGCTCAGCCGCTAGCCGAACAGATCAAACGCAAACCCTCGAGCGAACGCCACGTTCGAGCGTGGCTTAAAAATTTTCTTAACGTTTGGCTTGGGGATGCGTCGATAGCTCCAGGGCGGCGCGACGGTACGATCATTTCTTGATTGCCTCGCGGATCAAGACGGTCGCCACGTCTTTGCCGAGCGTAACGTCCGTGATTCTCTGCAGTTCAACCTTGACCGGGTCGAGCTGTAGCTTTCCCCCTTTGATGAAGGTCGATCCCGTTCTTGTCCGGTAGTCGACATAGGCCGCCTGAAGTCGCGGAATATTGGCGATGAGCTTGTCTTCGGGTGGTCCGGCGACGGTTTCGAAATTGAGCCCCAAATTGAGCCGGCTCCACGTTTTTTTGCCTTCAATCAAACTCACCGTGAATAGCTTGAGCTTGACGAACCCGACCTCCCCCGCCAGCGCACCCGAGCGTTCGTAACACAAGTTGGCCGTAGGCTTCTTCGACTTTGGTTCTTCGCCTTCTTTCTTGTGCCCGACGCCCGAGGCCAAGCTTTTCGTCGGTGCGATGGCGCCCGTGAAAAACACCAAAACCAGCGCAATGGCGACTGCCCGGCGCGTAAGCCGCGCCGTTAAGCTCGTCTTGCCGACGACAGCTTTCGTCATCCCGGTCGACGCTTTTCGACCAACGCGCCGTCGGTAGCAAACGCCTCGATCTCGGCGCAGGAATATCCTGCTTCGACCAGGATCTCGCGGCCGTATTCCGAGAAACGCGGCGGCTTGCGTCGCATCGATGCCGGTGTGCGCCCGAGCTTCGCCGGGAATCCGACGCCGCGATAGCCGTCGCTTTCGACCACCATGGCGCGGTGACGGGTATGTGGATGATCGAGCACGGTTGGAACATCGTTGATCGTCGCCGCCGGTACGCCGTGATTGAGCAGCTCAAGGTAGACCTCTTCACCGTCCGCGGCGGCGAACAACGGAATAAGCGCCGCGTCGAGCTCCGCGCGATTGACCACCCGGTCGGCGTTGTCGCGAAAACGATCATCGTCGGCAAGCGCGGCATTGCCCAGCTTGGCGCACAGCCGGCGGAATTGGCCGTTGTTGAGCGCCGCTAAAAAGATCGGACGCGTCCTTGTTTCGTACCGATCGTACGGCGCAACATTTGGATGCGAGTTGCCGGTGATGGTCGGCGATTTCCCGGTCATGAGCCAGTTGGCATTCTGCGGATGAAGCAGCGCGACGCCGTTGTCATACAACGTCGTTTCGATGAATTGGCCGCGGCCGGAGTTATTGCGTTCGTAAAGGGCCGCCATGATCGCGAATGCCGCCATGTAACCGGTCGCTTGGTCGACCACCGCGACACCAATCCGGACGGCGCCCGAGCTCGGCGAGCCGTTAACGCTCATCAGGCCTGAAAGCGCTTGTGCGACTCCATCATAGCCGGGCATGCCGCCCAGCGGACCATCGGCGCCAAATCCCGAAATCCGGCAGTACACGAGTCTAGGGAAACGCGCCGCCAGAACGGCGGTGTAGCCAAGGCCCCAACGCTCCATGGTCCCGATGCGGAAATTCTCGATGAGTACGTCCGCTTTCTCGAGTAGGCGGAGCACGATATCGCACCCCTTTGGCCGAGATAGGTCGAGCCCGATCGAACGCTTATTGCGATTGATGCCAACAAAATAGGCCGCTTCTCCATCGTGGAATGGCGGCCCCCAGCCGCGCGTTTCGTCGCCCTGCGGCGGTTCAACTTTGATGACCTCGGCGCCGTGGTCTCCCAGCATTTGGGTGCAGAGCGGTCCGCCGAGCACGCGCGAGAGATCGAGGACTCTCAGCCCGGCGAGCGCCCCTCGATTTGTGCCGGTCATGGCGGCGACCCCCTTGAACGAAGGCACCGTAGCGGCGTCGGCCGTGGCGAGCAAACGGTGCGGCTATGACGAAACATCGCTACCGGGTAGATTAGTTTTCGAACTCCTTGCGCATCTCGCGGGCAACGATGAGCTGAAGGATTTGGCTCGTGCCTTCGTAGATCCGAAATAGCCGAACGTCGCGATAAAAGTGCTCGACCGGGGTCTCGGCCATATAGCCTGCGCCGCCATGAATCTGCACCGCACGGTCGGCGACCCGCCCGACCATTTCGGAGGCGAAGTACTTACACGCCGCGGCGCTCAAGGTCGTCTTTTCGCCGCGGTCGTAGCGCACCGCAGTCTCCAGCACCAAGGCCCTAGCCGCGTTGGTATCGGTCTGCGAATCGGCCAGCATGGCTTGGATCAATTGAAAATCGATGATGGGCTTGCCGAACTGCTTTCGATTGATGGCGTAGGAAAGCGACTCGCGGATCAGACGCCCGGCGGTGCCGACGCAGATGCCCGAAATATGAATGCGGCCGCGATCGAGAACCTTCATCGCGGTCTTGAACCCCTGCCCTTCGCGACCGCCGATAATGTTCTCGGCCGGCACCTCGACGTCCTCGAAGAAAACGTCGCAGGTCTTGGTTCCACGCTGACCCATCTTAGCGTCGGGTTTGCCGAGACGGAGTCCCTTGCTGTCGGCGCGTACGATGAAAGCCGACACGCCGCTCGCCCCTGGATCTTTGGGATCCGTGCGCGCCATCAGCGTGAACACCTGTGCGTAGGGAGCATTGGTGATGAATCGTTTAGTGCCGTTGACGATATAACGGTCGCCCTTCTTGATCGCCCGCGTCTTGATGCTGCCGGCATCCGAACCGACATCGGGTTCGGTCAACGCGAACGATCCCACGATCTCGCCGGACGCTAGTTTGGGGAGCCAATATTTTTTTTGTTCCGGTGTACCGTCGATGACGATTCCTTGCGATCCGATGCCGATATTGGTTCCCATCACCGAGCGGAAGGCTGGCGAAGTCCAGCCGAGCTCGAATGCGACCTCGACGTCGGTCACCATATCGACACCGAGTCCGCCGTACTCGACCGGAATCGTGAGGCCGTACAGGCCCAATCGCTTGATCTCGGCGCGGACCTCATCGGGGACCGCGTCCTCTTCCTCGACGCTCTTCTCGAGCGGGACCAGCCGTTCGCGCACGAAGCGGCGTACGGCTTCCTTCAGTTGGGTGCGTGTTTCGATGTCCATGGGAGTACCGGTGCGAGGGCAGCTGCTTGTCATCAGTCGGTCGGTTGGTAGACGATGGCCCGGACCGGGGTCGGGTTGAAATTGTTAACCGGATTGTTGATTTGTGGACAATTGGAAACGACGGCGATCACGTCCATTTCGGCACGAAGATCGATGTAGTCTCCCGCACGCGAGATCGAGGGTCCCATGTCCATAGCGCCGTCCGGCGCGATCGGGACGTACATGAAAAAATTGAGATTCGCGACCATGTCGCGCGGCCCCATACCATATTTCTTGAGTTCGCCTAGAAAATTGGCTCGGCAATTGGGGTCGTCCGGCTTGTTATAGCGTTTGCGATTGATCGCCGACGAGCAGCAGCCGCCGATGGTGTCGTGAAAACCACAGCTGTCGGCGGTTACGGTGAACATCTTGTTGCAATTGATCGAATAGATGACCGTGTCCTTCTTGATGAAGAGGTTGCCGTTGATCTTCATGGTATCGGCTGCGGCATAGCGGTCTTCGTGATCCTTCGCATTGTAACAAAGGAAGTCGACCGCCTGCATGCCCTCCAAATCAACAAAGCGGAGCACCTGGCCCGCCTTGATCTCACGGCTCCAACCGACTTTGGCCGGGATGATTTCGTCGGCGACGACCCGGCCCGGCACTTGCTCGTATGTTTTTGTCATGGCTCCCTCCGTTCATCCGATCCGGTCGGATATTTTTTGGTCTTTGCCACGACAGCTTCGAGTTCGATGACGAACTCTTCTTTGACGAGGCGATCGATCATGAGAAGCGTGTTCGGCGGGTAGTCCGAAGTCGCGAACAATTTAGGGAACAGTGCTCGGCGAAATTCCATGAACTTCGGGATCGACTGCGAGTGCACGAGATAAGTTCGGAACACGATGACGTTGTTCCAAGGCTCGCCCAGCACTTTCAGCAAGTCACCGAGGTTGCTGAAGACTTGGTGGAACTGCGCGGCAAAATCGCCGACTCCGACGATCGAACCGTCTTTGCCGACCGAGAGTTGGCCGGCGATGTGGTAGGTGTCGGTCCCAGCCGGAACCAGCGTGCACATGGAATAGAGGCCTTGGGCCGGTCCGAGCCCGGGCGGATTGAGGTATTGGATTTTCGACATCGGGTCCCCCTTTTCGGTCTTGGGCGTCGGCTATCGCCGACGCTCCTTCCGGGTTCATATCTGTAAGGGCTGCTATGCTGCAACCGCAACCTAGCGGCTGTTCACGCATCGATCCTGTATACTTGCGACGCCGGACTGGGTCCGGTGGGTGACTGGGAAGTTCGATGCCATCTATGACCCGTCTGTCGATAGCAACCGTCCTTGTGCTCGCGGTCGGACTTGGTCCTTTACCCGCATGGTCGCAGGCGAGACAGGTCGAGCATGCGGGACCAGGTTGGATCATTGATCCTGCGGCCAACTGCGGTACCTCCAACCCATTTTCAACCGGCCGAGAGACCATCTCGTGGTCCGCCAAATGTTTGCGTGGACGGATCCATGGCCCGGGCACATTGATCTGGTTTGAAAACGGGATCGAAACCGAGCGGGATGAGGGTACGTTTCGGAGTGGCGAATTACACGGCGATGCCGTGGTTAAGCTCGCCAACAAAACGATCGTATTCGGTAACTATAAGGATGGCGTGCGACACGGCGAGTTCATGGTCGTTGCTCCCGAGGGAAGTTACGTCCAAAGCGTCTATTCCGAAGGCGAATTGTTGGCGCAGAAACGTCTCGGACGAGACGAAATAAAGGCTTGGCGTGAAGCGCGCAAAGGCGATCAGCGGGTCGCAACACTGCTCGTCGAACGCCCGGCGCGTGAGGCGGACGCGCCCGCGCCCGCGTTGGCCTCTCGAACCCTGGGCGCCGAGCCAAGACCAGTCGACCCGCCGCTCGTTCCGACGGCAACGGTCGCACGACCGATCGTCTTGCCGCTGGCCGTTGAATCGGCGCCACCGAGCCCAGCGGAAGTCGCGCCAGGGCCACTCGCCGTCGCCATACCTAAGACTGCTGTGACGTCCGTCTCGGCGCAAAGCGCCGCAGGCTTCACGCCGTCGTTTCAACGCACGAGCTTCGAAACCTCATTCGCGCGCGTTGTCGCCGCACCCATACCGGGTGGAATCAATTTGGTCGGAGTCGAGGCGACGCTCAACGCCGAAGCTTTCAGCGAGACGCGAATCATCAATCAGATACTTAATGCAGTTCCGCCGCAACCGCTGCCGTTGCTTGACTACACGGGCTCAATGCCGGAGTTCCGGCCGCTGAACCCGGCCAGCGAACCTGCCGTCCGCGCTGGAGCGCCGCGCCTTCCGGCCAAACTTGTCCAGGGCTCCGGGCCGGCGTCGAGGGTCGGCGCGATTCCGTTGAACAGCGAACCGATCCGACTACGGGCGCCCCGGGCCGCAAATGACCCCAGTCCGGCGCTTGGTTTTACTCGTTTGTCCGATGCGGTTCCGATTGCAGCGGAGCCACCCGTACCATCCGCGCCGATGGCCGGCACTGCCGACGCGAGCGAGGAGCAGCGCCTCGCTATCAATCTCGCTGGCGCCGATATCCGCGATGCGACTAAGCTCATTCTCGGCGACGTTCTTAAATTGCGCTTCTCGATCGATGCCGACGTGACCGGCAAGGTGAATATCGGGGCACCGTCCAATCTTCCAACCTCATTGCTCCTCCCATGGCTGCGCGACGCACTCCACGCCAACACCGCCGACCTGGTCGCGACGCCGGATGGTTACCGGGTCTATGCGCTAGCGACGGCGATCGCGGCACCAAACACGCTACCAACCCTTGCCCCACCCGCTCAGGCCGAGTCGCTTTTCGTCCGTGGGCGCACGCTTGAGCGCGAGGGTCGCGACATCGAGGCGGTACAGGCGTATAGCGAACTTGCCAGGCGCTACGCTGGAGCAGCTCTGGCGCAGATTGCGACCGAACGCTTGTCGGCGATCAACACCCGAGCAGCCACCCCTCGCCGCGAGGTTGGGTTAGCTGGCGCTTCGATGCTCGGCGCTTATCTCTGTTCCAAGCAGGGTTATTACCCGAACCAGGCGAAATGGTGCGGTTTCGTGCGGTCCGAGGATGACGATGCAGTTGAGGTCGAGGTGCGCGAGCTGACCTACAACGGATTGCTCGCGATCGGTTTTCGCGCCAATGCCTGTACTGGCGGGGAGTTCATCGGTCCTACCGCACACGGCAAGTCCGTTTTCGTCCCACGTAGTTGCGTCGAGGCCCGATGGTAGGGCGAGCTTGGTCTCAGCGTAATTTTTCACTACCATGCGACTGATTTCGTAGCTTGTTCAAGGCTCTAATGATGCATCCCATGACCCATGGAGCCCGGAGTCTATTAGTCGCAGGACTCCTCGCGGCCATCTCCGGTGGTGTCAACGCCGGCTCAATCACGGTCGACAACGGGGCAGGGTCGACAAGCTACTTGGCGAGTCTCACCTCGATGGTCAATTCGCTGCGCAGTTTGTCGCAGGTGTACCTCGATCGCGCCGTTGGACAGTATTCCGGCATCGAACTCGTCTACGACCCGGGCACCGACCGCTCCATGATTTACGGGACCCAGGGCTTTCGACAGACGGATGCCGATTGGGCACGCGCGAACTTGCGTATTTATGACATCTATCGCCAGCTCGGCGGTAACGAAATTCAACTGAAACAACAATACCGCAGCAACGGCGCGCAATTCTACGTCGGCCTCGATGGCTCGGGCGGCAAGTGGTTCGGTACGCTCGCCGACGCACAGGGCTACATGTTCAAACTCCTCGTCGGGCAGAGCGCCGAGATTCCTGCCGCCGTCAAAACAGCGTTGCTTGCGACCAACACGGATGACCTGAGCGCAGTCGTCGCGCGGGCGCGCGACGCCATGCTGGAAGGACGCGGCATCCTCGCCGCCGGCACGATGACGACCGTGACGCTGAACGGAACCGGATTTAGCAGCGTCCGCGGCTCGCCGAGCGTGATGGCGCCCACCGGCATCGTCGTCAGCAACGTTGCGCTCGCAAGCGTTACGCAAATAACTGCAACGCTCGAGATATCGGAGTCGGTTGCCACCGGTCTGGCGAAACTTCTGGTCTTTAACGCCGGCAACACGTTCGTACCGGTCGACAGCTTCGATATCCTCCTCGTGAGCGGAAACGGAACGCTTGCTCCGTCGGCCGACGATCACGGCGGTACCGCGGCCACCGCGACAGAGGTGCTGATCGGTTCAACGACATCCGGCATGATCGGCGCACCCGGCGACAACGACGTTTTCAAAGTCACGCTCGCTACGCCGGGAGTATTGACCTTGGTTTCCTCGGGACCGACCGACGTCGACGTGACGCTCGAGGACGGCGCCGGAACGGTAATCGCATCCGACGCTGACAGCGCAACTTGGTACAATTTCAGTTTAGGCCAGGCGCTCGTCGCCGGAACCTATTTCGCCCGGGTTAAGCACTGCTGCCAGGGCACGGGCGCATACAACATCACGGTGACGTTTTCGCCCTAGTCGCATTACTGGCCGCTGGTCTTAGCGGCTGAATCGTCGCGGTTGAGCCGCTCCTGTTTCACGCAATTCGAGGACAGCGGCGAAGCGCCGGCTGATATCGCGCGTCAAATCGCGCGCCTCCTGCTGATTGCGTACGACGCGTGGCGTCAAGAGCACCAGCAATTCAGTCCGTCGTGTATCGCGTGACTGAGAACCGAACAGGGGGCCAATCAAAGGCAAGTTGACCAATCCCGGAATGCCTGACTTGTCTTGATTGTTGATCTCTCGGATCAGTCCGCCAAGGACCACGGTTTCGCCGCTGTTGACCGCCACCGTGCTGACGATTTTGCGCTGCTGAATCGTCGGTGAATTGATGGTCGATGTCGTAGTGGCGACGACATCGCTGACTTCTTGCACTAACTCGAGGGTCACGAGTCCGCTCGCATTGACGCGCGGTCGGACGTTGAGGTGAACTCCGGTATCACGATACTCAACCGTGTTCACGAGCGGCGAACCGGCTAGAACGGTGCTCTGCTGAAATTGCGTCGTGATCGGCACTTGATCGCCGACCTGGATACGAGCGGTCTGGTTGTCGAGCACCAAGACCTGCGGCGAGGACAGGACATTTACCTCCGTCAACAGCGTGAGCGTGTCGAGAATGAATTTAGGTCCCGGCCCATTGGTCAAAGTGAACGAAAATCCTGGCAGAAGGGGCTGGATCGGCAGAGTCGACGCGGTGGTGAGGATCGTCTTGCCGCCATCGGCGAGGCTGAGCCCGCCGCTGTTGAAAAAATACTGCACGCCAAAGCGCAGGACGTCGCGCAACGTCACCTCGATAATGGACGCTTCGATCAGCACCTGAAGCGGCACGATATCGAGTTTGGCGAGCGCATCCTGAATGATGCTGTACTCGGCGCGGTCGGCGCGAATGAGCAACGCGTTGTTGACCTCATCGGCGATAATGCGTATGTCGCCAGGGTTTGTGGTCGGCGACGTCGGTTGAGCCTGATTGCTCGTCGCCGCTGGTGCGGCCGATCCAGCAGCCGGCGAGCCAGAAGCCTCGCGATTAGCGCCGCCGGACAACGGCGCAACTCCACTTACGGACGGTTGTCGCCCGTCGCCGGAAAAGATGCCGTTCAACGTACGCGCCAGATCGGCGGCTTTGCCGTTTTGAACGTAATAGACGAAAAGTTGACGCCCGGCGACGCTTTGGCTGCGATCGAGCCGCGCGATCCAATTACGCACCTCTTCGATGTAGCGCGGCTGCTGCGTCATCACCAAGATCGCGTTTAATCGTTCGACCGGAATAAAGCGAACGACGCCGGCGAGCGGACCGCCCTTGCCGCTGCCAAAGATATTCTCGAGTTCACCGATCACCGTAGCGACATCGACACGCTCCAGCGCTTCGAGAAGAACGGTCGTGCCGGCCAGTTGATCGACATCGAAGATCGCGACCGTGTCGCGGACTAGCTTCTGCTCGGCACCACTCGCGCGGACAACGACGATATTGCGTGCCTCGTCGATGATCGCGATACGGCCCTCCGGCAAAAGCGGAGTCAGTATCCGTTGCATCGACGCCGCCGAAACGAATTCGAGCGGAACGACGATCAGCGCGAATCCAGGCTCGGTGGCGTTGGCTCCGAGCATTGTCGGGCCGACCGCACGACCGGCTTGCTGGGCGGTTGCAATTCGGTAAATCTCGCCAACCTTTAGCAGCACCGCTCCGGTGCCTGCCAGCACGGCCTCAAGGGTTGGAATCAGTGCCTGGCGGGAAATTGGTCGATCGGTCTTGAGGGTCACGACGCCGCGGACGTCGGGGTCGATGACGAAATTGCTCGAGAGCAGGTCGCTGAGGATCGTGTCGATGATGACTCGAACGTCCGCATTCTCGAAGTTGAGCGTGATGTCGCCGCGCCCCGGCGCCGTTGAGTCCGAACGACCCGTAGCTGGAGCAGCCGCTAGAGCCAGCGCGCTGCGGGGCGGGTAGACTTCGACGAGTTTTGGCGCCGCCGCTGGGGCGGTCTGGGCGGTCCCTGAGGCCGTTTCGGTGCGGCGCGACGGTTGCGCTTGGGTGGCTATGGTTTGACGCGGAGTTGCTGCGGGCGGCGCTGCCCGGTTGGCGGGCTCGTCCCTCGGCGCAAGCGCGCAAGCCGCAAGGCCGAGAACGAGCAACACGACGACGCAAAAGGACGCTCCCTGGCGCGGCACGAAAAGCCAATCCCTTGATGAGGCAAACAAATCTAGCGCCAAATCGTGCCGGAGTCTCACTTGCGACGTTGCCGCGTTAACGGTATGCGCTCGCGCGTTGTCCCCGCCAGAAGATCGAGGTAGTTGGTCGTTATCCGCTCAACCGTCCAGCCGTCGAGGTTGTCTCCGACCCCGATTTCCCGTGCTTTACCGCCCCCAGCCAGCTGCAGCTTTAACGTTGACCGACCACCGGATGAAATGACGCCAACTAACCGATATCGCCCGAGAATGAGGTCGCTTTGTCCGCCGCCTGCGCTCAGTTGGAGCGGGCGACCTCCCGTCTCCTCGCGCCGCGTGGCGATGAAAACCGGCCGGCTCGTCGTCTCGACCAGCGCTGCAAGCGCCGGCAGGGGCGGCGGCAGGACGGGGCGAATTGCGTCGTCGGTTGCCGCATTTGGCACCGTGGGCGTGCGGCCAATCGAAGCGGTCGCCACAACCAGCAGCGTAACTGCGAGAAGCACGCAGGTCGCGGCGAGGAGGCGGGTATGGATGTCGCGGAGCACGTCAAAACGCCCGCAAAAATCCGACGACTTGCATCTCGACGTCGAGCGGCCGGCTTTCCGACGCCCGACCGGACCGAGCGTGGATGTAAATTTTGTCGATGACGAGCGCCGGTGAATCCGTCTCGACCGCATATAGTATCCGCTGCAGCGAGCGAGTGTCGGCAGAGAAAACGATCCGCAACGGCACCATCCGGTGATCATTCCGGCGCTCGACCGGTAGCGCAAAAAAGCTCGTTGCGACGGCACCAGCCTCGGCTGCGATCAACTTGAGGTGCTCCTGCAGGAAAGCGCTCGCCGCCGTCTCGGTTCCGGTCTCGATGAACAACCCTGTCGCTCGGCGCACCTTAGCGTTTTTGAGCAACGTTTCGATCCGACCGGCGTCGCGCACCAGTCGCTCGTAGCGCTCGACTCGTTCGCGGGCGACAGCAAGCGCATCTCGGCTTTCGGAAAGTCGGGCCAAAACCGGATCGATGATCGCGGCATAGGCGAGCGAGATGGCGGTCACCAGGATTGCGAGCGCGAGTATCCGCGTATAGGCGCTCGATCGCCCGATGGCGACTTGGAGGATCACGGCTGACCTGCCTTCAATGAGAGCGCGAAATGCTCGCGGCTTGTGAGCGGATCGCGCATCACCGGCGTCCGGAATCTTACATCGGCAAACAACGGCGATGCTTCAAGGATCGGCACGAGCGCTGCGGCCGAAGGTGCAAGTCCCTCGATGTCGATTTCCCCGTCGGCGATATTGACTTGCGCGAGCCAGGTGTCGTCCGGAAGAAGGCGCGAGAGCTCCTCGAGAATGAGGACTGGAGAGGGCGCCCCTGCTTTGATTCTGGAAACTGTACCGGCGCCAGCCAATTCCGCCTCGAGTTCGGCCCGACTCTTCAATGCGGCCTCGGCGCCGGCGCGCACTATATCCAAGCGCTGTTCTGTTTCCGCGAGTGCTATCTGGTAGCGGATCAGGGGCACCGCTAGTATCGCGACCACAAGCAAGGCCGCGGCGGCGGCGAACAAACGATCGAGCGGTCCGTAGCGGCGGATGGAACCGCTCTCCGGCGTCAAGTTGGCGTTGCGCTCGACCGCTGTGCCGGGTTGACCGGTAACCGCAATGGGGGGTGCGATCCCGAAGCGAGCGGCTTCGGCAAGTGCGGCGGCCACCACGTCGGAGGGCACCGCCGTCAGCTCGACCAACAGACGCTTGTTCATGCGATCACGCGACTTTACCTCATGGACGAAACGGACCTGGTCAGGGCGAAACGGAGTGGCTCTTTCCATCTCGTAGGCGAGAACTTGGCGAAGATTCTCCTCGGCTGCGAGCGGCAGATCGACCGTCTTACGTAACGCTCGATCGAGCCCGAGCCGCAATACGACGCGCTTCGCGCCGATGCCGGTCGCGCGCATAAACTGCGCGAACTGGCTTAGCCGGCCCCCTGGGTCGTCGTTCGATGTTAAAAGCACCAACACGCCAAGAGCGCTATACCGTCCGGCGCGATCGACGCCGACATCAAATCCGCTTGCTGTCTGATCGACGACGAGGAGATCGGGCTCGATGCCGGTCCAGCGTCGGACCGTGACCGGCAGAAACGCCGCTATTTCGTGGGCCCACCACGCTAGCGCGGCGGCGACGGTCCGGGCGACGCCTTGGCCACGGACCGATTTCTTAAGCCCCGATGTATTCGCGACTGCTTGCGTTTGTTCAAGTCTTCCCGACACACTGGAAAGCTACACTTGGTATTGCTCTCAGGCAACGAATCAGGGCGTTACGGCGCGGTTGAGAGTGTTCGCCAGTCGAGAAAAAGCAGCGGTTTTTCCACCGTGAAGTTTATGCCGACAACCGCTTCGCGATGGACGGTCGTCCCGGCATCGCCGTGGGCGATCGCGGTGACCGCGTAGGCGAGGTGCGCGGACGGTGCAAAGTGGGGCTGCGCTTCGAGGAGCGGGGGTGGGGGCGGGCCGGTGCAGGTCCGAATCGCCACGTAGTCGCGTGCTGTCTCGGCGCTGAATCCTGGCACCGCCGCTAGCGCAAGCGGGGTCGAGACCAGCGGATCGAGGCCGGGTGAATGCGAGTGGACCGTGACATGCGGGCGTATGCGCTCGAAGAGTGCGGCGGTGACGCCTTTGACGCTCGCCAGCTCCGCAATCGTTTCGAATGGCGCATTCTTGGCTCCAACCGCCAAGCCGGCGCGACGGTAGTCGTCGTTTTCAGCTCCGAACGGCCGACGATCGCTGTCGCGGTCGCGCCAATCGGCCGTCGCGTCAGCAATCGCCGTTGCTTCGTCAGCCGGTGCGCCGACAGCGCGAAAAAGACGGGACAATAACGTCGTTGGCGCTTCGTTGAGGTCGATCTTGCCACCTTCGTCAGTTACCGTCACCTCGATGGCGTAGCCCTCGAATGAGACCTTGAAAGGACGCCCATCGGCGCAGAAAGCGCGTGGGCTAGCGGCGGCCAGAAGTTGGGCGACCGCGATTTGAATTCCGGCCTCGGCACGGTGGCGCGCTTGCCAGCGATCGGCGAGGTTGCGAGTCAGCGCCGATTCGGTCCGCGTTGTGGCGGCAAAACTCGCCGCCAAAGCCGCAATCAGCGCGACTATCCACAATGCGGCCAGAAGTGCGACGCCGTTTTCACGCTCCGTAGTTGTTGGTCTTTCACTCATCGTATTTCGCGATCGAGCGCCGGGGCGACGATCAGAGGAGGCCACGGTCGGATTCCTGAGTGACGATCGAACGAAAGCCGGACAAGTTTTGGCAGCGCCCCCTGCTTCTCCCATTCGTCATGCCAGCGCGGCCGCTCATCCGGTGGTTTGGCGCCAAAATAGGCGAATCGGACGCTCGAAAATCCGGTCGCCAGCACTCGGGGTACCGGCCGCGACGATAAGCCGAGCGACATTTCGGTAAATACCAGGTCGTAAACCACACCACGCCGTGCGACGCCGAAGTCGACCCGACGGAATCCTGGCATATCGCTTTGCGTTGGGAAAATCGCCACCACGCCCAGGCTGTCGCTACGTCCAGCAAAGACGACCGTCGGCGGCTCTCCCTCGATGACCGGCAAAGCCTCGGCGATGCGATCACGCACAAAGGTATGAACGACGCGAAGTTCTTCGAGTCCGTTCTGCACCGCTTCTGCCCGGCCCACACCGATCGCACCGAGGCGGACGCCGGCGACACCAAGGGCGAGGACAAGCGCTAGCACGCTCATCGCGACCAGGAGTTCGAGCAACGTAAATCCAGCGGCTCTCGCTGGGCGCCGCGTCGGCTCCTGGCAGGCTCTATTCGGCACGTGCTGGCCCTTGGCGCGGCGCCAATCGAATCGTGGCGACCCGTGCGATCGGTTCGACGTTACCGACCCGAGTTACGGTGACCTCGACCAGAAAAGCCGCAATCGGCGCGGACTTGAGCCGCTCGACGAGCTCGCTATACGGCGCCACTCGGGTTCGAACGCGCAGCCGCTGGTCGAACATCGATTCGTATGCTCCGGCCACCAGCGGCGCTTCCATCGTCGCGCGCGCCAGTTCGGAATCGGCAATCGCAGCCGCGAGGAGGCGCTCATCGGCTGCCGCTAGCCCGCGCGTGCCTTGACCGATCAGCGAGTATACGGCGCCGAGGGTCGCGGCGATCACCACAAACGCCACCAAGACTTCGAGCAGCGTGAACCCGCCCGCTCGGCCAAGCACGTTGCTATAGCGCGACACGAATGCGTCCCGTCAGGCTCTCGACATCGACCACCATCCGGTCGGCACCGCGTACGATCGCAATCGTCATCCCGGTGGCGCTGCCGTCGGGCGAGAACCAGAGCCGGGAGGTGGCAATCGCTGCGCCGCCGCCCGGTGCCGTCAAGGACACCGCCGCGCCAAGCCGTCGTACGACCGGGCCGGCAATCCCGACATAGCGCAGCGTCCCGCTGGCGGCGTCGATTTCGACTACCACGACTCGATTTGTTGCGATCGCGACATTACGTGCTTCGCGCAACGCAGCGCCGAGATCGCGGACTGTCGTCGTCAGACCGCTCCGGGTGCCCGGCCCAACCACGGGGCCAACGATTGCAATTGCAATCGCTGCGATCGCGACGACGACGAGCAGCTCAAACAACGTGAAACCGGCGTTCGACACGTAGCGGGGTCGATCAAGGGCGGTTCGTGATGTCGCGGTTTTCACCTTCGCCGCCTTCGCGACCATCGGCGCCGAGCGAAAACAGATCGTAGTCGCCGCCGCTCAGACTTGGGATGCGGTAAACGTAGGCGCGGTCCCACGGATCGAGTGGGATTCTTCCGCCCTTGAGGTAGGGGCCGGTCCAACGACTGACGCCCTCGGGTTTCTTGACCAGCACCTCAAGGCCCTCTTGCTGGGTTGGAAGCCGCAGAACGTCGAGGCGGAACAGGTCGATCGCAGCTTCGAGGCTCTTGATTTGCAGCGCGGCGGTTTCCGACTTACCGCGTCCGAGGTAAGGGAAAATCTGCGGCCCGACGACCCCGACCAGCAAGCCCAGAATTACCAGCACGACCAGGAGTTCGATCAAAGTGTAGCCCGCGACGCGCCAGCGCGAGCGATCGGGATGGGCGCTATATCGCGAGCGCATTGAGTCCGACGATGGCCGAGAAAATCGAAATGACAATCGCTCCGATAACCACGCCGAGAACGAGGACAAGCGCCGGCTCGAGCAACCCGGCGATTCGTTTCAGGGATCGTTCGAGATCTTGCCGGTAGATGTCCGCGACGCGGCCCATCACGGCGTCGAGCCGACCAATTTCATCGGCGATGAGCGCCAATTCGACTAGACGGACCGGCATCAAAGGTTCGCTCCGGGTTGCTGCCGAAAACGATATCCCCTCGCGTACCCGGGCTGCAACGTTGGCGACGGCGCGTGCGAACGCTCGATTGCGCACCGCTTCGGCAGCCATCGGCAACGCTTCGGCAAGAGGGATGCCGCCGCCGAGTAGCATGGCCAGGCTGCGTGCCAGCCGTTCGACATCGAGCCGTACGATGAGGTCGCCGACGATCGGTGTGCGTAGCAACGCCCCGTCGAAGCGCTCGGCCCGACCTTGATCGTCAAGCGCGCCGGCCGTGGCGATGCCAGCGAGGACTAGGCCGAGCGCCAGCAGCCAGCCGAAGTCGCCAAGAAAACCGGCTATCCCGACAACGATGCGCGTCGAGAACGGAAGTTGTTGTCCGGTTTCGCGAAACATCCGCGCGAATTCGGGCATCACGAAAACCAACAGAACAATGACCGATAGAGCGGCAGCGACAAGCACGATGCAGGGGTACGTTAACGCGGAGCGAATCGCTTCCTTGGTGTCGTCGTTGCGGGCGGCATACGCAGCATATTGTTCAAGAACGAGCGGCAGCGCTCCGCTCGCTTCGCCGCCGCGAACGAGTGCGACGGCGAGGCTCGGTATCGCCGGGCGTTCCGCCTCGAGGGCCGCCGACAGCGTTTGTCCACGTCGAACCCGTCCCGCAAGTCGAATCGCGAGCGCCTTCAGTGGCACTGCTGTCGCCGCTGCAGCAATTACGACAAGCGCGCGGTCGAGAGCAAGGCCGGCACGGAGCAACTGCGCAAGTTCGCTGGTCAACGCAGCGATATCGCGCGGGGCGACCCCGCTGCCGGCGCCGATCGGCCGCTGCAACACGCGAAAAAGACCGGTGAAAAATCGCGACCCTCTGGACCCATCTGCCGCGACCTCGACGATGCGGATTGGAACTCGATCGCCGGTTCGGAGAGACGCGATCACCGCTGCCTCGTTGGCCGCTTCAAGTTCGCCCTCGACGGTCTCGCCGGTCGGCTCGGCCGCCTTATACCGAAAGCGCGGCACCTAAACAGTCCGCGTGACACGGACGATTTCGGCAATGGTTGTCACGCCGGCACGCACTTTGGCAAAACCGTCGGCGGCCAAACTACGAACGCCGGCCGCGCCCACCGCCCGCGCGATGGTATGCCAATCGGCGCGTTGGAGAATAAGTGGGCGCACTACTTCATCAACCGGGAGCAATTCGGCAACTACGGTACGACCGGAATAGCCGGTGCCGCCGCAAGCGGGACAGCCGACCGCGTGAAAAAAGTCCGGCATTTGGCCGTCGGCCGTCGGCGCTATTCCGGCGTAGGCGGCCTCCTCGGCGCTCGGCCGGTAAGGCGCACGACACGCAAGGCACAGCGTTCGAACCAGGCGCTGTGCGACAACAGCCCGCAAAACCGAGGCGAGAAGGAAACTCTCGATTCCCATGTCGAGGAGCCTGGTCACCGCGCTCGCTGCGTCGTTGGTGTGTAGAGTCGTGAGAACAAGGTGCCCGGTGAGAGCCGCTTGGACGCTGATCTCCGCCGTCTCTCGGTCGCGGATTTCGCCAATCATCAAAACGTCGGGATCGTGACGCAGCGTTGCCCGAAGCACGTCGGCGAACGTAAAGCCGATCGCCGGCTTGACCTGCGTTTGATTAATGCCGGGAAGTTCGTACTCGATCGGATCCTCTGCGGTTACGATCTTACGTTCGCTTGAGTTCAGGCGCTTGAGGCCGGCGTAGAGCGTCGTCGTCTTACCGCTGCCGACCGGTCCCGTGACCAGGACTAGTCCATGCGACAGCGCGAGCAGGTCGCCGAGCTTGGCCGCCAGGTCAGGTGCGAAGCCGAGCCGATCGAAATCGACCGGACCGTGTGACTTGTCGAGGAGGCGTAGAACGACGCTCTCGCCGTATTGGACCGGAATGATCGAAACGCGGATGTCGAGCTCTCGACCGCGTACACTGGTTCGGATACGCCCGTCCTGCGCCAACCGCCGTTCGGCCGTATTCAAACCGGCCATGACCTTGATCCGATTGACGATGGCAGTGCGCACCGCGGCCATTGGCGCCGGCCGTTCGCGCAACATGCCATCGATCCGAAAGCGAACGCGGATGCGATCGACCAGCGGTTCGAGGTGGATATCGGATGCGCGTTCGGCGGTGGCGTCTTCGATCATTTGGTCGACGGCGCGGATCGCCGGCGCATCGCTTGCGCGATCTCGTAGCCGCGCCGCGTCGGCGGAATATAGGTCGCGGGCGTCCGCCACAGGCTTCTCCGCGGTCGCACCGCCCTCGCCGTACAGCCGGGCCAACGCCCGCTCCAACTCGGCGGGGACCGCAACCCACCGCTCGATTTTTTTACCGATCAGCAGTCCCATCGCGTCGAGCGCATAGCGATCGAGCGGGTCGGCCATCGCTAGCGTGAGACCGGTTTCGCGCTCTTCGAGCGGTAGTACGCGCGCTTCGCGCAGGAAGCGCGGCGTTACCCGTCCGGTGAGGACCGGCACGTCGGGATAGTGTTCTGCACGAGCGACGCGCAGCCCCAGGAACTCAGCCAGCGCTTGGGCCATGTCGTCCTCGGAAACGAGCCCGAGTCGAGTGAGAACGACGTCGGTCCGCTCGCCGGTTGAACGGCCCAGAGCTAGCGCCCGGTCGAGGGCCTGCGCGTCGAGCTTGCCGGAATCGATCAATATGTCCGCAAGTTCGCGGGGCATCGCGGTCAGCACCTGAAATCGTGAGTTACCGCGGTATCTTAACCGGACCTGCGCGGCCGCGCCATTCGAGCGAACACTGCTAGAGCGCGCCGGTACGCTCGGCCACCCAAGCGGCCCATATCGCCGGAGCGAGGTAGAGGCCAAGGGGTACCTGTTCCGTCGCCTCGATGCTACGGCCGCGAAGGCGGCTGACCGCAACGACCGAGAGCGCCGCGAGTGCAGCGGCGAGAACGATCGAGGGCAGCGGCCAGGGCCCTACCCAAGCGCCGGCGGCGGCCATGAGCTTGGCGTCACCCCAACCGAGGCCATCGCGGTGGCGAATCGCGCGGTAAGCGACCGTAATCGCGGCGAAACAAACGAACCCACCCACGGCGGCCAGTGCGTGCATAAGAAGTCGATCGGGATCGAGCCCCCACGCGGCGGCGAGGCCGGTTGGTATTAGCGGGAGCGTGATCGAGTCGGGCAGCGTGAAAGAGTCGGCATCGGCCGCCGCGAGCGCGAGCAGCGCCCAACCAAACGATGCCGCGACCCAAGACCAGGGCCCCGTGAAAAAGGTAACCGCAACCGCGGCGATCGCGAGCGCAATCAATTCGACCGCCGGATAGTAGCCGCCGAGCGCATGTCCGCACAGACGGCAACGGCCCTTCGCGAGCGCCCAACTGAGGACCGGAACGAGGTCCCGCGGTGATAGCACCGCTTGGCAGTAGGGGCATCGCGATCGGCCAAAGACGATGCTCGATCCGGCCGGCAAACGGCGGGCAACAGTCGCGATAAAACTGCCGAAAAACGGCGCCGCGGCGATAATGAGAATCGATTGCAAGGGTAGTTCCGGCATCCGACTTAAGGCTTTATCATTGCCCGGGAGCGCGCCATAGTATTGAAGCAGTGAGAGCGTTCGGAAGAGACAAGTTTCAGGGAGGAATCATGACGCGGCGCTTGGGGATGACCCTTCGCTCATTCCTTGTCGTCGGCCTTTTCGCGAGCGTTCTCGCGTGGGCTGCTGTTGGCCAGCAATTGCCGTCCCAGAGCAAAGACGTACACCTCGGCGTCGCCAGTTGCGCCGGCTCCACGTGCCACGGCGCGGTCACGCCATGGAAGGACGCCAACGTTCAGCAAAACGAATACGTCACCTGGACGCGTCAGGATAAGCACGCCAAAGCGTTCGAGGTGCTGCATAACGAGCGCTCAAAACGGATTGCCGCCAATTTGGGGCTTCCCAACGCCCATACGGCGAAGATTTGCCTCGATTGTCACGCCGACAGTCCCGCCCCCGAAGCGCGCGGCCGCACCTACCAGGTATCGGATGGCGTTGGGTGCGAGGCGTGTCATGGCGGTGCGGTACGCTGGCTCGGCATTCACATCTCGGGCACGGCCGGTCACGCCGACAATCTGAAGAACGGCATGTATCCAACCACCGACCCGGTTAAGCGAGCCGAGCTTTGCCTGTCGTGCCACTTCGGCAACGAAACCAAGTTCGTCACCCACCGCATTATGGGTGCCGGCCATCCACGCATGAGCTTTGAGCTCGACACGTTTACCGCCATCCAGCCGGCGCACTTCGTCGTCGATGCCGACTATCGCAAGCGCAAGCCGGTCCTGAACGGCGTTCAGACCTGGGCGATCGGTCAAGCAATTCAACTCCGCGGGCTCCTTGAGGCCTTGACGTCGCCGACCCGAAGCCACGACGGTATTTTCCCCGAGCTCGTGCTGTTCGACTGCCACGCGTGCCATCACCCGATGAGCAACGTACGCTGGCAACGGCGTGAAAGCGCCAAGCTCGGGCCGGGCATCATTCGGCTCAACGACGCGAACATGATCATGCTGCGCATCATTGCAACGCAGGTCGATGAGCCGTCCGGACAACGGCTCCGCGACTCTACGGTTAAGTTGCATCAGGCTTCGACCCAGAGCCCGCAGCAAACGGCCGATGCCGCCAAGGAGATGCTGGCGATTGTCGCGCAGCTGGTCGACCGGTTCGCCAAGCACACCTTCGAGCGCAAAGACATGGAAGCGCTTCTGAGCGGCGTCACCCAAGAGGGCATGAAGGGTGAATTCGTCGACTATGCGACGGCGGAGCAAGCGACGATGGCGCTTTCGGCGATCATCAATGCGATGAAACAGTCGGGCCTCGTCAACGACGCTCAGCACAAAAAGATGATCAATACCTTGAACGAGGCGTACGACGCGACGGCGAAGGACGAAGCTTATCGGCCGGAAGCGTTCGTCGCGGCGATGCGGAAGCTCAACGAGGCGATCCCGCGGTCTTAAAGTCTGTTTCGTCCGGTTCAGCGAAAGAGCGCACCTTCCGGTGCGCTCTTTTTTTCGAGGTTTTCTCGCTTAGAGTTCCAAGCGCCTAACCTGGGTGTCACAAGTGTTCGTCGAGCTACGGGGTCGAGACCAAGCCCGATGGCGAGAGCTGATTGAAGACGGCCTCTGTCAGTTCGCTCTCGCCGCCTTGCGCTCGCCGGGCTTGACCGACACGAAGTCACGTTGGCGAATTTCCTCGTGGGTGAACCACGGCCGCCCTTGGGCATCGAGATAGAATTTCTCCATTTCTTTCTTCGAGAACGGACGCGACCCTAGCCGACCGAAGACCGCGATCTGACCGCCGGTTTCATCGACGGCGCGGTCACGTTCGAGCCCTTTGGAGAGACCGAGCGCCGGCCAAGTCGTCTTGTACCACGCGATCAGGTTCGGTTTGGGCTCAGGGCTAAACCCGTAGAAGTTGGGCTGCGTGTCAGGCGCGGTCAGTTGAATCACCTTGAGACCGTTCTTGCCGTCGGCGACGTAAGCGAAGAGCGTCGCGTTAGTCGTGCCTACTGTCACGTCGCGCGCATCGTTGATCGCGCCGTCGGCGGTGTACTTCATGTAGACCGAAGGTTTACGCGGTTTCTCGATGTCGATGATGACAAGACCCTCGTTGCCGGCGGCGACATAAGCGTAGGTTCGGACCGGCAGGATGCGGTTGGCATTTCTGAGCGGGATGACGGCGCCGGGCACCGCAACCGGTTTGGCCATGTTGGTGGCGTCAAACACCTTGAAGCCCTCGGCGTCGGTGGCGAACAAGTAGCGGAACTGGAGCGCCGTCGAATGGCCGTTTTTCAGCGGTATGATGCTTTCGACCTTGGGCTTCATCGGATCGTCCATGTTGAGAACGACGATGCCCGAATCGGCGACGATGTAGAAATAGTAGCCAGCGATCGTGATGTGGCGGGCGCCGTTCAGGACTCCGTTCTCGTTCCACGTCAGCGCGCGGGTGAAAAAATTATTGCGCGGCTCGCCGTCCGAAAGAGTGTTGACGTCGACCGCAATCAGACCTTCTTCCGAGTCGGTGACGAACGCGTAGTCGTAGATTGGGTGGAACGGCTGCTCCTGATTGTCCTTGCGCATCAGGTCGCCCTGGTTGCGCGCCGGATGAATCGCTTGGGCGTTCGACGGCAAGGCCACGCAGGTCGCGTTCTTTGTGGCGATGTGGGTGTCGTGACCCCACGGGCCGAACGGCGCCGTGACGATGCGCTGTGAAAATCCTTTGTTGGCGATCGAGGCGACGTCGTAGGCGCGGAACCCATTCGGGCCCTCGGCGACGTAGAGATATTCGCCGCGAAGCTGGAGGCAGGCGGCGCGCGCCGATGGGTGGTTGTGGGCGATCTGCAGTTCCTTGCCGTGCTTTTGGTGGTCGGCATACCAGTCGGGGTAGGCATATCGGTGCAGGTAACTGCCGATGACGGCCTGCGGCTCGTCGTACTCGGTCACTTGCACGCCCTCGATGCCGCCATCCGCGGCGACCCAGGCATTGGCGCCGACGAAGGTCGGGAAATTGGTCCCGAACATCAGCGTGTTGGCCATGATCGCGTTGTTGTCGTCGCTCTCCGACAGGTGGCAATCGTTGCAGGTCTTGGTTTCGGTCTTGCGCTCAGTGTGGGGGAAGTGTGGAGCGAAAGCCTGCGCCGAGTGGCCCGAGGCGGCGACCGGCTGCTGCTGGATGTAGATGCGCTCGCGGTTAATGTTCTGCGACGACAACACCAGCCCCGATGAAGACCGGACGGGAGCGATCTTGTTGCCTTTTGTGGTCTGGTGGCGACCCAAGTGGAAGACATCGTCGCGCGCGACTTGCGGGTTGTAAGTCGCGTAGTTGCGCGAGACTTGGCCTTCGTACTTATGCGAAGGCGCCTTCCAGTTGGCCTGAATCGGCAGGTGGCAACCAGCGCAGCTCGTCGTCCACGAGAGGTGGCATGTGAAACACAGCATTTCGTCGTCTTTATGGGCGCGATCGTCCTTGGCAACCCCGGGGCCCCACTTGAGCGACGCTGTATCCTTGGACATCAGCTTCGCCCGCGCCGCCTTGGGGTTGTAGTCCTTGTGATCGGGCTCGACGCTGTGTTTGACGAGACTCATCTCCCACTCGAGATTGGGCCACAGCGCCGAGCGCTGGACAAGCGTGTCGCCACGCCATTCGAAACGGCGGCGGCCGTCGCCCAGGCGGATCAGCGTGAGGTCGTAACCGCCGCGGAGCGCCGCCGGCCCGCTCGTAATGAGGGACGGCAACTTGTCGACCGTGCCGTGGCAGTCGGCGCAATCGATTTCGACCGCGTTGGCGACCTCGGTCTGGATGTAGCCGTTGCCGTGAGCGTCCTGGGAAAAATGACAGTCGATGCAGTGCATGCCTTTGTCGACATGGATCGACGACATGTGCACGGCTTTCTTGAACTTCTGCGGATCGTCGTTGGAAACGATCTTGCCATCGGCGTCGAGCAAATTGCCTTTGCGATCGCGTTTATAGATGGCGCGGAAATTCCAGCCGTGGCCATGATAGTCGGCGAATTGCGTATCCTTGTTCTTCGGGTTGACGTCGGTCCACACGTTCTTGGTGAACTCGACGTCCGCCCACTTGCCGCGGATCGCGGCTTCCTCGGGATTGCGTTCGTTGACTTTTCGGATCTCGGCCGCGGTCGGATATTGCTGTTTCTCCGGCCACATGTTCGGTGCATCCGATTCGTAGTCCCACATCGTGTAGCCCATGAAGCTGTTCACGAAGACGTTGGGTTGGTGCATGTGACAGTTCATGCACTGCGCGGTCGGAATTTGGCGCGAGAATTCGTGCTTGATCGGGTGGCCTTCTTCGTCCTTCGGGATCGTCGGGTCGATAGTCTGGGTCTTGCCCTCGTGTCCGTAAATCGAATAAGGCCCCGAGTGGCGCGGGTCGCGGTCGTTGGCGTAAACGATGTGGCAACCGCCGCAACCCGACGTGCGGTAGTCGCCGGGCTGATCGTTGGTGCCCATGAACCACATGAACGGGTCGTTGAGGCGCGTTCGGTGAATGTTGAGGACCGGCACCGCAATGCGAAGCCCGGTTCCAGGCCCGCGCATCGACTGGCGTAAATCGGGACGGCCCGGTTCTTCGAGACGTTGAATCTGGCCGAGCGAGTTGGGTAACCCGATCTCGGGGAACTGGGTGACGATGTTGCGCCCGCCGCGCTCAAACACGCGGAAAACGTCGCCCGGCGGCACGGTCTGGAACGTCGGCAACGGCACCAACTTTTCGATGACGCCCCACTTCTTCATCTCCGGCGTGAAGCCAGGGCTTTCGACCGCGGCCGGCTGGCCGTCTCGCGTGTAAGCCTCGCCCAAGAGATAGTTTTTGAACGGAAGTATGCCGTTGTTGTAGGCGCCACCACCGAACAGCATGGCGCCGGTCGACATCAGATGGCGCTCGGCGGCTTGGATGATCGGCAAGTGGCAGGCGCCACAGGCCTCTCGCGCAATGCGGTAGTCGGACGGATTGACGAAGCGGATGTACTCCGGCGCCTCCTTGTTGAAGAGCGTGTAGGCGCGCTCGGGGTTGCGGCTGCGCGGATAGCCCCAGGTATTGGGCATGCGCGGCATGACGTGGGCTTTTTGCATCGCCGCGACGTAGGCGGCGTCGCCGAATAACAACGGGTCGATTGCGCCATGGCGCTCTTCCTCGCCGCCCTTTCCGTGTTCGTCGTCGTGGTGGAGCGCTTTCTTCTCCTTCGCGTAGGTGCGGTCGTATTTCGAACCTTCCGGCTTGCGCACCGCAGCGTCGCCACCGTGGCAGTCGACGCACCCCAAGACGATCGCCGGGTTGGCATGCATCGTCTTCTGATCGGTCTGGGTGTGACAGCTCATGCAGCCCACACTTTTGGCGTCGGCCTGAGCTTGTGTTTGCGATACCGGCGCTGGCGGCGCTGTCACGTATTGAAGGTCGAGCGGCTTCTCGCCTTCGGACGCCATACCGCCGCCGGCAACGCCGAGCGCGAAGAAAAAGATCGCGGCAAAGACCAAGCGCATTGAGGCGACCCTAATAGGTGAGAGTCACGTTGCCGAGCACGGAGTAGAAGAAGTCGTCGCCGGTTCCGGTTCGCGCCCGGTAGATGTCGCGAAACCCGTCGCCCGGGATCAACCAGGCGCCGGATAGCCGGAACACGACGTTCTGCGTGAAATGCGGGCGATAGGTGAAAGCGACCGAGAGGTCGTAACCGATTTCGTCGCCGATCGCGTTCTGATTGCGCAGGAACTCGAGCGAATCGGTGGTGGCGAACGACAAGTGGTTGAAATTGGTCGAGACGCGAAGCTGCGGCGAGAGGTCCATGTCGGTGCCGAAGCCGGCAAGGATCAAGCCCGGATTGATGAAGTTCGACTGGCCGTGCTCCTTCGAGGTGCGCAGCTCCGTGAGCATCCCGTTGCGCGAAGTGATCGTCGTGCCGCCGCCACCGATGAAGGGGATCGACTGCCGAATGAAGTAACTCGTATCTGAGCCGGCGAACTGCGGGTTTTCGAAGATCGCCGCGAAGCCGCCCTCCTTGCCGTCAGTTGGATCGTTATCGCCGGACGCATACGCCGCTTGGGCACGAACTCGAATCCAGCTGAAGTCCCAAGACGCCTCCGTAGCGGCGAAATAGGCGCGGATATCGGCGCTCGATCCGTCGCCGGCGAATTGATTAAGCTCGTCTTTACCGAATGCGTAATAGAGCGAGCCGGTCAGGTTGAGCCGGCCGAAGTGTCCGTCGCCGTTCAGCCCGAGATAGGTGACGTGATACTTGCGCGGCCGTTGATCGCCGATCGGCGCCGGACGCTCCTGGAACTCGTTCTCGTTGAAATAGCGGCGATCGTCCTCGTTGTTGCGGTTGTGCGCGACCACGGCCTGGCTCGTGAATCCGAGCACCGGCCAGTCCTGGCGGAAAAGATTGACGAAGTAGACGTCATCGTCGCGCAGCTTGGCGCCGATGTCGTTCAAACCGCTATTAGTGTCTTTTTCGAGGCGGCGCACCCAACCGACGTTGTACTGCCAGAAATTGTTGTCGCGGTTGCCGAACAGACGCGCGCCGAGCTGCAAGTCCTGAAAGAGGAATCCACGGAAGTCGAGTTGAAAGGGCTGGATACCGAGACGGATCGAGTCGAAATCGAACCGATCGGAGACGTTGCGAATATGGTAGTCGAGGAACAGCTCCTGCCAGCCGACGAACTGATCGCTGCGCGTGCGGCCCTTGGCCGGGTCGGCGTACAGCAGCCCCACTTCCTCCGCCACCACCTTATTGTGGTTGAAGACCGGCCCGATGCGGATTTCATAGTCCGGCGGTTGGTAGGCGGTGTTGCCTTTGATAAACGACAGCGTGGTGATCAGGTTCTCGGCGAGAACCGTCTGCTTGTTCTTGCCGAACTGATCGACCGCGTTGGCGTTGGTCGTCGCCTGCGTGCCGGTCGGGTTGGGAAACCGGCGTGGTTCGTAAATCGCGTCGAGGATCACGCTCAAGTTGACGAACCAGTCATCGAACACCGGCCGGTCGCCCTTGAGCATGTTCTGATTGTACGGGTCCCACCAACGCGAGTTGACGCCGATCGACTCGACGATGCGCCAACGATCGGGAACCGGGATGGTTTCGCGCGGCAGCGTCGGCTGCGGCGGCGGCACCCGGGACGAATCGACTGCGGGGATTTGTTGCCGGTCCGGGACCGGACGCCCGGGTCGGCGGCGATCTTCGTCGGTTGCCTGCGCCAGCGTGACGCCGGTTTCACCGCTGGCTTCGATTTTTTCTTTGCCGGCAAACGATGGCGATGTTGCCAGGGTGATCGCTACCGCGAGCGCAACATAGAAAACGTACCATAAGGTCATTTGCCGGCGCATACGTTCTGAGCCGATGTGTCGATGAAGGGCGCGAACGGGCAATTGACGTAGCGCAGCCGAGCGCCAAATGCGCTGATATTATCGGCGCGGATCCCCTTGGGCGCGTTACTGACGCCGGTCGCGAGCGCGACTCCAGCGTTGTGCAAGCCGAGGAATGCCACCATGTCGTCTTGGTCGATGCCATCGCCGGAGATGCCGATGCCGCCGACTTGGGTATTGCCCCGGAAAATCGGAACGCCGCCGGCGAAAATCTGCAGGCCGTTGGCAAGCCTCGGCGCGCCGGTCGCGACCTGCAACGGCAGCGCGGTGCAACGCGACGGCGTGTCGGCGTTCAGGCCGGCGACGAATCCGAGGTGGGTCAGGATGTTGGCGGAGACCAACTCAAGCTGGAGCCCGACCGAAAACGGGCTCCAAGCGGATTCCGGATTGCTGAGCGGACCATTCGGATTGCCGTTGATGCCATCGGGGTAGTACGGGCGAGCGATATTGCCGATCGAGCGATTTCCCCAGGCGATACCGTCAGCCAATAACGTCGGGATTCCGAAGAAAGTTCGAACCTGCGCAACGCGCGCGCCGTGGCCCCCGGCAGTAAAGTCAGCAGCCGCGTTGAGATTGCTGAAGAACATCGCCGAGCGGGCTTTTTGCAGCGATACGTCGGTGCCGAACACTGGACCATCGAAGGTCCGCGCCAACGCCAGAATCTTGCCGTTGGTGTCGACGATCGAGATCGTAACGTGAATGTTGTCCGAAAGCGGCCGCCGGATTTGCGCCCGGCCAGCGTAAGCCACCGCCAGCGCTCCGATCATGATTCGAGTCACCTCGGCCGCCGACAGCAGTCCATCGCTGCCAACGGCCGGCGGGAATCGGTTGGTGTCGGCGCCATCTACCAAGATCATCGCGCGGTTGCCGTTGCGGAATGTTCCGTAAGTCGTCCCGTCTTCAAGGCGATAGCCTGACGCGGCGGTACCGTATTGCCGCCCAGCGAGAATGCCGCCGCCGGCAGTGAAATAGCCGGTGACGTTAGCGAGCACGCCGACGACGCCGTTGATCCCGCCGAATGCAGTCGCAGTCGCCGGGTTTCGCGCCAATGCTTCGGGCCCGCGATCGATGTAGCGGAGCGTCCGTCCGCCGGCCGAAATGAAATTCGCCTTGATATCGTTGGGTGGCGCGAATCCGGATTGGCCACCGACCGCGATCAATTCGTCGGCGTCGGTATCGAAATTGGTAATGACTGGGTCGAGCGAATAAAGGCTGTCGCTGATGACCCCGATTCCGCCGACGAGGTCGCCGGCTTTATAGAGCGGGAGCCCGCCGGGGTCGGCCGAGAGGCCAAGCGGCGAGCGTTTCGGCCCGAGCGTCGCGTTAACGATGCCGCCCGCGCCACCATCGAAAAAACGCACGGCGAGGTCCGAGCACGGCAGCTGACTGAATTGCACGCCGAACAGCGGTCCGCCGGGTTGAAAAGTTTCGCCGACGTTGAAGTTTTGCTGGACGATCTGACTCGCGGTGCGTGTCGTGAACGCATTGCCGCGGGAAGAAATGTAGGCGCCGGTGATCGCCTTGGCGATGGCGGCGAGCGTCGAAGGAACGGCGGCGGCTTCGAGCCCGCCGACGACGTTGCGGCCTGAACTGATCGTCGCGTTGGCGGCGGCGCCGGTCATCTGGAATACGCCCAAGACATTGCCGACGCGATCGACGGCAGCGATCGTCGCCAATGCGCCGCGCCCCTGGGCTTCGTTGACCGCTTGCGCGATGATCTGGCCGACTTCGGCCGCCGTCAGCGCACTCTCTGCTGCCACCGGACCGGTTGCCACGGCGGCGATGAAGGTCGAAACAAACGCTTGAATCCAATGTCGTATCAGCATGCTCGTTTATTGGGGCGACACTTGAAGCACGCCGAACTTGAACGCCGCGGCCGTGCGATAGGCGACGACGAAGGTGATCGGAAACATTCGATCGCGAATACTTTGGTCGATGATCTTGAATGTGAGCGTCGAACCTCCGGCGACGAACTTATTGTCGAGGAGGGTGTCGATCTGGCCGTTCCACGGCAACCAGTAGCCGAGATTGTTGCGTTGCAATGACTTGCCATCGGGCATGTGCGCCATGACGTAGGTCGCGATCGCAACGTCGCCATTGAGATCGATGGTTTGCGAAATCTGTGCGTTGTCGATGTCGGCCCGCAGATCGGTCAAGACCGCTCCGGACGTCGACAAAGACGCCGCCTGTGCCGATTCAAACGTCGTCGTCATGGCAAGCGCCAGCACGCCCCCAATGCCCCATAGCATCACTCGTTTCAACAACGGGCAGCCTCCGTCATTCTTCAGTTCACGATATTTAAAACTACGCATGGAGCCACTAATTACCCGTTGCCGCCGTCTTCTTGAAGTCTGGGCGCATTGGCCCGAGATCTTGCCGGTGGAAGACGTGGCACATCGCGCACGGCGATGGAAGTCGGCTCGCCTGATTTTCGCCGCCGTGGCATTCGCGGCAAGTATTGATCGAAGGCATCAAGACGTCGGATGACTGCGTCGATTTAGGTGCGTCGTGACAGTGCGTGCAGTCGACGGTCGAATGCTTGGCATGGACGAATATGGCCTTTGGCATCCAGACGTTTACGACCTTGACTGGCTTCACGCGCCATGACGGATTCTGCGCGCTCGGCGGCTCGACGATATGACAGCTCTTACAGAGCGACGTACCGAGGATTATCTCCATCTGTTGTTTGGCTTTGGTCTCGGCCCAGGCAAGCGCTTCTTTTTTCTCTTCTTCACGAAGTGGCTGGCCCACGCGTCGGCGAACCGAAGCCGGCGCCGATTCCTCTTCAATCTGGCCCCTCAGCGCGAGACCGGCGTAGAAGTCTTGAATGACGCCGACAGCCGAAGCAACGTCGCCGTGCGGCAGTTTACGCTCGGGCGCACGTGGATCGAAGGTGAGTTGGTGGCAATCGGCGCAGTGCTTGGTCATCTCGATTGGCAACAAACCGACGCCGCCGCGGTCGGGCTCGTGACAATCGGCGCATTTTAGCTGCCTGACGCCGTTTGGTCCGCGCACGCCGCGTTCGCTCAGATGTCTATCGTGCGGGAACTTCAGGTTCGATTGTTCGATCAGATTAGCTTTGTCGGAAAGCGACACGCGTTCGAATTTTTTCGTTTCGACGGCCTTGACGACGGTTGGCCGGAATTCGGCGTGTTGGCTGAAGAAGTCGCCAATATCGGCAACCGTCGATTTAGAGTTGAATTTCTTTAGGTCGACGTGACAGTTGGCGCAGAACCCCTGCGCTCGGACGATGATCGCGTCATTGTGCGTGTGTTCTTTGTGGCAGTGCGCGCATCGCTCCTCCGACAAAGCAGCGACCTTCACGTCGTGCGGCGCATGCTCTTCGATTTTGGCGTGGCATGCCAGACAAGCCGAGTCGCGCACCTGTACGAACGCCTTTTGGTGGCAAGCGCTGCAGTCGCCAGCAAAGAATTTATGCGAATCCGACGCCGGCCCGGAATCCCAAGAATGGTCGAATGCGACCGGCAGTTTGCGCGACCATTCGTTCAATCCCGGAATGAAGAACCCGGCGATGGGCAAGGCGATAAAGAGGACAAAAACGACAATCGATAGAGCCCATGACACGCTGCGTTTACGAAGGCCGGTTTCTTCGATCGACGTCCGGCTTCGCGCGCGTAGCGCGACCAGATCGTCGGCCTGCGCCCGGACCAGTTCTACCGCAATCGTGACATCGATCGCTTCCCCGGCGGCGGGGGCAACGATCGTCAAATCGTAGGGTCCGATCATGACGTTGTCGCCGATCTTAAGCGGCGCTGAAGAGCGCGATGCGCCATTGTGCCGGATCGTCGATGCGCCAACGGCCTCAATGAAGAACCCGCCCGGCCGACGACTGAGCGTCGCGTGGACGAGATTGACTCGAGCATCGGGTAGATAGATTTCCGAATCGGTCGCTCGACCGATACGAAGAATATCCTCTTCGCGATCTTCGTCGCGGTGAGCGACACCCTTGGCTTTTCGCGTGAGGTGACTAATTCGAACGCGCACGGGTCTACCCTACCAGTAGAAAAAAACGGCGATGACGTGGGCGACCAAGGCCACGAGCAAAGCGAACGAAAGCGGCACGTGGACGTACAGCCAAACATCCATCATTGCTTTGTACATGACGTCGTTGCGCGCCCGCACGACAAGCTCATTCTTGCGCGTTAGCAGCGAGATAAGACGGCGCGAGGTTTCGGTCTGGTCGCGCGCCCCCGACGCAAACGCACTGCGTACTTTGTCGATTGCCGCGACGGTACGGCCGGAGCGACCCGGCTCGAGCTGGCGGCGAACGCCGCCACCGATGGTGGTGTTGTCGATTGCGTCGAAAACGAGATCGCGTATCTCGTCGCTCATTTTCGCGGCCAATTCGCGAATCTCCCGGTCGGCCTCGGCCATTTCGACGATCATCGCATCGAGCGTCGTACCGCGACGGTTGTCGGTCATCAGCCGCGGGTAGCGGATATAGGCGTAAAGCCCGAACGCGCCAGAAGCGATCACGAGCATCATGAGGACGTATGCCAGCGTATGAACGTTCCAGCCAAACTGGAATCCGGAGTGGAGCGTGGCGATGAAAATCAGCGACAAGCCGAGGTAGATGTGGGCCGAAAGCCAGTCTTCGAGTTTGCCGGTCGGCTTGGCATAGTCGCGTTTTCGCATACCGAACCACGCCAGCCAAAAAATGAGGCCAGCGCCGATCCCGCCTAACGTGTACCCAAGCCACGTGCCGCCGTTCGCGGGTTCGCCAGGCGTGTGAAAAACATACGCCAGAATTGCGACCACGGTCAGCGTTACCGCCCACTTAAGGTAACGGAAATGTCGATAAACTAAGATAGACTCGTGCATTCTCCCACCCGCGTACCGCCCCTCGGCGGCGCCCTGAAGCGCTCAGCCTCTAATGGTCAACGCAAAAAAATCTTCTGGATTGACGCGGATCGCCGCGCCCGTCGGACAAGCCCGAACGCACGCTGGACCCGCCGCCAAGTCCTTGCACATGTCGCATTTGACGGCAAGTTTTGGCGAACTGCTCTTGATTTTCTTTGCTTCCAGGTCTTCGCCGGGGCCCGGCCCCATGCCGAATAACAACCACTGCAGCAACCCTGGTTTGGCGGGTGGTTTAGCCGCCATGTGAATGACCTGGTACGGACAATTGCGTTCGCAATTGCCGCAGCCGATGCATTTATCGTCGATGAAGACTTCGCCGTTCGAGGCCCGGTGAATGGCGTCGGCCGGGCAATCAGCCATGCAATGCGGATGCTCGCAGTGGCGGCAGCTCGTCGGCACGTGAAGCGAGGCAAAGGTTGGACCAGCTTCGCGATCGAGCCGCGAGGTTCCGCCGTGGGTTTCGGCGCAAGCTTTTTCGCAGTTGTCGCAGCGTACGCAGAGCGACTCGTCGATCAGAAGTACGTCGGTGGCTTCGCCGACACCCTGGGCGACCAAAAACTCAATGAGGCTGCCACTCTCGGGCGAGGCCTCCATGCGCACGTTCTCGACCAAACGTTGGTCGTATTTTGCCTCGAGACGTCGCCGCAGGTCGGGATATTTGTCGAGCACCTTGTTGAACGCCGAACCGTCGAGCCTGACCGCTTCGGTCGCCACGGCGGTCTTGATCGTCGCCGATCGTGGTTTGCGCGAGAGCAGAGCCATCTCGCCGACGTAGTTGCCCGCGGGTACGTACGATAACACGAGATTCCGACCGGCGATCGAGCGCGATACGGTGACCGATCCGCGACGTATCAGGTAGACGGCGTCGCCTTGGTCTCCTTCGTTGAAGATGACGTGACCCGCCGGGTAACTCTCGATCTTCGCGCTCTCGACGACTTCCTGCAGCTCGCTCGTCGGAACGGCCGGGGCGAGATGGGTCTGGATCTGCCGCGCCATCGCGGTCTGATCGAGGACCTTTTTCACCGCGGCGACAGAATTGACCAGCTTGATCATCGATCGGCGCGGGGTTTCGATGAGAACGCAATCATCAGACGCCGAAATTGTCGTTGCCGTCCGTCGCCGCCCTGAAATCAAGCCCATCTCGCCGAAGAATTGGCCCTGTCCCAGGCCGACCACCTCCGCCGTGTTGGTGGGATTGATCTGAATATCAACATTGCCTTGGACGATCGAGAAAAAGCTGTTGGTGTAGTCGTTGCGATGGAAAATAACGTCGCCGCGACGCGGCGTATGAACATTCGAGTCGATCATGAACTCGCGCAACTGCAGCGTCGTTAGGCCGCTAAGAAGCGGTACGTTTTGCCGAATGCGCTGCAACATCTCCTCGACCGGCACGTTGATGTTGGCGAACTTTGATTCGAGCAGCGGCTCATCGGCTGGCTTGACCGGTCGCCCCTCGATGAACTCGATAACTTCGTAGCCCTGGTTCATCGCCTGCTTGATCAGCGGATAGCCGCCGAGGGCGCCGAGAATATAAAGGCCGGGAACGTTCGACTCGTAGGACCCGGAAAGCTCGGGCAGCGCGGCGCGATCCTTGCTCGGAAACTTGATGCCGCACGATTCAACGAATCGGCGCGGCGGGTCGGCGCCAAGTCGGGCGATGATGCGGTTACACTCGATCTTGGCTTCGCCCTCGGCGGTCTTCAGCAGAAGATAGTTGTCGCCGATGTGTCCCGGTTCCGAGTTGTAGTAGCACTCGATGATTCCCTTATCGATCGCTTCGGCGATCAGATTGAGATTGCCCTGTTTGACGCGGGCGAATTCATCGCGGCGGTTGACGATAATCACTTTGTTTTGCTTGGCAAGCGCAACCGCATTTTCGATCGCCGCGTCGCCGGCGCCAATCACGACGATGGTTTCGTCCGAGTATGCGTCGGGATCGTCCAGTTGATACTGCACCCAGGGACGGTCGGCGCCCTCGCATTCGAGTTTGCGCAGGTTACCCTGCAGTCCGATGCAAAGGATTACGTACTCGGCCACGATATCGCCGCCGCCCTGGACGCGGAGTTCGAAGTTCCCTTTTTGTCCTTTGATCGCGACGACTTCGCTCTTGAAGCGGACGTTGACCTTGTGCTTCGCCGCTTCTTTGTCCCAGGTTCCCAGGATGTCCTCGCGGATCCCGGCTTGGAACGTCATCGGGCTTCGCAGCGGCAAGACGTCTGGCGTAGCCATGACGAACTTGCCTTTTTGGTATTTATAGATGGTGTCCGACAGGTGGTCGGATTTCTCAAACAAGATGTGCGAGACGTTGGTTTCCGCAGCGCGGCCGCCGGCACTCATTCCAGCAGGTCCCGATCCGACGATGGCGACCTTAAACTTACCGGCCATTCTCTAATCTCCCATCATCGCTACCCTACGCCCGGGACCGCGCCACTCTATGACCGAAGGCGATTATTTTTCAATGGCTTAGAATCGGGTCGCAGACAGGAAGTGTCAACGGTCACGTACGTAAAACGAGGCTGCTGCGAGTCGTTTGCAGGCGCGCGCGTGCGGCTAGGCGCGGATGGCGTTGAAACGATCGGGGTGCGGCGCCGAGACGTAGGATTCGGACTGCATTTCGGTCAGGCGCGATACCGTGCGCGAGAATTCGAACGTACCGTCCCCGTGGGGGTATAGCTCGGCCGGCGCCGCGGCAGCCGAACAAACGAGCTTGATCCTGTTGTCGTACAATACGTCGATCAAGTTCGCGAGCCGGCGCGCTTCGTTCCTTTTCTCGGGTCCCAGGCTGGGGATATTGGCGAGAATGACGGTGTGATAATGCTCGGAAATAGCGAGGTAATCAGCCGCGGCAAGCGGTCGTTCGCAAAGATCCTGGAAGGTAAAGCGAGCGACGCCCTTTGCTTGCTCGGAGACCGCGATTTTTCGACCTTTGATCTCTATTTCGCTGGGGTCGCCACGCTCGGCATCGGTCAATTGGACGAACGCTTCCGCTAACGCTCGATCGGCCGTTTGGCCGAGCGGCGTGTGGTACACTGGCTTACCAACAATTCGATTGAGCCGATAGTCGGTATGACCTCCGAGCTCAACGACCTCCATTTTCTCCTTGATCGTGTCGATGAATGGCAGAAACAGCTCGCGGTTGAGTCCGCCCTGATAGAGATCGTCGGGCGCTCGATTCGAGGTTGCGACGACGACCACGCCGTGCTCGAAAAGTTGGGTGAATAGGCGACTGAGTATCATCGCGTCGGCGACGTCGCGCACTTCCATCTCGTCGAAGCATAGGAGCCAAGCCTGGCCGGCGATTTCTTCGGCACTCGCCAGCACCGGATCGCTGCCGCTCGGTCGGAAGTCGCGCCGGAAACGGTTGATCCGTTCGTGGGCGTCGCGCATGAACGCGTGGAAATGCGTCCGGCGTTTGGCCATCACTGGCGCGGTCTCGAAGAAAAGGTCCATCACCATGGTCTTGCCGCGACCGACATCGCCAACGAAATACAGACCTTTCAGTGGTTCCTCGCGGCGCTTCAAGCGCAGGAGTTCCTGCCACCGCGATACCTGCCGGGGCCCATGGTGCTTGAGGCGGCCGTAGAGCAGTTGCAGCTTTTCGATCGCAAGTTCTTGGGCTGAATCCGGTCGCAACTCGCCAGCGTGGCGCTTAGCTCGATACAGCCCAAGGGGCGAGTCGGCCGGAATCGTCATGAGGCGTGCGCGCGGCGCTCAGCAGCGGCTCGACTACCGCAGCGGAGCCACTTTGCCGAAGATCGTCTGCGCTTGCTCGAGAATGCGGGCCTGGCTTTCTCCAGCCAGTGCCAGCGCGGTGACGCCCAACTCGAGCAATGCGACACCGAAAACGCGTTGATTGACGCCTTCGGCCTGCAGCTTCTCCAACGCTTCGCTAAAGACGATGTCGATTCGCTCAACGTCTGGGCCTTCTGTGTCCGCCACGTCGCGCTCACTTAGCCGAGGTGACGGCGGAACAGCGAGAACATCCGCTCCCAGTGGCGTTCTTCGGCGGCGGTGACGTGGGTGTCGCGGTCGCGGAAAGCAAAGGCATGTCGGGTCCCGGGATAGGTTTCAAAGCGGTGCTTGACGCCGCCAGCGGTCAATCGGCGGCGAATCTCCTCGATCTGCTCGGGCGGAAAATAGTCGTCCTTTTCCGCCACGCCGAAGTAGATCTCGCCTTTGATTTGGTCGGCGACGAGGTGAGCCGAATCGGGCTTGTCATTGACCATCCAGGTCGCGCAATAAGTCGCGATCACCGCAATTCGCGGATAGCGGGCGGCGGCGCAGGTCGCGAACCGGCCGCCCATGCAATAGCCGAGCGCGCCGACCGACCCCTTGCGCACCATCGGTTCACGGTCGAGGTGGTCGAACATCGCTTGAGTATCCTCGACCGGCATCGTGTTCGAGGTCGCCAGCATGAGCTCGAACATCTTCCTATAGTCGTAACTGTTCTCGATATCGGCTTGATTGCCGTCGATGACGATGTCGCGCACCTTGCGGTAGTAGAGGTTCGGCAGCATCACATAGTAACCGACGGTCCCGAGGCGGCGTGCCATCTCGAATAGCTCTTCGCGAATGCCGGGCGCGTCCTGATAGAACAATACCGCAGGGAATGGCCCACCTTCGTCGGGATGAGTGATGAACGTATTCAACGCCCCGTCTTTCGTTTTGATGTCGATCTTACGTTCGATCATGACCCCTCCCCCGATCGTATGGTTTCTCGAGTCCCACCTTACTCGAAAACCGCGATAATGGTGTCAGTCGCGAACCCTATATCTTGGTACGGGAGCAGGGCGCATGATACTGCCTCGATCGCCGTACCAGGATCTCGGCGTCACGCCCTGGCGTAGACTCCGGCCGCGCGGTCGCGACATAGTCGATCCGACCCTCGCGCAGGGCGGTTAGGCACTCGCCCGGCGTGTTGATGATCGGCTCTTCGTGTACGTTGAAGCTAGTGTTGATGAGCACGGGAATACCACTCCGCGCGGCGTACGCCGAGAGGATGTCGTAGGCGATATCTCTGTCGGTCGGATCGATCCCGATCGCGCGACGGAAGTACTGCTCCGCGCGTTCTACCTCGCCCTTGTCGCGCACGATCGAAGCGACCAGCGCAACGGCGGGCGCCGGCTGCGAATTGAGTGCAAGCGCGTGAACCGCCGCATCTTCGGCGTCGTCGAGACGACCCATGCGCCGAAGCGCGAACCCGAACTGGAAATGAACCGCTAAATTGTCCGGCGCGAGGAGGATCGCGGCCTGAAACGCCTTCACTACATTGCCCGGAGCGCCGGCATGCGCGAAAGCCAATCCTTGGAGATAGTGGTCCTCCGCGGTCGGGGTAATTTTGATGCATGCCCTCGCCGAGGCCGCCGCTTGTTCGGCAAGGCCGAGGTCGAGTTCGACGTGCGTCTTCCCGAGCGTCAGCGCGCCGTTGGCCGGCGCCGCTTCGGTCGCGGCACTGAGTAGTTGTAGGGCTTCATCTCACCGGCTGCTCTCGATCAGGAGCCACGCCAGCTTCTCAAGCGGTTCTACGGCGGTCGGACGCGTGGCAATCGCTCGACGGAGGCAAGCGATGGCGCCGTCGCGATCGTTCAAGGCGGCGAGCGCGTTGGCGGGGTTATTGAGTGCCGCGACGTCGTCGGGCTTGAGCGCGACCGCCGCTTCAAGGTGGTGGCTGGCTTTCGCGGCGTCGCCAAGTTGGAGAAGGACGACACCAAGCCGGCTGTGCACTTCGGCCGCCTCCGGCGCCAACGCGACGACATGGCGAAAACACGCAGCGGCGGCCTCGAGCTCGCCGTTCATTTGATGGACGCTGCCCATATTGGAGAGCGCTTGCACGTTGTCGGCGGCGGCGGCGAGGACTTGGCGATAGAGCTCCTGTGCGGCGAGGAAATCGCCGGCGTTCTGCCGTCGCGCGGCAGTGTCGAGCGCTTTTTGCCGGTTCACGACAATACGGATCCGGGTTTGCCCACTTCGGATTGTCCGAGGAGATGGTTAATTAAAGGCTTGCCGGTTGGGTTTTCGCCGGATCGGGGTCAACGCACCGCCGCAACCGGCCCGTCCAGCTCGTAGCGGTGATCGAAGTCCTCGATCTCGAGCACCCATAGGTCGCGGTCGCGTGCGAGTTCGCGTGCGATGTAGCCATCGGCAGCGGCGGCGTCGAGGTCCGGGCCGCCGCCAACCGCCATCCATGCGGGCTCGCCTTCGAATGACGTCGCGCGGCGCAGCAACAACGAACGGCCGTCGCGACGGCGCAGCCGTAAAACGACGGTTCCGGCATCGGGGTCGCCCCGGTGCTCAACGACGATCGGAAGCGCTTTGATGTCGCAGAGCCTTATCTGCGCTTGTACCCAGATTCGGGTCTTGAGGCGCGCGACCGTCATTGGCGTTGCTTCCGATAAATTCGCGGGCGGTTAACTGGGATTAGTTCATGTTCGGTGCCATTTCAATAAAGGTCGGTGTTTCGAAGCGTTTGGTCTGCAAGACTCGAGGCCGCGAATAAGCACACGGATTCTTGCCCTCTTCTTGATGTCGATGCTGTCGGGCCCGGTGGCGGCGCAAACCCTGAACCCGGTGCAGTCAGAATCCTTGCGCTCGCCGACGACCCGATCGGACCTGCTTGGGCCGCGGTCGCGTGATTCGGGCGCTACGAGGCCGAGCGCTATCGCGCGGCAATCACCGGCAGTATTCGCGAACTCGACCGGGCGCAAGCCTTTGGCGATCGCGACGTGAGCGATCGCTTGCGTACGCTCGAAGCTGAACGAACGCAGATTGAGCAACGCATCCGTGACGCCGATCGGCGTCAATAATCGTTTCGCTAAATGAAACGAGGCGGCTTTGTGCCGCTCCGTTCGCACGCGAGCCCATCTAGTTCGCGTTACGACGTCTGCGTTTTGCGCCGACGCCAGCCCATGAAGCCCGGTCCAGCAAGTCCACTCGCCAACAACGGCAGTGCCGCCGGGAGCGGGACCGTCGCTACTTGACTGGCGTAGGTCACGGATACATCGCCGTAAAGCGTCCGGCCATCGAGCGACAAATCGAACATCGAAAATCCGAGTACGCTTCCAAGGACGATATCGGTCGGATTGTCGGGGTTGGTTTCAGAGACGTCGAAGTCGAGAAAAAACGGAACGCTATCGAGTACACCGAGGCGAGGAAAATTCGAATAGTCGACGTCGTCTTGTTCGCTGAAAGTTTGACCAAAAATCGTGAAATCGAGATCGAACGAGGTTCCGCCGAGCAACTCGAATCCCGACCCGGACACCAAATCGGAGTCCTAGGTCACCATTCCCGTTCCGGTCTGGCCCGCGAGCGCACCGTTCGCGACCGTTCCGACGATCGAGAGGGTGATCGGCGCGGCGTTTGCCTCGGCCGGCGCTTGACTAACGGCAACAGCTAGACGGGTAACTCCAACGCGCCCAAGAATTTTGCGGTGGAACATTGTTACCTGTACCTGAAGTGCGTCGGTCACTAATTGAGAATAGTTAGTAAGCACCGGTTTCGAATACAACTCCCCTTTAGGGTTAGCCCGAATGAAATCGGAGGTTGTGACACGGCTCGTTCAAACACGTGCACATAACAGTCTGTCACGAAAGTCCGTCGCACGCTGTGACATCCAACACAGGTTATCGACCGCGTGTTCTAATCCTTGCACATAACTTTGGCCCACCGACAACCGCTAGATAGTGCCTTTATTCGGTGGAAGGTTGCCCACCTCGCGCCGCTGGTATCAAACTTAGGCAACCGAGACGGAGCAACAGGCCATGTTCAAACCTCGTCGAATCGTGACCGGTCACGATGCCCGCGGGCGATCGGTCATTCTCTCGGATGAAGCGCCGCCTGCCCCGGATAGCGCAGGTCAGGTGGTATTTTGGACGACCGACGCCGCGCCGGCGCAACCGCGCGATCCGGCGCAAGCAGACCGATTGGTCGGCCGGTTGCCCCCGCCCCGCGGCTGTACGCGGTTCCTGGTGTTTGACATGCCGCCGGACGATCCAGCGGTTCCGGTCGAGCAGGTGCGTAAATTCTTCGGCGATATGTTCGCCAAGCTCGGTGTTCCGGATGCTCAAATCGACACCTCGCGCAACCCGCGCATGCATCGCACACACACCATCGACTACATCATGGTGTTGTCCGGCGAAGTCACCTTGTTGCTCGACGAAGGCGAGGTCCGACTGCGGCCGTTCGACGTGGTGATCCAGCAGGGTACCAATCACGCGTGGGTCAATCGCGGCCGGGAACCGGTGACTCTTCTCGGCGTCCTGATCGACGCTGCTGGCGTTTAGGTGGCGAGCGCGCGGAGCCGAATAAGGTTGACTCGGGCAGTCCGAGAGAAGAGGTTTCGAACGAAAGGGTGTCGCTCTGTGATACTCGTACCTTTGTTGGCCCGTGGGTACCGCGTTGTAGACGAATTTCCTGGAAAAGAAGGAGTCGAAATGCGCAAACCGGAACGAGAACGGGATGAAGCGGCTCGTTTGAGCGCCGACGTTTGGCGCGCCAAAGTTAAGCGCGATGCGGCCCACGCTGTGACCGAGGTCGAGCAAAGCCGGACCATCATGGTCGCTAAGACTCAGCGACTACGTGCACTTCGGGTCGCGAAAGAAGCAGCCGACAAAATCGTCAGCGATGCGGCCGCCGTCGAGCGCAAATCAAAAGTTGCGTTGAGCGCGGAGAGGAAGGCGGAGCGGAAAAAACGCGCGGCCGGGTAGTTGGACAGCATCGTCCTTGCTTTGGCGCCGAATCGGTCTATATTGGTGCCTTCGACATTTGGCCGGACAATCGGGCCGTTACGTCCCCGCTCAGTACGGGGAGCGCACGTTCAGACCCTCACCAAACATCGACAGCCGAGAACCCGAGTCGCGTTACGGCGCACGACGGGCCCGGATGCCCATAGACAACTAAGAGACTGAAGGACAAAGAAGTGCAGACAGGTATCGTCAAATTCTACAACACGCAGCGCGGTTTCGGTTTCATCCAGCCTGAAGGCGGTGGCCCGGACGTATTCGTCCACGCCACGGCGCTTGAGCGGGCCGGCATGCAGACCCTTGCCGAGGGTCAAAAGGTGTCGTTCGACACCCGGCCTGACAGCCGCACCGGCAAGACCGAAGTCGGCGTCATCGCGGCCGCCTAGATCAGGCTTCCGTCGCGTTCTCAAGGCAAGACAAAAAGCCGCCCTTTGGGGCGGCTTTTTTTATGGAGCCCTCCCCGCGACGAGGAGAGGGGCGTAGCAATCACAACACCGTTACAGCGAACCTGGCCAGCGTCGCCTAAAATACCTCCGCCCCAGTCGGTGTGCACCGATGTCGCGCAGCCGTTTTCTCGCGCTTTCGCCGTTGTTTCTCTTTTTACCAGCTCTGCAGTGGCTCAGCCGCAAGGTGAGCGCTTCCGCGGTACCTTCGATGAAATCGCGGGTGCAACGCTTAAGCTGACGACACGTGACGGGCGCTAGGTTTCGATCGCGCTCGCCGTGGACTACAGCGTGACGGAAGTCGCGCCGTTCGATCCCAAGGAGATAGCGCCGGGTCATTTCGTAGGTGCCGGAGCGAAGCCTTTGGCCGATGGATCGGTCAAAGCGGTCCAAATCGTCGTATTCCCCGAGAGCATGCGCGGCACTGGCGAAGGCCATCGGGCTTGGGACGTCGTGCCCGATGGCACGATGACCAATGCGACGGTCGTCGCCTCGGTCGATGCGGCGGACGGTCGCAGCATTACGCTCAAACTCGCCGATCGCTCGGTGCGCGTGTCTATCCCGGCCGATGTCACCCCGGTGAGTTCCCCCCGGCGGCGCGCAATCTCGTGCGCAAAGGCGCCAACATCGTCCTTAGCGCGACGAAAAGCGCGGATAGAACATTGACCGCCGCGCGCGCTCTCGTCGGCAAAGACGGCTTCGTCCCGCCGATCTAGCGCCGAACTTGCGGCGGCAAGCCCACCGCACGCGAATCTCTGATGGAACTACACGAACTGCGTCGACGCCGAGCCGCGCAAACCTTTTCAGTTGGAGCACGTACGAGAGGATGATCGTGCGATTGTAGGCCTCGGCGGCGCTGACTGAAGAGATTGGCCCTGTTGCCTAGCGAGCGATATTTCTGGGCTTCACCTTGGCGTAGTAGAACGCGCTGAAACAGTTTGCGTACCCGCCCCTCCGACGTGGATTGAACCGCGATCCCGATGCACTCGATGCTTTGGCGCGGGTCGTACCGCTCCAGGCATTGAAAGAGCTCGGCGAAAGTTGGGCGGCGATCCGGTAGACCGAGGAACCTTGACTATGAGTCTGGCGAAACAAGCAGAAGCGAAAATTTACGTCTCGTTTTGGTGGAAGTTGGCCCTGTTCTCGAAGCCCCTCCAATAGTCGATGCCCTTCGAGAGCTGCTCGCGGCCGATTGAGCAACGGCCACACTCCGATACCAACAAAACGTCGGGCGGGGGCGGGAGCGAACCGTGGATTGCGCGCAGATGGTTCTTCTGTTGGCGGCAGGACTTGTCGGCGCGGCGGTCAACGCGGTCGCCAGCGGGGGCACGTTCATCACTTTTCCCGCGTTCCTGTCGACGGAGGTAGCCGCTGTTATCGCCAATACCTCGAACGCCACTGCGATATGGCCGGGACGTTTGTTGGCAATCGCCAGTTATCGACGTGAACTCGACCGCCAACTTCGACGCGCGCTTTGGACCGGGGCGGTCAGTCTTCTCGGAGGGCTTGCCGGCGCGTGGCTCCTGCTGCGATCCAGCGACGCCGGGTTCCTGGCAGCGGTGCCCTGGCTCATCCTTCTGGCCACCTTGCTGCTGATTTTGGACAAGTCGCTCTCGAAGCGATTTGCGATCTCCGATGTGGACTCAAAGACCTCTGTCGGCAAACTCCTTCTTGTCTCCGCGGCCCTATTCATTTGCGCCGCTTACGGCAACTTTTTCGGCGGTGGGCTGGGTGTGATGCTGCTGCCAATCCTTTCCATGACCGGCGTCAAGGATATGCAGGAGCTGAAGGGGCTAAAGAATCTCCTGGTCACGGTTATCACAGGGGTCGGCGTGGTGACTTATATTGCGGCTGGCACGGTGTCGTGGCTCCGCGCCCTTGCGATGATGGCCAGTGCGGTAATTGGCGGATACTACGGCGGCGAGTTGGCCCGCCGGTTGCCGTCCGATGTCTTGCGTCTAGTGATCATTGTCTTTGGCTTTTCTCTTTCAACCTATTCCTTCGTTAGGTAAATTCGGCCGCTCTCGTTCCTCGCTGAGGACGCTTGCCGGCTTCGACCAGCTGAATGCGTGTGACCACCTCTCCAACCCCGCCAGGCACGCGAATCGGTCAAAGAAATAGGGCTTGCAATGATTGGCTGTGCTTTTTCGGCAGCGAACGGTGCGCCTTTCGGGACTTCGCTGGTCGGTCGTGGCGAAATCGGCGATAAAATACGCAAACCAACCAGTTCATCCGCGGAAAAATAGAACCGAATAGGGGACGGGCTGAACCAAGGGAGTAATTTCGATGCAGTTTGGTCCGTTAGTAGCGGTTGCGACCCTCGCCCTTGCATTGGTTGTGAGTGCCGAAGCCAAGACGGTCAAGGTTGGGATCGTCGCCACCTTTTCCGGCAACGGCGCCGAACTTGGCCAACAAATCGAGCGCGGTTATGAGCTTTACCTGAGACTGCACGTCAGGGACATCGCGCCGCACACGATCGAAATCGTCAAGCGCGACTCAAAGCGCCCGGATGGCGCCGAGGCCAAGAACGCAGTGCTTGAACTGATCGCGCGCGAGAAGGTCGACGTCCTGGCCGGCTTTGTCTTCTCGCCCGATGCCATGTCGAGCGCTCCGCTGGCGACGCAGGGTAAAGTGCCGATGATCATCATGAACGCCGGCACGGCGTGGATCCCGAAGCTCTCGCCCTACATCGCTCGGGTGTCTTTTTCGATGTGGCAGGCGGGCTATGTCATGGGCGAGTACGCGGCCGAGAAGATGGGTCACAAAACGGCGATCATCGGCGTCACTGATTACCCGCCGGGTAAAGACAGCGCCGATGCATTCCGGCTCGGATTCGAAAGCAAGGGCGGTAAGATCGTCGATCAAATGCCAATCGGTGGGCCGGCCGAGGTGCCGGATTTCACGCCGTATTTCCAGCGCGTTAAAGACGCCAAGCCCAACGCTTTTTACGTGTTCGTGCCGTCCGGCAATCACGCAACCGCGGTGGTAAAAACGTACGCCAACCTGGGCATGCGCGCCGCGGGCATCGAATTGATAGGACCCGGCGATATCACGCCTGACAGCAGTCTTCAGGAAATGGGCGATGGCGCGGTGGGTCTCATCGTGGTCCACCACTACTCGGCCGACTACGACACCCCTGAAAACAAAGCGTTCGTGAAGGCCTGGAAAGATTCTTACGGCGCCAACTCGACGCCCGACTTCATGGGCGTGCAGGGCTATGATGGGATGGCGGCGATCATGCACGCCGTCAAGAAGCTCGACGGCAACATGGACGGCGACAAAGTGATGGATGCGCTCAAAGGCTGGAAGTTCGCGAGCCCACGTGGCCCGATCATGATCAACCCGGATACACGCGACATCATCCAGAACGAGTACGTCCACAAAATTATCAAGGACGGAGCGCGTCTCAAGGTGAGCGTGATCAGCAAGGTCGACCAGGTTAAAGATCAATGCATCGAACTCAAGGTCGGGCGGTGCGGCCAATAGCCGCGTCGTACTAAGCGGAAGCCGCCGCACAGTCGATCTCGCGGTGGCGGCAGTTTTTCGGTAGCGGGACATGCTCAGCGCGGCTGTCAGCATCCTGTTCGACGGGCTCGCCTACGCGATGATTCTGTTCATCATCGCAGTCGGGCTCTCGATCACCATGGGGATGATGAATTTCGTCAACCTGGCCCACGGCGTCTTTGCCGCCGCCGGCGGCTATGCGACGGTCACGATGATGCGGGCTTGGGAGTTGCCGTTTCTCGCTGCGTTGCCGATGGCGTTTCTCATCGTCGGCGCGACGAGCGTCATCTTCGAACGTTTGCTCTACGCGCCGCTCTACCGGCGGAGCGAGCTGGACCAGGTGCTGATGACGATCGGCTTCGTGTTCATGGCGATCGGCGCGTTCACGTATGTCTGGGGTCCCAACCCGCTCGGTATCGAGCTACCGCCCTATCTGCGCGGCCAGGTCGACCTCGGGTTTCGCTCGTTTCCGACCTACCGGCTGTTCATGATCGGCATTGGGTTTGCCATGATCCTCGCGCTCTGGCTGACGTTCGAGCGCACGCTCCTAGGCGCCCGCATCCGGGCTGCGGTCGATAATCGCCGCATGGCGCAGTCGCTCGGCATCAACGTCGGTCGCCTCTTCACGTTGACGTTTGCAGTCGGCAGCGGCCTCGCGGCCGTCGGCGGCGGCCTCGCGGTCGAGTTGATCGGGCTGCGGCCGATCTTTGCAATCCAGAACCTCGTCCTTTTTCTGATCGTCGTTTCGGTTGGCGGGCTCGGCAGCATCCGCGGCGCGTTTCTCGCCGCGCTTCTGCTCGGAATTATCGACACCGCCGGCAAATACGTGTGGCCGGCCGGCGGCGGGTTTTTCATTTACGCGGTCACGGTGGCCGTTCTGCTGTCCAAACCCGAGGGGCTCTATGGCAAGCGGGACTAGCGCCGCCGCGACCGGAGGCGAGAAAGCACCGCCGACGCTCGGCCAAAAGGGCTGGGATTGGGCCGAAGCGTTGCCCTGGCTTGTGCTCGTCGGTGCCTTGTTCACGTTTCCCGGCTACCTAGCGCTCGGCTGTCAGGTGATCGTGATGATCATCTTCGCGCTTTCACTCGATCTAGTCCTCGGCTACGCCGGAATCATCACGCTCGGCCACGCGGCGCTGTTCGGCACCGGCGCCTACGCCGCTGGCATGCTATCGGCGCACGGAGGCTGGAACGAGCCGATCACCGGGCTCTTGTTCGCCGGCGCGGTCGCGGGGTTGGTCGGCTTTGCCTCGGGCTGGTTCCTGCTTCGCTACCGCGGCTTGACGCTTCTCATGCTGACGCTCGCAACCGCCATTCTGTTGCAGGAGCTTGCGAATACGCTGGCGCTTTATACCGGCGGATTCGACGGCCTTCTCGGCATCGCCATCGATCCGCTGCTTGGGCGCTTCGATAACGACCTCTTTCGACAAAATTATTACGTCTATGGGTTGTGCGTGTTGTTCGTGCTCTTTCTCGTCGTCCGTCGCATCGTGACCTCGCCGTTCGGCCAGTCGCTGGTCGGTATTCGCGAGAACGTTCAGCGCATGAACGCCATCGGAGCGCCGGTGCATGGCCGGCTTGTCGCGGTCTATACCATCGCTGCCGCAATTGCCGGTATTGCTGGCGGCCTCTTTGCCCAGATGCACGCGTTTGTCACCCTGCAGGTGATGGGCTTTCAACTCTCCGGAGCTGTTCTCATCGCCGTCATCTTGGGTGGCGCCGGCCGGCTCTACGGCGCCTTCATCGGCGCGACGATCTACGTGATTCTCGAGGACCAACTCGCCAAGCTGAGCCCCGAGTTTTGGGAGTTCGGCGTCGGTCTCGTGCTGGTTGCGACCGTGATGTTCGCTCGGCGCGGTTTATTCGGCGTTGCCGAGGACATCGCGCGTCTGGGAAAGCGGCGCTCGTGACTATTGCGTTTCAGCCGGCGCTGGAGGTGCGCGATCTGCACAAGCGCTTCGGCGGTCTCGAGGTCATACGCGGTATGACGTTCGCGTTGGCGCCCGGCGCGCGCCAGGCGCTGATCGGTCCTAACGGCGCCGGCAAGACGACGTTCGTCAATCTGGTGTCGGGTTCGCTCGCGCCGACGAGCGGAACGATCTTCCTGCACGGCCGCGACATTACCCGCCTGTCGCAAGCGGGGGGAAAAACCGGCATTGCCCGGACGTTTCAGATCAGTCAGTTGTTTCGCAACCTGACGGTCTTGGAAAACGTCGGACTCTCGATCTCTGAGCGCGATGGCGTGGCGCGGGTGCTATGGCGCGGGTTGGCCTCGTTTCCTGCGATCGTCGACGAGGCGATGGTGCTACTCGCTTCACTCAATCTTACTGGCGATGCGGCGACGCCAATCCGAGCGCTCGCCTACGGCCGACAACGTTTGGTCGAGATCGCTATCGCGCTGGCGCAGCGCCCGTCGGTCTTGCTGCTCGACGAGCCAGCGGCCGGAATTCCCTCCGCCGAGAGCCACGTGATCCTTGCTGCGCTCGACGCCTTGCCGGCGGCGATCGCCGTGCTCATCATCGATCACGACATGGGCGTCGTATTCCGTTTCGCGCGCCGGATCACGGTGCTGGTCCGCGGCCAGATATTGACCGAAGGAACCGCCGAGGAGATCGCCGCCGATTCGAGCGTGCGGGCTGCTTATCTCGGCGAAGCGTTCCTATCGCAGGGCGCGCCGCGATGACCGGGCCCGCGGGACGGGCCGGCGCCGAGCGACTATTACGCCTGGCGGGCGTAGCCGCGGGCTATGGTGAGACGGTCGTGCTCGAAGATATCGATTTCGCGCTTAACGAGGGCGAAAGCGTGAGCGTGATTGGTCGCAACGGCGTCGGCAAGACGACGCTACTTGCGACGATCATGGGGCATACGACGATGCATCGGGGCGAGATTCGGATCGGCCCGTTGGTCGCCTCGCGCCTAGAAAGCCACCGTCGCGCCCGCGCCGGGCTGGGCTACGTGCCGCAGGAGCGTGAGATTTTCCCGTCGCTCACGGTGCTCGAAAATCTGTTGGTGGCGGCGCGGCCGGGCCGGTGGACGGCGGAGCGCGTTTTTGGAGCCTTTCCGCAGCTCAGCGCTCGGGCTGGAAATCGCGGCAATCAGATCTCGGGCGGCGAGCAGCAGATGCTATCGATCGGACGGGCGCTCATGGGCAACCCGCGCGTCCTTCTGCTGGACGAGCCAAGCGAGGGACTGGCGCCGGTGGTCGTCGAAGCACTCGTGCGGGCGATCGAAGGGTTGCGCGACGAAGAGCGCCTGGCGATCGTTCTCGTCGAGCAAAACATCCGCTTGGCGCTCGACCTCTCGTTCCGCACCCTGGTGATGGATCGCGGTCGAATAGTCTACGACGGCCCGAGCATCGCTCTTCGCGACGACCCGACTCGGCTCGACGCGCTCATCGGCCTCGGCGCGGCGCGCTAAAGCCAATACTGCGAGCCCCGCGCGTCCGATTCGAGGCTCGGCCGAGGCGTCAAGCCAAGGGGATTGTCACGTTGAGGAATAGCGGTCGCAGAAAAACCATTAACTCCGTTTGGCTCAAGCCGCGGCGGTGACCTCGCGCCACGTGGCCATGGCCGCCGCACGGAAGGTTCGGTGCGTCGAGGCTGAGGTCAGATGGCGCTCGACGTTGAAGGTGTTGTAGACGGCGGCGTGGGTCGAGAGAAATCGCTGGGCTGATCCGCGGCTTTTGAAACCCTGCATCTTGCGTTCCCGTCGTCGGGTCGGTTGATGCGAGTTCTCGGCGCGGTTGTTTTGCCATCGACCACGCTCATGGCGCTTTTCTATCCCGAGACCGCGGGCAGCGGCGTGATACGACGGCAAGTGATCGGTGACCAACACTTGGGGAACGAAGCCGAATTTCTTCAGAAGCTTGCGCATCAATTTTAGCGCGGCCTGCTTGTTCCGTTTCGCCTGGACCAGCACATCAAGGACCTCGCCTTCGGCGTCGACGGCACGCCACAAGTAGACCATGCGGCCATCAATCTTGAGATAGACTTCATCCAGATGCCAGGTCGTGTGGGGCTTGGGCCGGCGCTGGCGCAAGTCGGCCGCAATCAGCGACCCGAAATGGTTCACCCAGCGCCGAATGCTCTCATAGGACAGCCCGATGCCGCGTTCCGACAACAGGTCTTCGACATCGCGGAGGCTCAAAGTAAACCGGAGGTAGAGCCAAATCGCCCGATGGACTATCCCAGGCGGAAACCGATAGCTGCTGTAGCTGTTTTTTTCATCCCCTTGGCTACCGACCCGCCACAGGAACCGCAAGTCGCAAACGCCGTGACAATGCCATGCCAGGCATGGGCCTTTCATGCGAACGCGGATGGAGTTTTCAGTAAGGACAGGCGTTGCTGCGCGCCCATCGCGTCGTAGGCGGCGTATTTGTAAACCTCGGTGAGCGTCGGATAGTTGTAGCAGGTGTTGATGAAAAGCTCGGCGCCGGCGCCAACCATCAGCGCCGTCAGGCCGACGTGCACGATCTCGGCCGCCGATTCGCCGATGACGTGGACGCCGAGGAGCTTCATGGTCTCGGCGTCGAACAGGAGCTTCAGGAAACCGTCTTCGTCGCCGATGATCTGGCCGCGGGCGTTGGCGGCGTAGCGCGCGCGCCCGACGACGTAAGGCACCTGCTTCTTCTGCAAGCCCTCCTCGGTTTCGCCGGCCAT
>SHVV01000081.1 GCA_009694095.1 Alphaproteobacteria bacterium | reverse complement strand
TTGCGAGGCGGAGGTCCGCATCAATCGACGAACAGCTCCAACGATCTATCACGGCGTTCTTCCGATCACGCGCGGTTCAGACGGTGCTCTGAGGCTGGGCGGAAAAGGCTCGGCGGTCGATTAAGTCGTCGATATGGAACGATTCGATGATGCCGACCTATTCGACCGTCCCGCCGAGGCAGGAAAATTGGATCGAGCAATGCTCGAAGTGTCGGCCGACAAGATCGCCGTTTTTCACGATCAGGCTGAGCCGACGCCGGCTTACGGGGACAGGGAAGCGTAGCAAGAGACGATCGACGGCAGTGCGCGCGAGATGATTCGTCACGTTGCTATTTTCGACCGCGACGACATTGAGCGTTTCAGGAACGTTGGCTCAGCGCTGGTCGATCGCTTTGGCGGCGTGCTTGAAAGCCGTAGGCGGTCCGGTCTTGTACGCCGCTGCCACGGCGATCTCCATCTCGGCAACATTTGCCTCGTCGATGGCCAATCGACCCCCTTCGATGCGATCGAGTTCAACGACGCGTTCGCTTGCATCGACGTCGCGTACGACTTTGCATTTCTCCTTATGGACCTTTGGCATCGGGGGTTACGCCTAGCGGCGAATCTCGTTTTCAATCGATACATATTTCGACGATCGGACCTGGAGGCCCTTCAGTTGTAGCCGTTGTTTCTTTCGGTGCGCGCTGCGATCCGAGCGCACGTCGCTGCTACGACATCTGCAATCGGCGAAGCGCGCTCGGCGGCGTTTCACGCCGAAGCACGGCATTACCTTAATCTTGCGCTTGAGCCGGTCGTCTCGATCCCGCCGAGAATCGTTGCCGTCGGCGGACTTTCAAGGACCGGAAAGTCAACCCTGGCACGCGCGTTAGCGCCCATGCTCAGCCCGGCGCCAGGCGCGCTTCTGGTCCAAAGCGATGCGGTGCGAAAAAAGCTTTGGGGCTCCAACTTCGATCAACGGCTCCCGAAGGAAGCCTACACGCTCGAATTCGGCGAGCGAACCTACAAGGAGGTTCGGATGCAGGCCGATGCCGCCCTTCGAAACGGACACGCCGTGATCGTCGACGCCGTCCATGCGCGACCTGAGGAGCGCGCCGCTTTCGCTGACGTCGCGAAGGCGCGGGGCGTTCCGTTCGCGGGTCTGTGGCTAGAAGTACCGCAGCACGTCGTTCTTAGACGAGTAGCCGGACGGCAGAACGATATTTCCGATGCGACAACCGAGGTGCTATCGCACCAACTCAATTACGATCTCGGCGAGATCGATTGGTAGCGCCTTGATGCGGGCCAGGAGGTCGCGGCGACGCTAACCCAGGCGGCCCAACTAACAGCCGGCCTTGAGCCGCCGTCGGATATATAGTGGCAACGGGAGACTTGAAGAGTTGAAGGAGGCCAGTCATGGCTATTAGAACGATTCTGGTTCCGGTGGGAAGCGCACAAGACGTCAGCGAACGAATCAAGACGGCGTTTCTCGTCGGTACGAAGCTTAACGCGCATGTCGACGTATTTCACATCAGCCCCGACCCGCGTGACTCGGTCGCGTACGTTGGAGAAGGCGTTACCGGCGCGATTATCGAAGACTTGATGACGGCGGCCGAGCAGGAAAGTTCGGCGCGAGCTACGCGGTCGGAAACACAATACCGCGCCGTGGTGCGCGACTTTGGGGCCGTGCAGACGAACGACCCGAAAGTCTCAGGTTTTTCGACATCGTTCAGCAAGGCGACTGGCCGCGTCTATGATCTTGTCGCACTTCGCGGTCGGCTGGCAGATCTTGTCGCGGTCGCTCGACCAAAGAAAGGTGACGATGCCATGGTCCAAGCGACCCTTGAGGTCGCGCTCATGGAGACCGGCCGCGCGGTTCTCGTGACACCGCCGACGGCGCCGACAACGGTCGGCGACAATGTGATGATCTTGTGGAGCGGTGCGGAAGAAGCGGCTCGGGCGGTGGCTGCGGCCTTGCCTGTGCTGCGGCTCGCAAAAAAAATAACGGCGGCTTCGTTCGGCAATTACGCCCGTGCTCCAGCGATGGCTGCCGATCTTGCCCGCTACCTCGCTTGGCACGACATTCAAGCCACAGCTGATGAAGTCGCGACGGCCGGGCGGGCGTTGGAGGAATCCGTGCTTGAAAAAATACGGTCGTCGGGAACGGATCTTCTGGTGATGGGAGCGTATAGCCACAGCCGATTGCGACACTTGATCTTTGGAGGAGTCACGAGCGCTATTCTCGAACAAGCGAGTATTCCGGTACTCATGGCGCATTGAGACGTCGGTCGCCCTTCCTCTGGAGTGCCTTGCGGCGCTACACTAGCGGCCTGCCATGGAAACCGAAGTCAGAAAGACACTCGTCCTCACCGGCGCGAGCCGCGGAATCGGCCACGCTACGGTTAAGCGCTTCAACGCCGCAGGTTGGCGCGTGATCACCTGTTCGCGTCATCCGTTCTCCGAGCACTGTCCGTGGAAGGCGGGGCCCGAAGATCACGTTGTTATCGACCTGTCCGACGGCGGCAGCATCGAGACGGGTGTCTACGAATTGCGGAAGAGGTTAAACGGCGGACCACTCCATGCCTTGGTTAACAACGCGGGTATCTCACCTAAAAGTCACAACGGTGGCCGCCTCGGCGTGCTCAACACCGAAATGCCGCTGTGGAAGCAGGTATTCAACGTCAACTTTTTCGCACCCATGTTTCTGGCTCGGGGCTTAATCGATGAGCTGATGCGCGGACAGGGCTCGATCGTCAATGTGACGTCGATTGCTGGCGGGCGGGTTCATCCATTTGCCGGAGCGGCTTATGCCACGTCAAAAGCAGCGCTTGCGGCGCTCACGCGTGAAATGGCATCTGACATGGGCCCGCTCGGGCTGCGGGTGAATGCGATCGCGCCGGGTGAAATTGAAACGGCGATGATCGGCCCGGAGTACAAGGAGTTCGCTAAGCAAATACCGATGCGTCGACTCGGTCTGCCGGAAGAGGTCGCGAAGACGATCTACTTTCTGTGCTCGGACGCTTCGAGCTACGTCAACGGTTCCGAGATCCACATCAACGGCGGTCAGCACGTCTAATGAATTGCGTCGAGCGTTCGCCGCTCGACGATTCGATCCGGGCGTTGTCGACGACCGTTTGCAAATCCAATCTAACCGACCCTCGATGCGGTGGTGGCACGCCCTCGCGCGATGCCGTAGATCGCGCTGAACGATCGATGATCCGAAGGCTCTAGTCCAGGCGCTCGACCAGCCAGTCGGCCATCGTCGGGATGACCTGCGACCAGTTGTCGATGTTGATGTGTGTGTCGCCGCCTTCCTCGGACGTATAAATCCGGAGCGTTTTGTCGGCCGCCGCGGTCTCTTCGTACGTGCGCTGTGCCGAGGCGACCGGCACCATTTCGTCGTTGACGCCATGCGTAATAAGGACGGGGCATCGGACTCGACCAAGCACCCCCTTGAGCGTGAACGCCTTTAGTCGCGCTTCCGCATCGGCCTCGTCCTTGGCGCCGGCAATCCAAACCAATTGCCGCCGGAGCGGCGGATAGCAACGCCACAAGTCGTCGAGGACCGAGTACATCGCGCCCCAAGCCACGACGGCTCTTATCCGGGGCTCGAACGCCGCGGCGCGCATCGCGTAGTACCCCGCCATGCTGACGCCGAGCAGACCGATGCGGTTTGCATCAACGTCGGTCCGGTCGATCAGATAGTCGATCGCGGCCGCGACGGGACGTTCGTAGTCGGGCGTCGTTGGAACCCCGAGGAGCCGGATCGTCCCGCCTTGGCCCGGTCCGTTGAAGATCAAGCACGCGAGGCCGCGCGCTGTGAGCCATTGGACGCCGCGAAAGAAATTTTGCTCGGGAAGAGCATCGGCACCGGAGAGGAAGATGACGCAGGGTGCCCGTCCATTGCGCGCGAGGCGAGCGGAGTTAGCCGGTTGCGGCTTAAAGAAATAACCCTCGAGGCGATGGCCGCCGTAGTTGACTGCCGCCGGCTCGGACGAGTGAGCCGAGAGTGAAAGACCGCGTTTGAAACTTTCGAGAGCGCGGAGGTATAGTGGGATTTTCTGTGGATCATCGAAGCTCCGCATGAGTTCGGCAACGCGAAAGTATGTGAAAGCACGGAAAAACGATTCGCACGCCGTCTGCTGGTGGAGTTGAGCGACCGCGTCCTCCCCAAGAGCAAACACGCGCTCGGCCATGGCACAAAAGGCCTGTGTCCAGTCGGCGCGGTTTCCGGCGCGGATCGCTGATGCAATGCGGAGCAGTTCGTTCGGGTCGGCTGCGCCCTGCGTCGCTTCGGAGAAGAGGCCGACTAGAATCGTGGAGAAGTCGTGCGCTTCAGTCGAGCCGTCGGTCCAATAATGGAACATCGGTGTCGATGGGGCTAGGCCGTGTCACGGAGTTTTTCCCTAGCAACCCAGGCCTCGGTCATATCGAACGCACGGGTCAAACGGTCGAACATCGTGTCGATCTCGGCGTCGGTAATGATCAGCGGTGGACAGAGCGCCACGCTATCGACGAGCCCACGCGCGATCAGGCCGTTGGCCTCGCTTTGTTTCGCCGCATAGCTGCCGACTTTCCCGGCAGGAAAAAAAGGCCGTTTCGTTTTTTTGTCGGCGACAAGTTCGACGGCGCCGATGAGGCCGATGCCGCGAGCCTCGCCGACGAGCGGGTGGTCTTCCAGCGCGCGTAGTCGTTTTTGAAACAACGGTGCGACGCGGCGCACGTGGCCGAGGATGTCGCGCCGTTCGTAAATCTCCAACGTCTTCAGGGCGACGGCTGCAGGCACCGGGTGCCCGGAATAAGTGAAGCCGTGGGCGAATACCCCGATCTTCGCGCTCTCTTCGGCAATAATGCGAACGATCGCGCCGCTGATAAGCACCGCTGAAATCGGCAGGTACGCCGATGACAGGGCTTTGGCGACGGTCATGGTGTCGGGCTTTAACCCGAAGGTCTCGGCGCCGAACATGTTGCCGGTACGCCCGAAGCCGCAAATAACTTCGTCATCGAGAAACAAGATATCGTGACGCGCCAGCACCTCTTGCACCCGCGAGAAATAACCGTTCGGGGGAACGATGACTCCGCCCGCGCCCATCACCGGCTCGGCGATGAACGCGGCGATGGTTTCCGCACCCTCATTGGCGATCAGTGATTCAAGGTTTTTGATTAGGCGGTCGACAAATTCATCTTCGGTCTCGCCCTGGTGGCCGCCGCGATAGAAATGTGGGCAATCGGCATGGAGGATCGGCCCAAGTGGAAGATCGAATGACCGATGATTGTTGGGTAGTCCGGTCAAGCTCGCCGAAACGAGCGTAACGCCATGGTATCCACGCAAACGAGAAATAATTTTCTTCTTCTTGGGCTTTCCGCGCGCATTGTTGTAGTACCAAACCATCTTGACGAGTGAGTCGTTCGCCTCAGATCCCGAGTTCGCGAAGAACACTTTCGCCGACGGCACCGGCGCCATCCTTTTGAGCTTATCGGCGAGTTCGATCGTCGGTGCGGCGGACTTGTGGTTGAACGAGTGGTAGTAGGGCAGCTCGCGCATTTGCCGCGCCGCGGCTTCGACCAGTTCTTCTTCGCCAAACCCGAGCGACGTGCACCACAAGCCAGCCATGCCCTCAATGTATTCGCGACCATTTTCGTCGTAGACGTAGATGCCCTTGCCGCGAACGATGACCAGCGGTCCTTGTTCCTCGTGGGCTTTTAGATTGGTATACGGGTGGATGACGGAACTGATGTCCCGCTGGGCAAGCGGCGAGAGTTGAGCGGTCATGCTGCGATCCCGATCGGTAAGTGTTTTATTATCGCGCCAGTCTAAAGGCTCTTTCGCACAAGCCCAAGCGTTGAACCCAAGCCTTTACGGCGGTGCTTGCCGAGGGTCTAATCGACGGAGCGGGTACTGAGCAGCGTCCGGCTCGATTTTTTGGGGAAGATCGTCATGTTGCGTGGATTGATGCAAGAGCGACCGCTCTTGACTTCGTCGCTGATCGAGTACGCCGACATCTATCACGGCGACACCGAGATCGTGACACGGACCATCGAAGGACCAATCCATCGCACAACCTACCGTGAGGCCCATCGCCGGGCGCGGAAGTTGGCCAACGCGCTGACCGCGATCGGCGTGAAGCCCGGTGAACGCGTCGGTACGTTAGCCTGGAACACCTACCGGCACTTTGAGGCTTACTATGCGATTTCAGGCATCGGCGCGGTTTGCCATACGATCAACCCTCGGCTCTTCGAGTCGCAAATCGCGTATATCGCCAATCACGCCGAGGACCGTGTGCTTTTTCTCGACCTCACGTTCGTCGATCTGGTCGAGAGACTCGCGCCGACGCTAGAAACGATCGGGCGCTACGTCGTAATGACCGACGCGGCCCACATGCCAAAGACTCGGCTCAAGAACGCGGTGTGCTACGAGGAGTTTATTGCTGGCGCGTCGGACAGTTTCATCTGGCCGACCTTCGATGAAATGGCAGCTTCATCGCTTTGCTATACGTCGGGAACGACCGGCAATCCCAAGGGCGTTCTCTACGCCCATCGCTCGACGGTGCTGCATTCGTTTGGCGCGTGTATGACGGATGTGCTTGGGCTTTCAGCGCGCGATTCGGTCCTGGTTATTGTTCCGCTTTTTCACGCCAACGCCTGGGGGCTTCCTTATGCAGCGCCGATGGTCGGCGCGAAGTTAGTTTTCCCGGGCTCCAAGCTCGACGGGCAAAGCGTCTTCGAGCTTCTCGAGACCGAAAAGGTGACGTTTACGGCGGGGGTTCCAACCGTGTGGCTCATGTTGCTGGAGCACCTGAGCAAGTCGGGCAAGGACCTCCCCTTTCTCGAGCGCTTGGTTTGTGGCGGCTCGGCGATGCCTCGTTCGATGATCGAGGCCTTCGAACTGAAATACGACGTCCGTGCGATCCACGCCTGGGGTATGACCGAGATGAGTCCGTTGGGTACCTTGGGTTTGCTCAAAGCCAAGCACGCGGCGCTCGACAAGGCGCACCAAATCGACGTGCTCTGTAAACAGGGGCGCGGTGTCTACGGCGTTGAAATGAAAATTGTTGATGACAAATCTAGTGAACTCCCGCGCGATGGAAAAGCGTTCGGTAACCTCATGGTGCGGGGGCCGTGGATCTGTCGCAGTTATTTCAAAGCCGAGGGAAGTGCGGTCGACGCCAATGGCTGGTTTCACACCGGCGATGTCGCAACGCTCGATCCCGACGGATACATGCAGATCACCGATCGTTCGAAGGACGTCATCAAGTCCGGCGGCGAATGGATCAGTTCGATCGATCTCGAAAATGCAGCCGTGGGCCATCCGAAGGTCAAGGAGGCATGCGTCATCGGCGTTCGCCACCCGAAGTGGGACGAGCGACCGCTTCTGCTCGTCGTACCCTGCGACGGCCAATCGCCGACCAAGGACGAGCTCATCGAGTTTCTACGCGATAAGGTGGTGAAGTGGTGGCTCCCCGACGATGTCGTGGTTCTCAAGGAACTGCCGCACACCGCGACGGGTAAGCTTCTCAAAGCGAAATTGCGTGAAGAGTACAAGGACTACGAGCTGCCGACCGCAAAATTGCAGCATAGTCCAGCTTCCGACTAAGGTAACCGGAAGCTCGACGTTTCACGTGGCGGGCCGTCGCATGCCGCGCGGCCAGTCGCGACCATGTGAATCAGATGCGACAGGACGGTTCGTGCCGCGGCCGGGTGGAGGACTGCGGGCACCGAAGCGTAGATTCGACTTACCATGGCCGGAATGGTCGTTATGCGATCGCGCAAACATGCTGCGATCTCTATTTCGCGTTCAACCCGATGGGCGAGTAAAGCGGCGACCAGCGGCCGGGGCGCGTCGACCGGCGCCCCGTGCGTCGGGTAGTACACCGAATCCTTAGTGTCGGCACGGGCGAGGCAGGTTCGAAGACTTTCGAAATAGGCTCGCATGTCGCCATCGGGCGGGGAGACCACGGTGGTCGACCACCCCATGACGTGGTCACCGCAGAACAGCGCTTTCTCGTTGCTGAGAGCGTAGCAAATATGATTCGACGTATGGCCCGGTGTGTGGACCGCCTCGAAAGTCCAATCTCGCCCTTCGATGGTGTTTCCGGTACGCACCTGAACGTGCGGCTGGAAGCTGTAATCGCCGCCCTCTTCGACCTCGGCGCCGGAATCCGGTCGCCCGGAACCGTGTGGCCCGAAACCATAGGTCGGCGCTCCGGTCGCTTCGTGAAGCAAAACGGCCGCCGGCGAGTGGTCGCGATGGGTGTGCGTTACGAGAATATGCGTCACCGTTTCGTTTGCGAGCGCAGTTCGAATGGCAGCGACATGAGCCTCGATCGCTGGGCCGGGATCGATTACAGCGACCTCGCCGTGGCCGACGATATAGGTTCCGGTGCCGTGAAACGTGAAGGGGCTCGGGTTGCGGGCGATGATGCGGCGAACGAGTGGGCTGATCGTCGCGACCTCGCCATAGCGAAAGTCGAGTGTCCGGTTAAACGGGGTAATAGCGGCCATGGCGGTTGCGGTTGTTCGACGCGATGATGCACTGCTGCTACGGCGATACAACGATTTTTGTGCATCCGCTTGTTGCGGGGCGTAACGTCATCGGCGATGATCGCCGCATATTACGCGCCAAAAGGGAGTTTTCGATGCCGATTGCACCTTCGCCCACCATCCGTTTAACGCTTGTCGACGAATTATGGCCGGGCTCAAAACGCAATGCTGTCCGTTTGGCGGTATTGGCACTGGCTGGAACGGCGATTCTGACCGTGTCGGCCAAGATTCAGATTCCGTTCTACCCAATTCCACTGACTCTGCAGACGCTCGCGGTTCTAGTCCTCGGCATGGCGTATGGCTGGCGCCTTGGTGCTGCGACGATGGCGCTATATCTTGTCGAGGGCGCCGTCGGTCTTCCAGTCTTCGCCGGGACTCCAGAGCGCGGCATCGGGCTCGCGTACATGGGGGGGCCGACAGGCGGCTACCTTGCGGGGTTCGTTCTGGCCACGCTCGTCGTGGGCTACTTGGCTGAGCGCGGATGGGATCGGAGCGCGTTCTTGACCGCCGTTGCGATGCTTGTAGGTAATGTCGCGATCTACCTTCCCGGAGTTTTGTGGCTGGGACCGATCGTCAAGGGCTACGACAAGGCGATTTCGCTGGGTGTGTTGCCGTTCCTCTATGGCGATGCGATCAAGCTCGCCGTTGCGGTCGTTGTGCTGCCGGTCGCTTGGCGGATTGCGCAGCGACTGAGGGGGTAGGCGCCTGCGCCATTCCTTCGTCGGAGCGGTTGTCGGAACCGTCATAGCCGCGGCGACAAGCTTTGCCGCGGCAGGAGAACGAGAGGGTTTTCGGGGTGGAAAGGTCGGCGACGACCTCTACATCGCTGGAGAGAATGGCATCGTCGATAGCGATATCGCCGGGGAGGTGGTCTCGGCCGGCGCAATCGCCCGTATTTGAAAGCGCGTGACTGGTGATGTGGGAGCGGCCGGCGGCGTTGTCACGCTGAGCGGACAAGTTGGCGATGACGTTCGCATCATAGGCGGTCAGACCGAAGTTGAAGCCGAAATAGGAGACGATCTGCCCGCGGCGGGCGGAGCAGTCGAGGTGTTGCCGGGGGCCACGATTGGCGGCTCGGCGGCTGCACTTGCCGTGCGCTTCGTCGCTGCCAGCCCGATTGTGGGCGATCTTACGGTCATCGCCTGCGGGTCAGCGTTGCGGGGCGGCTCGGCGGCAACGTCGAGGTCGTCGGCGAGCAGGTTCGCGTGCTTCCGGTAACGATCATCGGTGGCGATTTTTCCTATGTAAGCCCACGCCCAGCCGAGATCGCCGACGGTGTAGTCGTCGGCGGCTCCATTAACCATCGTGCACGACGTTTGCCGTTGGATTGGAAGGGGTTCGGACCGTTGCAGGGTACGTTCTGGGTGGCCTCGGGGTCGCATGGCTCTCGGGCCTTGCGTTGGTGGGGGCGCTCTTTCTTTCACTTTTCCCAGACTCTCTGACGACGGCACTCCGTGCGATCCGGCTCGAAACCGGACCCGTGCTCGGCTTTGGGCTCATTGCAATCTTTGCGGCACCGACGGCGATTCTGTTTTTGTTCGTGACCTTATTTGGGATACCGCTGGCGATACTCGCACTCGCGGCTTTTCTCGCGGCGCTCTTCCTTGGCTACTTAATGGTGGTATTTTTCGTTGGTGACCGTTGCCTATGGCTAGTCGGAAAAGGGGCAACCACTCACTGCGGTTTGCGCTTCCTTTCATTCGTTATCGCGCTGTTCGCACTGGAAGCGGCCAGTTCGATTCCGTTCGTTGGCTGGATGTTGATGTTCTTCGTTCTGGCCCTTGGGTTCGGTACTTGGCTGTACGTCTTAGGCCGAAATCGACTAACAACTCGGCCCACATAGCTTCGATCGCGCGGCTACCACGGCGATCCTGAAACGCTTTTAGTCCCGCGTGATTTGCGGATAGCATCTGCGGGCTGGCCGTCGCGCCATCAAATTAAACGAGGAGGGAAGTGATGAAGAAAATATTCAATCCGAAAACATTGGCGCCGCCGGTCGGCCACTTTGATCGCGCGGTCAGGATCGGCGACTGGCTTTTCATTTCGGGAACGTCAGCACTCACCGGCGTGACGGGCCCCATGAACGAACGGCGGCTCGTAAAAGGGATCGAGGCGCAGGCTCATGCGACGCTCGATAACATCGAGAAAGTCTTGAAAGATGCAGGCGCCCGACCGGATCAAGTTTATGAAATCCGCCTTATTATTCGTAAGGCGGAATATTTCCTGATCGTCGATCGGATTCTAAAACAGCGTTGGCCGAAAAAAGGCTTCATCGCCCACGGCTATGAGGGTGTGCTACTGCACCCGGAAATGGAACTCGAAATCGAGGCCAATGCCTACCTCGGCAAGTCGGCCGGTGCCAAGCGAAGCGCGGCGGCGCGTCGTCCAGCGAAGCGGAAGAGTAAACGATAAAAGCTGAGGTCTTCGGGCGGCGGCACTCGGTCGCCGCCCGCGCTGGACAAAGGTGGCGTCGATGACGACCGACCTATGGATGTTAGCTGCGTTGGCCGTGCTGTTCTTCTTGCTCTATTTTGGTCAAGGATTCGCCGTCATTCGGACCGTCGGTGCCAGGGGCGCCGGCTGGCAACCGCGAAAACATGCCACCCCTCATGGGGTGGCACGGACGAATTGATCAAGCAACGAAAAACCTATCGGACAACCTGATCGTTTTCGCAATCCTGGCTTTAGTTTTTCATGCGGCGGGTAAAACGAACGACGTCACTGCGTCGGCTTCGATCGTATTCTGCG
>SHVV01000080.1 GCA_009694095.1 Alphaproteobacteria bacterium | reverse complement strand
GCCGATCAGATGGCTCAGAGTTTTGGGCATCGGACACCTGGGTGAGTAACTGGTGAACGGAATGAGATTCAATACATACTCTACCGCGCATACATTCGATCTAACGTATTGAGTCCCCGGATACATCGAGATCGCTATCGGCAAAACTTAAACGACATGGGTCCATCACGCGTTGCAGTTGCGGTGCTGGACAGATTGGCCACCATAGCTAGCAGCCCCCCCAAGCCGCCCTATCCAAGTTGGCGCTGCCGACGATTTGGATGAGCGTTTCGTCGCACGTCGTTCTCGCGGTTGTTTCCGCCATCCTCTTGGCGAGAATCCGTAATAGTCTGATCGGATGTCAACTTCAGACCGATCGGCACGGTCATGATCGAGTGCGAAATCCCGATCGCGACGCGCGATGGGCCGATGATGACATTCATCGCCCACCCGGAGCGTGCTGGGCCCTTCCCCGTCGTCCTGATTTACATGGATGCGCGCGGCATCCGCGACGAGTTACGCGACTTCGCGCGCCGCCTTGGAACTGTTGGCTATTATTGCGTCCTGCCGGACTTGTTTCACCGCTGGGGCGACCGCTTCGCCGTGCCGCCCTCGCCGCTTTACATGCCGAGCGCGCCGGAAATGAGCCGCGCGCTTGGCCTCGCCAAGATGCTGTCGCGCGACATGATCCTTGCCGACACCGACGCCGTGCTAACGGCGGTCGCGTCCGACGGCACGGCGGCCAAGAGTGCCAAGGGCTGCATCGGCTATTGCATGGGCGGCCGGTTCGTCGCCTGGGCATTGGGCGCGCGGCCGGAGCACTTCAAGGCCGGTTCATCGATGTATGGAACCGGCCTTTGCACCGCGAGCGCGGAATCGCCGCATCGATTGGCAAACCGTATCGAAGGCGAGTTATACTTGGCTTTCGGCGCCAAGGACCCGCTGATGACCGCCGCGGAAATCGCAGCGTTCGGCGACGCGTTGCAAGCCGCCACGGTGAAGCATGAGATCGAGATCCACGCCGATGCGACGCATGGCTTCGCGTTTCCGGAACGGACTGAGGTCTATCTCAAAGCCGCCGCCGAACGAACCTGGGAGCGCACGTTCGCGCTTTTCCGTCGTCGGCTCGAACAAGGAACCAAAATCGGCGACGCCGTTTCGGGTCCCTAACTATTGCCGAGCGCGCGCGAACGCTCTTACGTGTGCGGTGGCGCGTTTCGGTAAAAGCGGGTGGCGAGCCTTGCGACCCGCCTAACTGCGCCGACTTCGCCGACGAACTCAACCTCGAAGCGCTTACAGTGAGTTACCGTCGGAACGGAAATCGAGATTAAGAGTTTGCGGGTCGGGGCATCGATACCTCACCCGCTACCATGAGGCTCGATCGTTCGGAGCTGCGCCCTTTTGAACGCTCGCGCGGACTGGACGGAACGCGCCAAGGAGGCCGGCGTGGGTTCCCGCGGGGTCTGACTTTCGGCCGGCCCGGCATGTTAGAACGCCAAGCAATGACGACGAAACGATACCATGGCGGCGATCTCGACGGTGCGACGGCCCGGTTCGGCGAGCCTACCGAGGGGTGGCTCGATCTTTCGACGGGCATCAGCCCCTTTCCTTACCCGGTGCCACGGATTGAGCCAGAATGCTTTCGCCGGCTGCCGACAGCGGCGGCCGTGCGCCGGCTTGAGCGCATCGCGGCGCGGACCTATGGCGTCGAGAACCCGGCCTGCGTCGTGGCAGCGCCCGGCAGCCAAGCACTCATCCAATGGCTGCCTCGACTCCGCGAATCGGCGCTGGTGGCGGTTCTCGCTCCAACCTATGGCGAGCACGAGGCGGCGTGGGCCGCGGGCCAGCATCGAGTTCGCCACGTGCGATCGCTCGCGGCCGCCGCCGGCGCGGACGTGGTCGTCGTCGGACAACCCAACAATCCGGACGGGCGCGAGTTGCCAGCGGGCGTGCTCGTCTCTCTCCGGCGCGATCTCGCACGCCGCGGCGGCTGGCTCGTGGTCGACGAAGCGTTTGCTGACGTCGCCCTCGCCAGCAGCCTCTCCGATCAAGTGGGGGCCCCTGGCCTGATCGTGCTTCGATCGTTCGGCAAGTTCTTTGGGCTCGCCGGCCTTCGGCTGGGCTTCGCGTTGGCGCCGCGTCCTGTCACCGCGGCGCTGCGCGAAGCGCTCGGACCTTGGGCGGTCAGCGGGCCGGCGCTGGCGGTCGGAACGAGCGCCCTCGCGGACCAGCGCTGGATCGACGCCACGCGCGAGCGGCTGGCCCGGGCACGAGCCAAGCTCGATCGGCTTCTAACCGAAAATGGGCTCAGCATGATCGGCGGCACCGATCTCTTTCGTCTCGTCGAACACCGGCGTGCGCGCCGGCTGTTCGATCGTCTCGGACGGCGCGGCATCTTCGTCCGGCGCTTTCCGGACCATCCGCTCTGGCTGCGGTTCGGCGTCCCGGCGCCAGCGGGGCACCGGCGCCTCGCCGCCGCGCTCGCCGTTTGGCGTGATCGATAGTCACGGACAGCAACGCATTCGGACGCGGGCCTTTCACCGTTCGGTGGCAGGCTAGCCAAATCTCCTTTGTTCCTCGCGACGGTACGCAAGCGCGGCGAGAAGGAAAAACGCCACCCCATAACCGACGAGCCAGGAAACGCTGGTGCCGACCGGAACGGTGGACGCGCCCAAGGCGCCCCAAGCGAGCTGTCCAACATGGTACGTCGGCAGGAAATAAGCGATCTGCTGCACGAACGGCGGCAGCTGGGAGAGCGGCACGAACAATCCAGACGCAAACGTTAGCGGCAAGTAGAGGAGATTGGCGACGGCGGGGGCCGCTTGAGGCCCGACGCTGTAACCGATCGCCAGCCCCAGTCCCATCAGCGGCACCGAGCCAATCAACAGACGCGCGGTCAGACTGAGCCAAACCGTCATCGGCTCATGGATACCGCCGATGATAACGCCGTATCCGATCAAGAGAACGGTCGCCGTTAGCGCGAAAAACATCGCGACCGCCACCTTGGCGCCGAGAAAAATCGCGCCAGGATTTGGGCTGGCCCGAATCAACAAGTCGACCTTCATCCCGCGCTCGATCGCGACGCCGATGCCAAACCCGTAGACCAAGACCGCGCCGACGCCATAGCACGCGAACGACGCGAGGATAAATGCGCCGATGTCGTAACCCTGGGCGGACGTTCGATCGACGAAAGTCAGTCCGAAAAAAGTGAAGAAGACGATCGGCAGCACCAAGCTCGAGACGGTGAATGCCGGCGTTCGCCAATGAACCGTCAAATCGCTTCTGCATTGCGCCAAGAACATCCGCCCGAGCGGTGCGAGGTTCTGGTTGCTCATGGCGCCGGGCTCGCGAGGGTGAGTCCAAAAATCGCTTCCTCGAGGCTCGCGCCGATGACCTCGAGGTCGCTGACGCGCGCGCCGCGGGCAAAGAGCGCCGCCAAAACCGCCTCCGGTTGGGCCGTCAGAAAGCTCACCCGTTCGCCGGTCACTTTGAGCGAAATCACATCGCGCTCATCGAGGTCGCCGGCGCCAAGCGGCGGTATGAGCCGGAAACGCACACGCTTCATGGCAATGAGATTCCGCAGTTCCGCCGGCGAAGCGTCCGCCACGATCACGCCGCCGTCGATCACGACCACGCGACGGGCAAGCGCGTCCGCTTCATCGATGTGGTGCGTGGTAAAGAGAACGGTTTTCCCGCTCGCGGAAAGCTCGCGGATGCTGGCGAAGAATGATTGGCGTGAAGCGACGTCCATGCCGACCGTCGGTTCATCCAGAACGAGCAGATCAGAATCGCCGCAAATGGCGAGCGCATAAAGCAATCACTGCCGCTGCCCACCTGAAAGAGACGTCACCGGCCGGCGGTGGAGATCGAGGATCCCGACAGTCGCGAGAACATCGTCGCGCGGCCGTGGTCGCGGGTAATACGCGCGAAAAAGATCGACCACTTCGCCGACCCGAAGGGCGCCGGGTATCCCTGCTTCCTGTAGCATCGCGCCGCGTCGGCTGCGGGCAAGGCGACTCTCGGCATCATGTCCGAACAGGCGCACGGTCCCCGAGCTCGGACGTCGGAGACCGAGCAAAAGGCTGATCGCCGTGGTCTTGCCGGCACCGTTGGGTCCGAGCAACGCGACGATCTCGCCCTGCGCGACCTTCAGATCGACGCCTTTGATCGCCTCGACCGCGCCAAAGCGCTTGAAGACCGCCGCGAACGAAATTGCCAACAAACAACGCTCCGTCCGTCCGTTCGTTCGGCTCGTGCGCCGGGGCGGCCAGGCGCTTCGGGCTGAAAATTCGACTACTTTAGAATTTCTTAGCCTGGACCAAATTGACCTTGACGGTTTTCTCGCCGAGCGCCTTACAGGCTTCGAGACGGTGGAGACCGCTCACCAACACGTAGCGGTTCTTGTCGGGGCGCACCAAGATTGGCGACGTCAAACCGCTCTCGGCGATGCTTTCCGCGAGCGATTGTACCTTGACCGCGTCGATCGGACGCTGATGCGCGAGGGGAATGTAGATCTCATCGATCCGGATGGTGACGTCTTTCATCATGAGGGGCCCATTACGACGAGTTCGACCGGCGCGGCTACGACAAAGTCGAAACAGAAACAGCGCATGCCCTACCCTACACCCGATCGTGCCCCACACCGAGGGTTCGCACAAGCGTCGGGGGCATTTCGGCACCCGGCGCCGCGGCGACCGCGACTGTTCGGATTGACGGGTCAAAACTCAGCGTGGGATGGTGCGGGCCTATCGAGCCTTCATCGCCAGCCGAGGACATCTGCCGACACACCCCGCTTTACCAGCGCTCATTCCCTGAGTCGGAGCCGATCATCATGACCGCAACAGACTGGCGTTTCAGCCTGATCTTCGCCCAAGGCCAGCCGTTGCAGAACGCGGTCAAGCTTTGGAAAGCGTGCGAAGACGCCGGTCTCTTCATGGTCGGGGTCGCCGATTCGCCCAATCTGCTGCGCGAACTCTATGTTTCGACAACCCTCTGCGCCCTCGGTACGTCCCGGGCGAAGATCATCACCTACGTCACCAACCCGGTTACTCGACACCCGTCGGTCGCCGCCGCGGCGTTCATGTCGCTCAACGAAATTGCCCCGGGGCGAATCGCCATGGGGGTCGGCTCCGGCGACTCGGCCTTATGGTCGATCGGCAAGAAGGGCGCACGGGTCCAGCAAATGCGCGACTACATCACCGCCGTGAAAGCGTTGCTGCGCGGCGAAACAGCGAACTGGGACGGGTACTCCTTCAAGGCTGAGTGGAGCGCCTACGAGCCGTTCGATCTCCCGGTTTACGTCGCCTGCTCGGGACCCAAGATTCTGCGCATGGCAGCCGAGGTCGCCGACGGAGCGATCGTCACCATGGGGTTCGCGCCCGAGGACGTGGCCTACGTTCGCGGCATCGTAGCCGAGGGTCGCCGAACCGCCGGACGGAGCGACCGCGACTTCGCCCTGTGGTGGAATGCGCACGTCGTGTTCGACGAGTCCTACGAGAAAGCGGCCGAGCGAAGCCTCGGGTGGTCGCCCTATTGGCTGACGATGGGCAGCATGGAGGGGAAAGGCATCCCCGATGAGCTGAAAGAGAAATTCAAACAACTCAATTCAGATGCGCACGATTTGAACGCTGTCTACCACGCCAAAGACCGCAATAAAGTCGTGCTCGAGCGGGCCAAGGCGCTTGGCGTCTACGATTGGATGATGCGCCACTCGCCGCGCCTCTTCGGAACGCCACGCGACGTCGCCACGCGCCTGAACGAATTCGGTGCGCGCGATATGAAGCAGTGGATCTTCTTTGCGACGAGCCGGGGCGCCTGGGCCGGATCACCCGAAGAAGAGCGGCTCGATCTGATCAATAAGATCGGCCGCGAAGTGACGCCGCTCCTCAGCTAGTCCGAGCGACCGACTATTCGCGCTGCGCTCGCCATTCCCTGGCAAGGCGCTGCGCCTCCATCACATCATCGTCATTCATCTTCTCGACCAGTCCCATCCCGAGATCCATCGCCGCCTGGGCAAAGTCGTCTTCGCCCTTGCGCGCCACGATGGTGAACCAAAACAGCGCACGCACGTTGCTCTGCTCCCAACCGCCGAGCCCTTGAGAACTGAAAACTCCGAGCTGCATTTGTGCGCGTGAGTCATCTTGCGCCGCGGCTTTTTCGAACCAGAGCCGCGCCGCCTGTTCGCTCTTAACGACGCCGTTCCCCTCGAGATACATCAGACCGAGATTGGACTGCGCATCGGCATTTCCCGCATCGGCCGCCCTCGTCAACCACTGGACGGCGAGTGCGTAATCCTGCGTGACGCCGCGACCGAGAAAATAGGCGACCCCAAGCGCTCCTTGGCCCTCGGGCCAGCCTTGGGCCGCCGCTTTTTCGAACCAACGTACCGCGGCGATATCGTCGGCCGGTACGCCAGCACCGGCGCGGATGAGGAAACCGATCAGCAGCTGGGCCCGCGCTTCACCCGCGTCTGCGGCTGGAAGCAACTCCTGGAACGCCGCCGCGAAATCCCCGCGATCGAGCGCCGCCCTACCTTCGTCGAAGCCGGCCAAAACCGGCGGGGCGCCAAGGTGGGCCGCGATCAACATCGCGGCGGCGCGGAGCAATGGGGTAGCGGCGACCATGTCCGAGATTACGCAGGCTTCTTGAGCACTTTAATCACTTTCTCGGCAACGCTTCGCCCCGACAAATACGCGCCCGGGAGCTGGGTCGGCCAGTCGGCGACGGTCGCCTCGCCGGCAAAGAAAACCCGCTCGCCAAGAGGTTCCGCGATCGCCGAACGGCGATGCGCGCTGCCAGGCCGCGAGGCCGAAAAGGCGCCACGCGCCCACGGATCGGCGCCCCATCTGGTCGCGTGCCCGGTCGTGGAGTGTTTCGCGAAGTCGATACCGGTCGCGTCGCGGAGATGACGCCGGACGAACTCGGTGGCGGCTTTCTCGCCTTGGCGCTCGAGCTCCCAGGCGAGATCGCCACCGACGAACGCCATTAAGTAGTCGTAGCCGAACGGCCGAACCAGGCAATCGATAACGGTGCCGTTGGCGCCTTGCGCGATCAGGCTCGCGCCGGCCGGAATTTTCAGCAGTTCCGGCGGCAGCTTGAACGCAAACTTGTCGACGAGCCCCATCGGGTTCGCCGCGATTGCTTCTCGTTTGGTGGCCGGCAGCGCCGGGATAAACGCAAGCCCACCAGCGGCGAGCACTCCCGTCGACACGGTCACGACCACCGCCCGGGCTTCGAGCGCACCACCGTCGACTTCGAGCGCGACCCGCGGGCCGCGCCAATCGATTTTGCGCACCGCCGTGCCGAGCACAACCGAAGCGTCCCGACCATAGGCCGCCACCAGGCCGCCCAGGCCGTCGCGCAATAAGATTTCGATGCCGCTGCTGACTTGCGCGTACCAATCGACGATCGAAAGGTTCTTGGTCTCGACGCCATGCTCGATCGGGCCGATCATCGCTCCGGCGATCGCGCTCCAGCGATCGCGCTCGCCAAGGACTTCGGCCGCGGCGATATCCTTGCCTGACTTCGCTGTTTCCTCGAGTTGCTGTGTGATTCGTTCGAGCGCGCTCGCGAGCGCGGACCGCTCGGCGTCGGTCGCCTCCTTGCCGGCGAGGTAGAGAAGAAGCTCGCCCTCGTCTTCGGTAACGGCAAATCCCAGTTCTTCCGCAATCGGAATCAGCGGGTTGATGTCGGCGGAGTGCAGCCACATCGCACCGAGATCATAAGGTTGCCCGAAGCTCGCGGTATCGGTAACGGCGCGTCCGCCCAGACGATCACGCGCTTCGACGACGAGTACCGCGTAGCCGGCTCGGCGAAGGCTTTTGGCCGCCGAAAGACCCGCCATGCCGGCGCCAATCACGATGACGTCCGGATTGGCTGGTATCTGTGCCCGGCCGCGAAGCGGCACGGCCGCCATTGCGGCGGCAAGTCCGAGCATGATCGTACGACGCGGAACCGGCGGGGTCGTCAACGTCCGAGTACCCTGGTTGGTGGCGCCGACCGGTCGGCGCGTAGTTATAGATTTACGCGCGGCTCTCCGCGCGCGCAACCGCCGAGCGCGGCCCAGCTCTGCTGCTGAGTACTCTCGACGTCGTCAGTAAATCAGCTCGTCGTCGCCTTTGGCATCGGCAATGACGAACTCGCCCTTCGCGGCGAGATCTTTGGCGACTCGCACCATCTCGCCCTGCGCCTCGTCGACGTCGCGCAACCGAACGGGTCCCATGCCTTCCGTGTCCTCGCGCATGAGCTTGCCGGTACGTTCCGACATGTTGCTGAAGAAGAGATCGCGAATCTGTTGCGAAGCGCCCTTCAGCGCTAAGGCAAGTTTGGTCTTTTCAACCGTGCGCAGCAGCGTCTGCACGCCGGTCCGGTCGAGTTTCACCAGGTCTTCGAAGGTGAACATCAAAGACTTGATCCGTTCCGCAGAATCTCGATTCAGTTCCTCGAGCGCGCCCATGAATTTGCCCTCGGTGGCGCGATCGAAATTGTTGAAAATCTCGGCCATCGATTCGTGCGGATCGCGGCGCGTAGTCCGCGCCAAATTGCTCATGAATTCGTTACGTAAAGTCGCCTCGATCGCCTGCAATACCTCTTTGCGCACGCCCTCCATGTTGAGCATGCGATTGATCACCTCGATCGAAGTTTCTTCGGGCAACGCCACCAGCACACGCGCGGCGTGATCGGGCTTCACCTTCGAGAGCACGACTGCGACAGTCTGCGGGTATTCGTTCTTGAGGTAGGCGGCGAGCATGGTTTCGTTGACGTTGCCAAGCTTATCCCAAAGTGTACGGCCGGCCGGGCCGCGCAACTCTTCCATAACCTGGTCGGCGCGGTCGCCAAGCGCTTGGCGCGTATTTTTTCGGTGCTCTCGTAGGAGCCAACGAGTGTATTGGTCGACGACAGCCGGTTGACGAAATCGAGAAACACGCCCTCGACCAATTCGGAGTCCATCTTGCCGAGGTTGGCCATCGACTAGGAGACCTCTTTGATCTCCTCTTCGTCCATTTTCGAGAAAAGCGTGACGACGTGCTACTCGTTCAACGCCAGCATCAAGACCGCCGCTTTTTGCGGGCCGGTCAGCGTGCGCTTCGTTCCAGCTTTTGCGTCGGCCACTGTCGGTCCTGGCTCCTCGTCAGATCGACTACGCTAACATAGTTGCGATTGAATCGTACACCGCCTGCCCAGTCGGCAAATTTTGCCGACCGACGGAAACGCGTATAGCAAGCGGTGGAGCCGATTATGGCCGGCTAACGGCACCGCTGGCAGTCACTCGTCGCCACCCGCAGGCGATGCACAAATCGCGCCAAATCGGCGCCAGATACAGAGCACGGGGCCGGCTGTATGCTGGCCGCAGGGCATCGAGGGAGGAGCGTCGCATGGCTCGAACAACACGGATCAAGAAAGCGTCCTGGGTCGTCGCCTGGGACGAAGCCGCCAAGCGGCACAAGTACGTTCGCGACGCCGATCTCGTGTTCGCGGGCAACACCATCGTCCACGTCGGAAAAGACTACCGCGGCAACGCCGAGGTTGAGATCGACGGAACGGACCTCGTCCTGCTCCCGGGGTTCATCGATTTGCACTCCCATCCGGGGCTTGAGCCAATCTACAAAGGCATCCGCGAAGAGCACGGCGTGCCCGAAATGTACATGTCCGGACTCTACGAACGGATGCAGGCGTTCGTCCCTGACAACGAGGGGATGGCAGCGGGCAGCGAGATCGCCTACGCGGAACTCCTGAAAAGCGGAGTGACCACGCTGGTCGATCTCATGTTCCCGTTTCCGGGTTGGATCGAATTGCTGGCGAAAAGCGGTCTTCGCGGCTACGCTGGTCCCTGGTACAGCTCGGCATCGTGGAACCTGATCAACAATTTTGAACTCCGCAACAAGTGGGATGAACAGGCTGGGCGCCGCAGTTTTGAGCGCGCGCTGCAGATCATGGACGAGGCGGAAAAGCACCCCTCCGGTCGGCTGAGAGGAATCCATTGCGCCGGCACGATCGACACGGTGTCCGCCGATCTTCTTCGCGACGGCATCGCCCATGCCCGCTCGCACAAGATGCCGTTCACGACCCACGCCGCGCAGAGCGTCCTTGAATTTCACGAGATGACCAAGCGTAACGGCAAAACTTCGATCCAGTGGGCGGAGTCGCTCGGCATTCTCGGACCGCAAACGATCATCGGCCACGGCATGATCATCGACGAGCATTCGTGGGTGCATTGGCACACCAAACGCGATGTGCCGATCCTCGCGGCGACCGGAACGACGGTCGCGCATTGCCCGACGCCGTTTTCCCGCTACGGCCAGATCATGGAAGATTTCGGCCGCTACGTGCGCTCGGGGATCAACATGGGACTGGGAACCGATACGTTTCCCCACAACATGATCGAGGAAATCCGAACCGCCGCCGTATTCGCGCGGATCGCCGCCGAGGACATCAACACGCTGACGATCGCCGACGTCTTTCACGCCGCCACCATCGGCGGCGCGACAGCGCTTGGACGCGATGATCTCGGGCGGCTGGCGCCCGGCGCGCGGGCCGACATCGTCGTCGTCGATGGGGCGCATGTCGACATGCGCCCGCTGCGCGACCCGCTGCGGAGCTTGATCTTCGCCGCCGCCGACCGCGCGGTTCGCGATGTCTACGTCGATGGGGTCCAGGTCGTTGGCGCCGGCACGGTGCTGACGCTCGATCCCAATCGGGCGGCCGATCGGTTGACGGAATCACAAGCACGCATGGAGCGAGAAACACCGGCTCGCGATTGGGCCAAACGACGCGCTATCGACATCGTGCCGCTGTCGCTGCCGGTCGAGTAAGGCCTAACGCACCGCCGCGGCCCGACTGAAATGATGCGGAATTTCGCCGGCGCGATCCGGCTCGCCTAATTCGTCGATGATCGCGCGCCGTGCGGCGTCGCAGAGCGCAACCGCCGAGGTAAAGTCTGAGCCACGCGGGCAAATCTCGGCGAGATAGGCGACCGAGATTTCTCCCCGGCGCGGAAACCACTCTTCGACCCGCAGGACCGAACGCGCGCCCTTGATTGCGACCGCCACCACCACGGCGCCGGCCCGGGCTACGGTCGCAAATGCGCCAAGCTTGAAATCGAGCACGCCAGGTCGCGGGTTGGCCGTCCCTTCGGCGAACACACATAGGCGGCGCCCAGCTTCCAAGATCGACTTGAGCGCCTGGGCGTCGGCGGCGCTCTGCTCGACATCGAATCGCTCGACGAAATGCGTCCCAACGCGGCGAAGCAGCGTGCCGGCAAAAAACTGGCGGCCGAATTCGACCTAGGCGACGAATGCGATTGGACCACGCAACGTCGCGATGATCGCCAACCCGTCGCGGTAGCTGCCGTGGTTTACCACCAGGACTGCGCTTCCGGCGCGCAT
>SHVV01000079.1 GCA_009694095.1 Alphaproteobacteria bacterium | reverse complement strand
AGCCGATGCTGCGGGGGAGTTTTCTTTGTACTCATCAAAAGGCTTGCCAGTGTTCTTCGTTGTTGATCGTCCATATGCTGTCCTCATTGCGGTGAAAGTGGATTCGTGGCGGGTAAGAAGGTCAAGAAGCGCGTCTCTGAAATAATCCTCCATCGCCGTGTCGGCTAAATACTGACGTACTAGGACCATCTGATTATTGTGGCCTACGCCGTGGCTCATATCCCCCGTATGCGCGATCTCGTGCGTCATCGTTTCGTATAGACTTTCGGTAACACCAAACAGCGTTTTCGCGCCCCAATCGTAGAACGGGTTTACGAATACGGCTTGAAACGGAACTTTTATGTGAATGCCACCATACCCGCGATCTATGGCTACACCGCCAAAGAATAAGTTCTCCGCCGCGGTCAGCGTGTAGATACACTGACAGAGGCTGTACTCGAGTCCAATGAGGACCAGGAAAAGCGTAGCGGCGACCGCGACCGCCGAACTCCAGACGTAGAACCGACGTAGCGCTAAAAGTATCGCTTCGAAGCGCCGGCTTCGAACACAGCCCTCCCGGCGTGGGAATCGCCGGCATCCGTCGAAACTGCGGTCACGACTCTTGCTCCCGTCGTTCCGTTATGGCGCCGTGGCTGGACCCCAAATTCATCGGGACAAGGCTGTCAAAAGCCGACGCCACGGCTCAAATTTCCTCGTCACACCGCCTGAATATCGTTGAATTTCTCGCACGACTTTTCGCCGAGATCATTTGCATACCATCACGAACTGCGCTTGCGCCCAATATGGGTAGACATCGGCGATTGTCGGTCATCGATCTGAATCGAAGGCAATCGATTTTATCAAGGCGTAAACAGGCGCCCCGACCGTTAGTCTGAGGTCAACCGCCGATTTTCGCGTGATCCGCGCCCAGAGCGGCACGCCGACATCGAGAAGGATGTCGACCTGCGGCGCCCTCTCGGTACCGACGATGGCGGTGATCTTTCCAGGAATGACGTTCAAGGTGCTGAGCCCGACGGGCCGAAACGTCGCGAGCGCAACGTCGCGGGCGTGAATGCGAACTCGGAACGAGCGACCCACGTCGAGACCCAACCTGGGGACCGCGAGCTCACCGCCGTGAAAAGCGATGTAAGTGAGCTCGAAACGCTCATCGTGGCGGACAATCGTTGCCATCAAAACGGCGCCGGCGTCGGCGCCGCCCGTGTAAGCGGCGAGATCCAGCCGGCGCATCAATTCTTCGAGATTTCCTGCGGCGACGAGCCGGCCGCGATCGAGCAACACGACGGTTGCGGCAAGCCGCACGAGCTCGTCGATACTGTGCGTCACGTAGACGATCGGGATCTCGAATTCGTCCCTCAGTCGTTCGATGAACGGTAGGATTTCGTGGCGGCGCGCATGGTCGAGACTTGCGAGTGGCTCGTCCATCAACAAAACCCGTGGGCTGGTTAGCATTGCGCGGCCAAGCGCCACCCGTTGCTTTTCTCCGCCTGAAAGATCGCGCGTCCGTCGATCGATTAGGCCCTCGAGGCCAAGCAGCTTTACGACTTGGCTGAATTCGATCGATCGGCGCTCGGGCGGCTGGCGCCGCCAACCGAAGCGCAGGTTCGATTCCACCGTCATGTGCGGGAGCAGGCGGGCGTCCTGGAACACATAGCCCACTCGTCGCCGCTCCGGCGGGAGGTTGATCCCGCGGTCGGCGTCGAACAGAACATTGTCACCGATTGCGATCCGGCCACGCTGCGGGCTGACCAGACCGGCGAGAACGTCGACAAGCATCGTCTTTCCGGCGCCAGATGGGCCGAACAGAACGGTGATTCCGGGATCAGCATTGAATGCGGCCGCCAGCGCGAAGCCTGGCACTTCATGTTGTATGTCAACCGCGAGTCGAGATCGACTCATGCTCGGCTGCCAATCCATCGGTCGATCCTTCGCGCGCAAGCCTCGGACCCGATGAGTGCGATGTATGCGACGACAAAGGACAGGCACATGAGTCGGAACGCCGCGTCTTCGTTTCCCGGCGACTGCATCGCCGCGTAGAGCGCGAGCGAGAGCGTTTGAGTTTCACCAGGGATGCTGGCCGCGAACGCGATCGTTGCGCCGAACTCGCCGAGGGATCGGGTGAAAGCGAGCACGACGCCCGTGAGAAGGCCCGGGAGCGCGAGCGGAAGAGTTACATTGCGAAATACGTCAAATGGCCCTGCGCCCAAGGTGCGCGCCGCGGTTTCGATCCGGCGGTCGATCGCTTCAAACGAAAGCCGGAGCGAGCGCACGAGCAGCGGAAAGGCCATCACGCCGGATGCGAGCGCGGCTCCTTGCCAAGTAAATGCGAGCGTGAAGCCAAAGAATCGATCGAGCCAACCTCCGATCAGGCCCTGCTTGCCCAGCGTTAACAGCAGCACATAGCCGACTGCGACCGGTGGCAGCACGAGCGGTAGGTGAACGAGGGCATCGAGCAGGCCTTTGCCGACGAACGAACGCCGCGCCAACAGCCAGGCGATCGCGGCGCCCGGCACCAAGCTGACGAGGACGCTCCACGTCGCGACGCGGAGCGAGAGGGTCAAGGCTTCGATTTCCAGCGTCGTTAGCGAGAACGACATGCAGTCACGAACTCGGAACGAGCGGGACGAACCCGCGGCGCACGAACACCTCGCGAGCGGCTGACGAGCGAAGATAAGCGGCAAAACGCGACGCGGCCGGATGTTCGCGGCCGGATATCAGAGCGAAGGGATAGACAATCGGGGTATGGCTATTCGGGTCGAAGGCGCCGACCACGCGGACTCGTTTATCGTCAACGACGTCGGAGGCGTAGACAATACCGGCCGCCGCCTCGCCGGAGCTAACAAAAGTAAGGGCGCCACGAACGGAGTCGGTGCGAACGACGTGAAGACGCAACTCTGACCAGACCTGATAGGTTTCCAGCGCCGCCTTCGCGTAGCGCCCCGCCGGCACGTGCTCGGGATCGGCGAGCGCGAGCCGCCGGCCGCGGAGAGCGGCGGCTAACTCCATTCGAGGGCCGATCTCGACTTGCAGTGGGCTCGATCGAGGCGAAATCAAGACAAGCCGGTTGCCAAGTAGATCGATCCGCGTGTTGGCACGAAGCAATCGTCTCTGCTCGAGATACTCCATCCACTCGACGTCGGCCGAGAGAAACGCATGCGCCGGCGCGCCTTGCTCGATCTGGCGTGCAAGGGACGAACTGGCGCCGGGGCTAAGTCGAACCGTGCCGGCGCCATCGGCCGCGAAGCGTTGGGCAATCTCCTCGATCGCAGGTCCGGCACTCGCGGCGACAAAGATGACGAGCGCCCCACTCGCCGCGGCGGGGCGTCCGAGCAGGGCGAGCACGCCGAGGAAAGCCGCCCATAGCGAAAAGCCGCGAAGTGTCATTTTTCTTCTACTTGAACGGGTTAGCGTTCGTTGCCAGCGAATATAACGAAACCGCGTGGCGGTGTCATGGTCCCAACTGGCGCCGTGCCAGTATGGCTGGTGTGAGGGGCGGCGGTGATAAATGGAGCCACGCCGCGATGCGGGCGCTTCTTGCAAATAGCGACGAGGACTTGATCCGGATCCTCGAGGATCTCATTTCAGTCTTGATTGACCAAAACATCGTCCTGCTGACCGATTTTCCCAAGGGCGCGCAGCGCAAATTGTTGCGTCGCCAAGGTATTCGGCAAAAACTCCAGGCAATGGATTCCGGACAGCCGAAGCGTCCGACTGGCCGTTAGCCGCCGTAGAGCGTCTTCGGATCGACCGCGACCGGGTGGGTCTCAACGAAGCCGTCAGGGCGCAACGATCGAAAAAAGCAAACCCTTCGCCCGGTGTGGCAGACGACCCCCGTTTGCGCCACCTTGAGCAAGATGGTGTCGCTATCGCAGTCGAGGCAAAATTCGACGACGCGTTGTGTTTGCGCCGACGTTTCGCCCTTGCGCCACAGCGCTTTCCGGGATCGAGACCAATAACAACTTCGACCGGTTCGTAGCGTTTCAGCAACCGCGGCTCGGTCCATCCACGCGAGCATCAAGACTTCGCCAGTGTCGTGTTGCTGCGCGACGGCCGGAACCAGCCCACGGTCGTCGAAGACGACGGCGGCGAGAACGGCCTCGATTATCGCCTCGGGGACAGGAAGCTGTGTGGTGAAGGTTGGGTCTGAAGACATTGCCGGTTTCCTCCGGCGCCGAATCCCGGCGCCATGGGTTAGTTTTGTTATGGTATAACACAATTGACCTTCATCCGACGGTCGACCAATGAACGCAGTCCTTAAGGATTTTTCGGTGGCGCGCCCAAAACCGAGAACCGCCCCACGGGCGAACCAACGTCACGATCATGTGCACTGCATCGCGGCCGCATTGGCGACCGCGTCGAGTCTCTGCGCTGCGCGGGGAGCGCGCCTGACCAAACTTCGCCGGCGTGTCCTTGAGCACGTCTGGAATTCGCACGTGCCGGTCGGCGCCTATGAACTGTTGAATCGGCTTCGAGCCGACGGACGGCGCGCCGCACCGCCGACAATTTACCGAGCGCTCGCGTTCTTGGCCGACGAAGGATTAATTCACCGGATCGAGACCCGCAACGCCTATATCGGCTGCGATTTTGCCGACCGGCCGCATCAAGCGCAGTATTTCATTTGCGAACAGTGCGGCGTCGCCGCCGAAGTGGATGCGTCCGATATCCATCGACGTATCGCCGCACGAGCCGACGAGCTCGGTTTCGTCGTGAGCGGGCACAACGTCGAGGTGCTGGGAATCTGCTGCCTCTGCCAGCAACGGAGAGTGCATGTCGGTTCTCGCGCTTAACGATGCCGACCTCATACGCGTCGACGGCGTGAGCGTACGCGCCGGCGGTACGCTTCTCATCGATCAAGTCGACTTGGCGATCCGCCGTGGTGAGATCTTGACCGTGGTGGGGCCCAACGGTGGCGGGAAAACGACTCTTGTCAAAGCAATCCTCGGTCTCTTGCCGCTGGCGGCAGGGCAAGTCATCCGCCGCGCCGACCTTCGAGTCGGATATGTCCCGCAGCGTTTTGGCCCCGACCCAGTGTTGCCATTGACCGTGGGCCGCTTCTTGGCTTTGACCGCGATGGCGGATCGCGAACGTTGTACCAACGTGCTCGCGCGCGTCGGCGTCAAGGCGCGCACAGACCATCAACTGGCGACCTTGTCGGGCGGCGAACTGCGACGTGTATTGCTGGCGCGTGCTTTGTTGCGCGACCCGGATCTTCTCGTTCTCGACGAGCCAGTCGCCGGGGTCGACGTCGCCGGTCAGCCCGAACTCTACGACATCATCGCGGCCCTTGCGCACGAACGCAACCTCGGCGTCCTCATGGTGTCGCACGATATGCATCTCGTTATGGCCGCATCGACTCGGGTCCTCTGTCTCAATCGCCACGTTTGCTGCGCCGGCCTCCCCAATGCGGTAACGCGCCATCCCGAATACATCGCATTGTTCGGTTCGGCCTGGACCGAAGGACTGGCCGTTTATAGCCACCACCACGATCATCGTCACGACGCCGACGGCAACGTCGTCTCGGAGAACCATCCGAAGGACGAGCGCGCTGCGGCGCCATTCTCCGATCATCGCCATGGATGATTTTTTGCTGCGTGCGCTTGCCGGCGGCGCTGGCGCGGCGTTAGTGGCCGGACCACTCGGTTGCTTTGTCGTTTGGCGTCGGCTCGCCTATTTCGGCGAAACCATGGCCCATGCCGGCTTGCTCGGGATAGCGCTTTCGTTCGCTCTCGATACCGATGTAGGACTAGGCGTTGTCGCCGCCGCCCTCGTGGCCGGTGCCGTTATCGTAGTCCTCGAGCGCCTTCCTGGGTTTGCGAGCGATACGCTGCTCGGCATATTGGCGAACACCGCGTTGGCGCTCGGCGTGATTGTCGTATCGCTCTTTGAAACTACCCGCATCGACGTGGCGTCGTTTCTGTTCGGTGATGTCTTTGCGGTTTCTGTACGCGATCTGTATTGGGTCGGGGGCGGGGGTGCGCTCTGTCTCGGAATCTTGGTCGCTCAGTGGCGCTCGATGCTGGTGATGACGATCGATTCCGATATGGCGGCGGTCGAGGGCGTCGCCGTGTCGCGCCTTCGGCCTCTTCTCGTGTTCCTGATTGCAGTTCTCATTGCGATCGCAATGAAGATCGTCGGTCTCTTGATGATCGTGTCGCTGCTGATCATTCCCGCCGCTGCCGCTCGCCGTCTCGCCACGTCACCCGAGGCCATGGCGATTGCGGCGGCTTTGCTCGGGGTAGTGGCGGTTGCGTCCGGAATGGGCGGCGCGATCGCGTGGGACTTGCCGGGCGGCCCGGCGATCGTCGTCGCGGCTGGTGCGATCTTTGCCGGCGCTGCGTTGTTGGGACCGCTCGTGCGCGATCTCATGCAGCGGTGCGGAGGCGCGTAAAACCGGCGTCGAGGTCTTTTTTTAGGTCGTCGACGTCTTCGAGACCGGCGTGGATCCGCAGGCTCGGCCCTTCGGGCCGCCACAGAGTCGCGCTCCGGCTCCGTTCCGGGTGGGTCGGCGTGATGAGACTCTCGAACCCGCCCCACGAGGCTCCCATGCCGAAAAGTTCGAGCCCGTCGAGCATCGCCGCCACGGCGGGCGTGCTCGCCGGTTTTAAGATGACGCCAAACAATCCAGAGGCACCCGTGAAGTCACGGCGCCATAACGCATGCCCCGGATCGCCGGGAAGAGCTGGGTAAAGCACCCGAGAAACTTCAGGACGGCGCGCCAACCACGTGGCAAGTTCAGTCGCCGTTTCTTGGTGGCGGCGCATGCGAACCGCCATGGTACGAAGGCCGCGCTGCGCGAGGTAGACGTCATCTGGTCCGGCGCAGAAGCCGATCTCAAGAGCGCCGCGTCGCATCGTTTCGGCGGCGTCCGCGTTCGATGTTGCGACGCCCAGCATCGCGTCCGAATGGCCAACGATGTACTTGGTCGCGGCTTGAACCGAGACGTCGACGCCTTTCTCGAGCGACTTGAAAAACAGCGGCGTTGCCCACGTGTTGTCAAGGATCGTCACGGCGCCATGGCGCCGCGCAACGGCGGCGATTTCCGGCACATCTTGAATCTCGAACGTCAATGAACCGGGCGATTCGAGGAATACGGCTTTAGTATTGGCCTTGAACATCGTTTCGATGGCACCGCCGATCGCCGGGTCGAAGTACGTCACTTCGACCCCAAACCGGGTCAGCACGCGATCGCAAAACCGGCGAGTCGGTCCGTAGACACAGTCGGCGACCAGTAGGTGGCTTTGCGCCTCGAGGAACGCGAGCAAGACAGCGGTGCACGAAGCTAAGCCGGAGGGGTAAAGAGTGCACTGCGCCGCGCCGCCTTCAAGAATGGCGATCGCTTCTTCGAGGGCGAAGGTCGTCGGCGTGCCGTGCCGCCCGTAGAACATCGTCCCAGGACCAGGTTTTCGGGATTCGAATTCGGCCATCGTTTCGAACAGGATGGTCGAGGCGTGATAGACGGGAGGGTTGACGGCCCCGTGAAAAAGCTCCGGGTGACGTCCGGCGGTGACGACCTTGGTGTCCTGTTTCATGGCGATACCTACGGTTGGAGATCGGTCAAGGGTGTCGGGTTTGGATCGGAATCAATCCACACCGTGCGGCGGGCGTACGGAACGAAACCGACCGTTTGGTAGAGCGACAAAGCGCGCCGATGGTCGAGGTTGTTAGTATTGACCGTCAGTCGGGACGGAGCCGGTCGCAAGCCCCAGCAATAGCGGACGACCCAGTTAAGAAAATACCAGCCCAACTTTCGGCCGATGAACTCCGGTACCAACCCGAAATAAGCGAGATTGATTTCCGGTGACCTGCGCCGGTCGATCTCAGCGTAGCCGGCCGGAACGCCCTCGACATAGAGGACGAATATCTCGACGCTCGGGTCCTCGATGATCGGGCGCAACTCGGAATCGCGGAGCCGCTTGCGATCGGTCCACATCCAAGGCTTGCCGACGGCATCGTAAAGGTAGCGGTAGAACGAGACCGTCGGGCGGTTTGCGCGCAGCAACGCCATTTTGAGGGCGGGTGTTGCGACCGGAGGTAGTTGCGGCGCTGCCGTCATCTCGAGGAACGTGATCGTGCACTCGATCCGTTCGTCGTTTGCCGCTTCAGGCGACGGTCTGTCCTCGGCCACATTCACGGCGCGTCGCCGCGACTTAACGCTCGACCGGCGTATCGGTCCGGCTACCCCACTCCGCCCACGCGCCGTCGTAAAGTGCGTTCTCGCGATGACCGATCAAAGCGAGACCGAGCGTTAAGACAGCGGCAGTGATTCCTGAACCGCAACTCGTAATCACTGGCCGCGCCAAGTCGATGCCAGCGCGAACAAAGACCTCCTTGAGCTGGGCCGGCGGAAGAACAGTCTTGGTGTTGGAATCGAGGAGCTCGCCGTAGGGGAGGTTCAGCGACCCCGGGACATGGCCTCCGCGCAACCCGGCGCGTGGTTCGGGCTCTTGCGCCGCGAACCGACCGCGGGAGCGCGCATCGAGAACCTGCTCTCGGCGACCTCCGAGGTTGACTTTCATTTCCGCGACTGAACGAACTTTCCCGCGGTCAAGGCGCGCGATGAAAGCCGGCTTGTTGCTGCCAGTCACGCCCGCCGCGGGCTTTGTCTCGATCGGCCGTCCCTCGGCTTGCCACTTGAGGAAGCCGCCATCGAGAACCGCGACCAGCGGATGTCCGAACGTCTTGAACATCCACCACACTCGGGCCGCGCTCAGGAGTCCGGCGCCATCGTAGACGACGACTTGATCGGCGTTGCCGATGCCGAAGCTGGTCGCCGCCGCTGCGAAATCGCGTTCGCTCGGAAGCATGTGTGGAAGCGGGGTCGAAAGGTCGGCGATCGCGTCGATGTCAAAGAAGCGGGCGCCTGGAATGCGCCGGGCCGCGTACTCGGCTTTGGCGTTCCGATTTTGCGCTGGCAAATACCAGGAGGCGTCGAGAATGATGACGTCGGGGTGAGCGAGACGGTCGCTGAGCCAAGCTGTCGAGACCAGCGAATCGGGGCGCTCGGCGGTCGCGTCGGTCGTCATGATACTTCGATCGCGACTCGGCGATTGAGTCGACCCTTCTTCTCGATTTTTGTCACGGTGGCGTTACCAATTTCACCCGTTGCGCGCACATGGGTCCCGCCGCACGCCTGGAGATCGCAATCTCGGATTCGAATCAAACGTACGCGACCGGCTCCCGCCGGCGGTCGAACCGACATCGTCTTGACGATCTCCGGGCTGGCCGCCAGTTCGTTGTCGGTGATCCATTCAGCGGCGACGTCGTAGTTGGCCTCGATCAGTCGCTGCAAATCTGCCGTTATCTTGTCTTTGTCGAGGATCGCCTCCGGAATATCGAAGTCAAGGCGCCCTTTGCCGGCGCTCACCTGTCCGCCCGTCACCGGGTAGGGCAGCGCCGCCGACAACAGGTGAAGACAGGTGTGAACGCGCATGTGACCGTAACGACGTTCCCAGTTGATTTCGGCCACGACTTTGGTCCCGGGCGCGATCGGCGGCGTCCCAGCCGTCGGCACGTGAAGAACGGTATCTGGAGCGTCGCCTTTGATCGCGTCGATGATCGCGATCGCGCCTCCGCCGAGGACCAGTTTGCCGGTATCGCCCGGTTGGCCGCCGCCGGTTGGATAGAAAACGGTTCGATCAAGCTCGATGCCGCGTGCGCCGTGCGCGACTACGGTAGACGTGCAGCTCTTGGCATAGGCGTCGATGCGAAAAACGAGCTCTGTCGCCATCGTCATCTCTCCAACCAGGCGGGCACCGGCAGTCCTTTTTCGCGAAGAAATACAGGGTTGAATAGCTTGCCTTGGTAACGCGTGCCGTAGTCGCAGAGGACGGTCACGATCGTGTGTCCCGGCCCCATGTCACGTGCGAGCCGGACAGCTCCAGCGACGTTGATCGCGGTCGAAGTCCCCATGCAGAGGCCTTCATGCTGCAGAAGATCGTAGAGGTGTGGTAGCGCTTCGCGATCGGAAATTTGATAAGCCCGATCGATCGGAGCTCCTTCGAGGTTTTTGGTGATGCGCGCCTGCCCGATTCCTTCGGTGATCGAGCTGCCTTCGGCCTTGAGTTCGCCAGTCGTGTAATAACTATAGAGCGAGGCGCCCATAGGATCGGCGAGCGCGATGACGATGCTTTTGTTGCGTTCCTTGAGCGCAATGCCGACGCCCGCAAGCGTTCCTCCAGTCCCGACAGCGGTTACGAAGCCATCGATTCGACCATCGAGCTGACGCCAGATCTCGGGGCCGGTGCCTTCGATGTGCGCTTGGCGATTGGCAACGTTGTCGAATTGATTGGCCCAGATCGCGCCGTTCGGCTCCTTGGCGTTAAGTTCTTCGGCAATTCGGCCCGACTGCCGAATGTAGTTCCGCGAGTCGCTATACGGGGCGGCCGGAACCGCGCGGACTTCGGCGCCGCAAATCTTAAGCATGGAGATTTTCTCCACGCTTTGCGTTTCTGGAATGACGATGACGGATCGGTAACCGAGCGCGTTGCCCACCAGGGCGAGGCCAATCCCGGTATTGCCGGCGGTCCCTTCGACGATCACGCCGCCAGGTTTGAGGACGCCGGTTCGTTCGGCGTCACGAATAATAAACAGCGCGGCACGGTCCTTGACCGAGCTTCCCGGGTTCAAGAACTCGCACTTGCCGTAGATTGAACACCCGGTTGCTTCCGATACACGCCTCAGCTTCACGAGCGGGGTGTTGCCGATCAGCGCGATGAAATCCTCACGAACGTCCACGGCGATTCTATTTTTATGGTGCTGAATGCTGAAGTACTCTAACGGCCGAGTTCGTCGCACGCAACGTACGTTAGTTCCATTCCGCACGCAGGCGGTCACGGTTGAGCGCTAGCCACTGAAGCGCGATGATGGTCGAGGCGACGACGATGTTTCCTGCGTCGAGACTTGCCATGACCTCCTCATAGCCAAGCGAAATCACCTTAATGTCCTCGTCATCATCGCCGCCGAAGACTCCGCCCGCCGATGAAGCGTCAACGCGGCCGACGAATAAGTCGACCCGCTCCGTGGTGCCACCCGGGCTTGCGAAATAACGGCAAATTTTCTTGAGCGCGAGGATGTTGAGCCCGGTTTCCTCGTGGGCCTCGCGATGGGCGACACGTGCGATGGTTTCACCTGGATCGATGATTCCGGCGGCAATTTCGAGCGTTCGGGCCGGCCCACCTCCGATTAGCGACGGAAGCCGGATTTGCTCGACCAACACGACCCGATCGAGGCGTGGATCATAGAGTAATACGCCGGCAGCGTGGCCCCGCTCGAACACCTCGCGAGAGACCTCGGCGCTCCAGCCGCCGCGATAGAGGCGGTGGCGGAAGCGATAGCGATCGACGCAAAATAGCCTTCGAACGGTGTTTCGACGTTGAGGATTTCGATCTCGTCGTTGCGCGGAATCTGCAAGCGGTTAGACATGGTCGTGCTCAAAAAAATAGC
>SHVV01000078.1 GCA_009694095.1 Alphaproteobacteria bacterium | reverse complement strand
TGAAATAGAAAGTATCGTAAGTAAAATAACGCGTCGTACAAAGTCGTCTTCGTCTTCAGTAGAAGATCAGGCTCTGCAAAGGGCCCGGATCAAAAACTAGAGACGTATCCGTTCGGGCTCGGGGAGCCAGCAAGATGTCTCTGGCAAGATGTGCGGGGGGAAATTTACACATGCGCTTCTCGCTCAACTCGGAATCTTTTTCTTCCGGCGGATCCAAATGCAACCACTTGCCGCGTGATCTGACGTCTTGATGTCCTACGCGGGTGATGTGACGCCGGACGTCGCGTGGCAAATGTTGCACGATAACCCGCGCGCGGTTTTAGTCGATGTCCGTACCGACGCTGAATGGGCCTACGTCGGGCTGCCGGACCTCGGCGCGATTAAGAGGAACGTCGTGCGGGTAAGCTGGCAGCTGTTTCCGAGCGGCCAGGTGAACCTGCGGTTCGTTGCCGAAGTGACGGCGAAAGATATCCAGCCGGATCAAACCATCCTGTTTCTCTGTCGCTCGGGAGCCCGATCGAAGGCGGCGGCGATCGCAATGACGGCAGCGGGCTTCAAGTCTTGTTTCAACGTGGCTGAAGGATTTGAAGGCGACCGAGACGGGTCCGGCCATCGCGGGAAGGTCGGCGGTTGGAAGGCACGCGAGCTTCCATGGGGGCAAAGTTGACGATGACCGCAGCGCACCAAAACGTCGATCTTTCGAGTGCCTGGGCCCGGGTGCGCGACAAGTTGCGTGCCGAGTTCGGCGATGCGACGTTTTCCAGTTGGTTTAAGCCTTTGTTTTTGGCCGAGGCGGGGGCCGATCGAGTCGTCGTTTCGGCGCCGACCCGGTTCGTGCGCGATTGGATCGCGTCGCACTATTCAATGCGGTTGAACGACCTTTGGCGGTCCGAAGGGGTGGAAACGGTGGAGCTGGCGATCCGCGAGATGCCTGCGCGTGATCCGGCGATCGCCGAACGGCCGCGCGGGATCCGCCGGCCCGAAAGCAGCACCGATGCGAGCGGCGACGTTCATGCGCCTCTCGATCCCCGATTTCGGTTCGAGACTTTTGTCGTCGGCAAGCCGAACGAACTGGCCTATGCCGCTGCGCGCCGGGTCGCTGAATCGGCAACCGTTCCGTTCAATCCGCTATTCATTTATGGCGGCGTTGGCCTCGGTAAGACCCATCTGATGCACGCGATCGCTTGGCATATCCGTGAAGCCACGCCAGCCCGCAAGGTCGTCTACCTTTCGGCCGAGAAGTTCATGTACCAGTTCATCCGGGCGCTCCGCTTCAAGGATGTCATGGCCTTTAAGCAATTGTTTCGCTCGGTCGATGTCTTGATGATCGACGATGTCCAGTTCATCGGCGGCAAAGACACGACGCAGGAAGAGTTTTTACATACTTTCAATGCGTTGGTTGATCAGAACCGGCAAATAATCATCTCTGGTGACCGCTCGCCGTCTGATCTCGACGGCATGGAAGAGCGCATGCGTTCACGGCTTGGCTGGGGGCTGGTGGCTGATGTCCATGCCACCGATTACGAGCTTCGCCTGGGGATTCTTCAGGCCAAAGTCGAGCAGTCGGGCGCGCGCGACGTCCCGACGCGGGTGCTCGAGTTTCTGTCACACCGAATCACCTCGAACGTCCGCGAGCTAGAAGGCGCCCTGAATCGAGTTCTGGCCTATTCGAATCTTGTCGGTCGCACGATTTCGCTCGAGATGACGCAGGAAGTCCTCAAGGACCTTTTGCGAGCCAATGACCGTCGCATCTCGATCGAGGACATCCAGAAGCGCGTCGCAGAGCACTACAACATCCGCCTGGCGGATATGCATTCGCCGCGCCGATCGCGGGCGGTCGCGCGGCCGCGTCAAGTCGCGATGTATCTGGCCAAACAACTCACCACCCGGTCGCTGCCGGAAATCGGCCGTAAATTCGGTGGGCGCGACCACACCACCGTCATGCATGCGGTTCGCAAGATCGAAGAATTGCGCGCAACCGACTCCAGCTTGTCGGACGACATTGACCTCCTCAAGCGCATGCTGGCGGGTTGACGACGGGGTTATTCAAGCGGTGCGCCGACCGACGCACCGCGGCGATTCTCAATACGCTATTGATTATCAATATTTTTTTACGTCTCTTCGGGGCATCGTAGCGCTGGGCCGGCGCCGCGCTTTTTGTTATAGTGCCGGTTGCGTCGGAGCATCTTCGACGCCGCAGAATCATAAGGAAGCGCTGGCGGTCGATCCCACGCCGCCCACGCGCCGGGTTCGTCAACCGACATGAAGCTCACGATTGAACGAAGCACTCTGCTAACGGCGCTCGGCCACGTACAAAGCGTCGTCGAGCGGCGCAATACGATCCCGATTTTGGCCAATGTTCAGCTCGCAGCCGAAAAAGGTTTGTTGAGCCTGACTACAACCGATCTCGATCTTGCCGTGGTCGCGACCGTTGCAGCCAAAATCGACAAATCCGGGGCGACGACGACCCCGGCCCACGTTCTCTACGATATCGTGCGCAAGTTTCCGGAAGGTACCGAGGTCGAGCTACGCCTCGGTACCGGCGATGCACGACTGACCGTGCGCGCGGGACGTTCCGAGTTCTCGCTTCCGTGCCTTCCTCGGGAGGATTTCCCGGCGATCGCCGAAGGCGACTTACCGCATCGATTTGTCGTCGGCGCGCCCGAACTCCGCCGCCTCATCGACAAGACCCGCTTCGCCATCTCTAACGAAGAAACTCGCTACTACCTTAACGGCATCTATTTGCACGCTACCGAGCGGAACGGCGTTCCAATGTTGCGGGCGGTAGCGACGGACGGCCACCGGCTGGCGCGTGTAGATACGCCGTTGCCCGATGGCGCCAAAGGCATGCCTGGGGTGATCGTACCGAGAAAAGCGATCGGCGAGATTCGCAAGCTCCTCGATGCGGCTGGCGATTCAGTGTCGGTCGCACTGTCGGATACCAAGATCCGGTTCGGACTCGACTCGACGGTCCTGACCACCAAGTTGATCGACGGGACGTTTCCCGACTACGGACGCGTGGTGCCTGAGGGTAACGACAAGATTCTCGAGGCCGACAACAAGTCGTTCTCGGAAGCGGTCGATCGCGTTTCGACAATCTCGACCGAGAAATCGCGCGCGGTAAAGCTCAGCGTCGTCAAAGGAAAACTCACGCTATCGGCGACAAGCCCGGACTCGGGCAGCGCCAGCGAGGAAATCACGGCCGACTACAAGGGCGAGCCGATCGAGATTGGATTCAATTCGCGCTACTTGCTCGACATCGCCTCGCAAATCGAGGGCGAGACGGCGCGTTTGACCATGGCGGACGCGGTGTCGCCGACGGTCGTTGAAGACTCGGGCGACCAGGCGGCGCTATTCGTCCTCATGCCGATGCGGGTGTGAGACGGGACTTGGCCCAACCGCGCACAGTCCAAGTTGTTTCCGAGCAGCGTCGTGCATCAGCACGCGCGCTCGCCATCACCCGCCTTGCACTGACCGACTTTCGCTCGCATGCACTGTTGCGGCTTTCCGTGTCGCCGCGACCGGTCGTACTGTGCGGTGAGAATGGTGCCGGCAAGACCAACATCCTTGAGGCGATTTCATTTCTCGCGCCGGGACGTGGCTTGCGGCAGGCGCCTCTCGATGAAGCGGCGCGCAAAGGGGGCGCTGGCGGATGGGCGGTTGCGGCCTCCGTCGAGGGTTATGCCGGGCCGACCGATCTCGGAACTGGTGTCATTGACGCTCCGTCAGCCGAAGCGGCCGGGGCCCGGCCGCGGCGTACGGTTCGAATCGCCGGCGCGAACGTCGGTCAGCAATCGCGCCTCTCCGAGGTGACAACCGTCACGTGGCTTACCCCGGCGATGGATCGATTGTTTGCCGAGGCAGCCCCCTCGCGGCGGAGGTTCCTTGATCGTTTGACGTTCGGCTTCGACCCAGGCCATGCACACCGGGTCGCCGCGTACGAGCGGGTTATGCGCCAACGCTCCAAGCTGTTGCGCACCGGTGGCGGAGATCGGCGCTGGTTCGATGCACTCGAGGAAACGATGGCGGAATATGCCGTTGCAATCGCCGCGGCGCGGCGCGACACGGTGTTTCGGATCGAAAGCGGACTTCGCGGAGCGATGGGCGCATTTCCGCACGCCGCCCTTCGTGTCGCCGGCGAGATTGAGGACCAACTCGATTGGGATTCGGCGCTGACGGTCGAACATACGCTACGGGCTAAACTGGCGAGTGCGCGGGCGACCGATGCAGAAGCCGGCGGTGCTTCGCACGGCGTACATCGCAGCGACCTTGTGGTCCGTTACCTCGGTAAGGACATGGCGGCAGCCGCGTGTTCGACGGGCGAGCAAAAAGCGCTTCTGATCGGTATCGTTCTCGCCCAAGCGCGCGCGATGGCGGCTGACCGCGGCGCCGTGCCGACGCTCCTTCTCGATGAGGTCGTGGCGCATCTCGATCGGACTCGTCGGATGGTTCTGTGTGCGGAGCTCAGCGCGCTCGGGGCGCAAGCCTGGCTCACCGGGACGGACCGCGGGTTGTTCAGCGATCTCGACGGGTGGGCGCAGTTTTTCACCGTAGCGGACGGTAGGGCGACGCCCGGTCCGATGGGCGTGGCGTCATGACCGAACCAGCAGCGATCGAACCGAACGAATACGGCGCTGAATCGATCAAGGTCTTGCGCGGCCTTGACGCCGTGCGCAAGCGGCCGGGCATGTATATCGGCGACACCGAGGACGGTTCGGGCTTGCATCATATGGTCTATGAAGTCGTCGACAATTCGATCGACGAGGCGCTCGCCGGCTACTGCGACCACGTCGAGATCACGCTCAATCCGGACAACTCGGTCACGGTCAAGGACAACGGCCGCGGAATTCCGACTGAGATGCACAGAGAAGAAGGCGTGGCGGCCGCTGAAGTCATCATGACGCGCCTGCACGCCGGCGGAAAATTCGACCAAAATTCCTACAAAATTTCGGGCGGCCTCCACGGCGTCGGCGTTTCGGTGGTCAACGCTCTTTCGGCGTGGCTCGACCTCAAAATCTGGCGCGACGGCCAAGAGCACTTCATCCGCTTTGAGCACGGGGATGCGGTGGCGCCGATCAAGCTGGTCGGGTCGAGCAGCGAGCATGGAACCGAGGTCACGTTTCTCCCCTCGGACAAGACCTTCAAAATCCTTGAATTCGATTTTGCGACGCTCGAGCATCGACTGCGTGAATTAGCGTTCCTCAATTCGGGCGTCCGCATCACGCTGATGGATGCGCGCGGCGTCGAAACGAGAACCGAGGCCTTTCACTTCACCGGCGGAATCGAAGCCTTCGTTAAGTATCTCGACGGCGCCAACACGGCGTTGCACCCGACGATCACGGTCGATGGCGAGCGCGAAGGAGTGCGCGTCGAGGCGGCGCTCGAGTGGAACAACAGTTATCACGAGAACGTTCTTTGCTTCACCAACAACATCCCGCAACGCGACGGCGGCACGCACCTCGCCGCGTTCCGAGCGGCGATCACGCGCACGATCAACTCCTACATCGTCTCGTCCGGCTTCGCCAAAAAGGAAAAAATCGTTCTTTCGGGGGATGACGTTCGGGAAGGGCTGACATGCGTTCTATCGGTTAAGTTGCCCGATCCTAAATTCTCCTCGCAGACCAAGGAGAAGCTGGTGTCGTCGGAGGTTCGTCCGGCGGTCGAGGGCGAGATCGCCGAGCGAGTCGGCGAATGGCTCGAACTGCATCCCGCTGATGCACGCTCGATCATCGGCAAAGCGATCGAGGCCGCGGCGGCGCGCGAAGCGGCTCGGCGCGCTCGCGATCTAACGCGCCGGAAAGGCGCGCTGGACATCTCGAACCTGCCCGGAAAGCTCGCGGACTGTCAGGAACGCGACCCCGCCAAGTCCGAACTATTCATCGTCGAAGGCGACTCCGCTGGCGGTTCGGCGAAGCAAGGACGAAATCGCAAGAACCAGGCCGTACTCCCACTGCGCGGCAAAATTCTCAACGTCGAGCGCGCGCGCATCGACAAGGTGTTGTCGTCGATGGAGATCGGCACGCTGATCACGGCGCTCGGCGCCGGAGTCGGGCACGAGGATTTCGCTCTAGCGAAAATGCGTTATCACCGCATCATCATCATGACTGACGCCGACGTCGACGGCGCACACATCCGCACGTTGCTGCTGACATTTTTCTATCGTCAAATGCGTCCGATGATCGAGGCGGGCTATCTCTATATCGCGCAGCCACCGCTCTACAAGATCAAGCGCGGCAGTTCGGAGGTCTATCTCAAGGATGAAATCGCGTTCGAACGCTCCTTGATCGACGCCGGGATCGAGGAAGCGGTGTTGGTCTTGGGCGAGAAGAACGGTGCGCAGCGCGCCGGACGTGACCTGCGCGATCTGGTCGAGAACGCGCAAAAGGTTCGCATCCTATTGCTGTCGGTCGGCCGCAAGTACCGCAAGGAGATCGTCGAGCAAGCGGCGATTTTAGGCGCGCTAAATCCCGAGGTCGTGTCCTCGCCCGAGCGCGCCGACGAAGTGGCGCGTTACCTGGCGCGCCGGCTCGACGGACTGGCTCCGCCGCACGAACGCGGCTGGCGCGGTCGTGCGACGCCGGACGGCGGTCTAGAAGTGATGCGCGATCTTCGCGGTTACCCCGAAAGGCACGCGATCGATGGGCCGCTTATCCGTTCGGCTGAGGCGCGCAAGCTCGACGAGATGGCTCCCGAACTGCAAGCGGTGTACGCCCGCAAAGCGATGCTGCGGCGCCGAGACACCGAACGCGAAATCAAGTCGCCGACCGAGCTACTTGAGGCCGTATTCGAATTCGGCCGCAAAGGCATCACGATTCAGCGCTACAAAGGTTTAGGGGAAATGAATCCGGAACAGCTGTGGGAAACGACTCTCGATCCGGACGCGCGCCTTCTGCTACAAGTGCGGATCGGTCAAGCGGGCGAAGCGAACAGCCTGTTCGAACGCTTGATGGGCGATGAAGTGGCGCCCCGCCGCGAGTTTATTGCCGCAAACGCGCTCAAGGTCGCGAACCTCGACGTCTGATTGGCGGCTCAACCCGCCTTCATTTCGCCACGGGCCGGCCGTATCGATTGGCGCAGGACGACCCCACCGTACGGCCGCATAGCGAGAGATGACGCGGAAAAAACGATCCGCCACCAAGGATACAGTGCCGTCGCCAATGCCAAAGCCCGGCGTCCGCCCACGACGGTGGCGCTGGGTCTATGGAATTGCGCTCGGAACGGTCTGGCTCGCGATTGCGCTCGGTGCGCTCTTCGCTTGGCTTGCCTCGGAGCTGCCCGAGCCCCGCGCGATCAAGTCATTCGAACCGCCCGAGACCATTCGGCTCGAGTACGTCGATCGCTCGCCGTTCGTCTCGCTCGATGCGAGTGGCGGCACCGCCGTTTCGCTTCAAGACCTTCCGCCGTGGTTGCCGCAGGCAGTGGTCGCCGTCGAGGACCACCGCTTCTATCGACACGGCGGAGTCGATCTGCGCGGGATCGCGCGTGCGTTTTTCGTTAACGCTCGCGCCGGCGCGGTCCGCGAAGGGGCAAGCACGCTGACTCAGCAGCTCGCGAAAAATCTGTTTCTCGGTCCGGAACGGCGGCTCAAGCGCAAGGCGCAAGAGGTCATGCTTGCGCTCTGGCTTGAGCAGAAGCTCAGCAAAGATGAAATCCTCGAACTTTACCTTAACCGCGTCTATTTCGGTGCCGGCGCGTACGGGGTCGAGGCCGCCGCACGCCGCTACTTTGGCAAACCGGCGGCTCAGGTGACGCTGGCCGAGGCAGCGATCTTGGCCGGTCTTCTCAAGGCACCGTCGCGCTACGCACCGACCGTCAATCCCGCTGGAGCGCGGATGCGGGCAGAGACGGTCCTGGATCGCATGGTCGCAGCCGGGCTCGCTAGCGCCGCCGAGGTCAGCAAAGCGCAACTGGCGGCTGTTGTCATTCGCGATGCACCTGTTGGCGGCCGCTACTTTGCCGATTGGGTGCTCGATCAAGTTCCCGATCTGGTCGGCAGTCGGAACGGATCGATCGTCGTCGTGACGACGCTCGACCGCGCGGTACAGGAAGCAGGCGATCGGTCCGTTTCGGCTTACGTCAAACGCGAAGGAACCGCGAAAGGATTCTCCCAGGCGGCGTTGGTCGCGCTCGAACATGACGGCGCCGTTCGCGCCTTGGTCGGCGGCGTCGACCACGCGACCGGCCCATTCAATCGGGCCTTGAACGCGTTTCGTCAGCCCGGATCGGCGTTCAAACCGATCGTGTATCTAGCAGGTATTGAAGCGGGGCTCGAACCATCGAGCGTCTTCATCGATGGTCCGATTGCGATCGCTGGTTGGCGGCCGAGCAATTTTGACGGCACGTTCATCGGCGAAGTGACTCTGGCTGAGGCGCTTTCTCGTTCGATCAATACGGTGGCGGTGCAGGTCGCCGAACGCGCCGGTCGAGGCCGCGTTGCAGCCGCCGCACGCCGGCTTGGGATAACCTCGCCGATGCCCACGGTTCCGAGTCTCGCGCTCGGCGCCGCCGAGGTGACGCCGATAGAATTGACCGGCGCCTATGCGGCGATTGCGAACGGCGGCACAGGTGTATGGCCGTATGCCATTACTGAAATTCGCGACGAGCGCGACAACGTGCTCTATCGCCGCGAGGGCTCGGGTCCCGGGCCGGCGATGGCGACGACGACGGCGGCCAAACTCACTCGCATGATGATCGATGTCATTGCCCGCGGAACCGGCCGCGCAGCGCAACTCGATCGACCGGCTGCCGGCAAGACCGGCACCAGCCAGGACTATCGCGACGCTTGGTTTCTTGGGTTCACGGCTGACCTCACCGCCGGGGTCTGGGTCGGCAACGACGACAATACGCCGATGAATCGCGTGACCGGTGGCGACGTACCGGCCCGGATCTGGCGCGACTTCATGATTGCAGCTCACCGCGGAAAAATAGTGCGCGACGTAATACCCGCCGCTCGGACCGTACCGATCGAAGCGGTGAGCGCGCCCAAGTCGTTTCCGGCCGAGGTCAAGCTGCCGCCGGTCGTTGCCCAGCCGGGCACTAGTGCCGAGCCGCCGGACGCCCGCTCCGGACGAGGACGTGACTAACGAGGGCGGCGATCCCGACGGCGGCGACTCCGTTTGCTGTCGGCATGGCGGTTCCATCGTGAAGTAAACCGACGGCTACGCTAGCGACGGTCGAAAGTCCCATCTGCGCCGCGCCAAGAAGGGCCGATGTCTTTCCGGCGATATCGGGGAATGGCGCCAACACCGAGGCGATGCCAGATGGATTCACCAATCCGACGGCGATCGTATATCCGAACATCGGCAATACGACGGTCCAGCCATTGACGACATCGATCGCCATCAGGGCGGCAAATACCGTCCCCGAGACGGCTGCCAGCACAATGCCGGTGAAAAAAATCGACTCGACGGTGAAGCGGATGCTGAGCCGGCCGGCGAGAAACGCTCCGATCGGAAAGCCCAGGATGACGGCGCCGAAATAGCGGGCGAAATGTTCGGTCGGAACCGCCAGGATGTTGATGACGATGTACGACGAGCCGGTGAAGAACGCGAACATGCCGGCGTAGACGAAACAAAAGGGAACGCCGAACGACAATGCCTCGCGGTGGGTAAGAACGCGGCCGAAACTGACGAATATGGCGCGCAAGTCGAGCGCGGTCTCGACGCGGCTCGGCATGGTTTCTTGGACGAAGACCAGGACGACGATCAGCGCAAACGCGCTGTACCCGGCCATGAACCAGAAATTGGCCGCCCAGCCGAACCAGACAACGAAGTAGCCGCCGATGAAGGGCGACAGTACGGGCGCGAAGCCCATGATGGCGCCGATGTAACCGAGCATCCGCGTTGCTTCGGCGCGTTCATGGAGGTCACGTACGACGGCGCGGCCGAGCACTTGCGGGCCACAAGCACCAAACGCTTGGATGAAGCGATAGACGATCAGTTCCTCGATCGATGTCGCGTGCGCACAGCCGATGCTAGCGCCGAAGTAGAGCACGAGCGCAACCAGCATCGTGGGGCGGCGCCCGAACTGATCGCCCAGGGCGCCGACGAAAAGCTGTGCCATGGCGATCCCGGCAAGGAACGCGGACAGCGTGAGTTGGGCACTTCCGATCGGACGGTCGAACGCGGCGGCGATCGCCGGCAGCGACGGGAGATAGAGGTCGGTCGAAATCGGACCGAACGCGACGAGCGTCGCCAGGACGCCGACGACTAGGGCGCTGTTGGGGCGCAGCATGTGGGCACCGGTTGGCGACCGCGGCGGACGAGGCCGCTAGATGGCGGCCGCGAGTTTGAGTTCGGCGGCGTCGACCTTTTCAAACAGCGTTTTTGCTTCGCTGTCTCCGAGCGCGATGTTGGGCGGTCGGATATTGGTCCAACGTTTGTCGCCGGTGTGTCGCGCGATGATGGCTTTGAGCGCCGCGATGAGGGGCATCGATTGAATCGTCCCGCGAATCGCGCTCAAGCGCTGCTGGAGAGCGCTGGCATCGCGGCCGGCACGCCACGCCGCGAGCACTTCGGCCGCGAGCGGTGACGTCACGTTGCAGGATGCTGAAATCGTCCCGGCGGCGCCGGCTTTGAGCCCATTGTAGAGGTGGTGCTCGCTGCCTGGGTAGACGCGGAATCCGGGAAAACGTCGAACCAAAGTCTCGGTGTAAGCGAAGTCGCCAGCCGAATCCTTCAGTCCGACAACGATACCAGGGAAGTGTTCGATCAATCGGCCCACGAGGTCGACCGAAAGCGGCAGCGCCGACTGTTGCGGAAAGTGGTAGAGGTAAACTCGAAGGCGGGCGTCGCCAATGCGATCGATTGACGTCGCGTAGGAGTCGAATACGCCGTCGTCCTTGACGTTCTTATAGTAAAACGGCGGCAACCACAGGACGCCGGCCGCGCCGATCTCGATAGCCTTCTTCGAAAGTTCGACCGTATCCGGAATCGCGCAACAGCCGGTGCCGGCGATGACGGTCGAGCCCGGAATTCCACCCGCGGCAAGAGCGTCGAGGATCGCCAGTCGTTCGCGCACGGAAAACGAATTAGCCTCGCCGGTCGTGCCGAGGATGCCTAACCCATCGGCGCCGGTCGCGAGCAGCCACCGGGCGTGGCGTAGCAATGCCTCGAAATCGGGCGAAAGATCCGCCCGCATCGGTGTCAAAACCGCCGGGATGATGCGAAGAATCGGATCGGCTGCGCTTGGCATCGAGGGGGTCATGGGAACCTTGCTTTGCCGACGGCGGTCAACGCGGCCATTCGACGATGTGGGAAAGTGGGTCGCCGACGTCCGTTTCCGGAAGAACACGACCGCGTACCGAGATGCCGGCCAGATGAACGGTTTCCTCGCTTCCCGACAAGAGTGGGTGCCACCAATAGAGGTCTTTTCCTTCGGCGACGAGCCGATAGGCGCAAGTGCTCGGCAGCCAGCCGAGAGTCGTAACCTTTTCCGGCGTCAGCTTGACGCAATCGTGCACACGGCGGGCACGCCGTTTGTAGTCGCTGCACCGGCAGGTCTCGAGATCGAGCAACTTGCAAGCGACGGCGGTGTAAACGACCTCGCCGGTGTCCTCGTCCTCGGCTTTCAGCAGGCAACATCGAGCACAGCCATCGCAGAGCGACTCCCACTCGGTTTGGGACATCGACTGCAACGACTTCAGTTTCCAAAACGGGTCGTTTTCTTGCATCGCAACTATTTATTGATGGACGCGCACTATAGCTGGATTCGACCGACTCGCCTTACGATCCTTCACTAGTGAGCATATGGTCCGCGCCCACCAGCATCGCG